>JBEKJF010000398.1:0-4585 GCA_050011375.1 Candidatus Sulfotelmatobacter sp.
CAAGATGCCACGCATCTACAACCTCTCCGGCCGCCCCGCTCTCGCGGCCGTTACTTAATCGATACGGGGTGACAAAGTCTCGTCGCAGTTAATACGACATTTTCTCGTTGCAACAACATGCGAACCGCTGAACTCGCCGAAAGACGGCCGACGGACTATACTGCTTGCCAATGCTCCACGGCTGGGACAACTTCTTCATGATGGCCGGGACTGCGGCCGCGACTCTAATCGGGTTACTATTCGTTGCCGTCACGGTAGGCACTGGCCTCCCGACATCGAACATAGTGCACGGCACGCGCGGCTTTCTAACGCCTACGCTCATACGTTTCGGCGGCGTGTTACTCCTGTCCTTGGCCGTGCTGGCGCCATTTCCGTCGGCGTGGCCAATCGGGATCATTCTCAGCCTGGGTGGGGTCGCGGGCCTTGCCTATCAAATCAAAGTGGTCGTCATGCGGCACAAAGTCGGGCTAGCATTGCCCGATTGGCACGACTGGATTCCGTACGTAGGCGTTCCAGCGATCGGCAGTGCAACCTTGATCGTCGGCGCGGTCGGATTGCTTGCCGAGAGATCCTTCGCGCCCTATGCCATCGCGGGCGCCACCGCGCTCCTGCTGTTCGCCGGCATTTACGCTGCCTGGGACCTCACGTTGTGGATGATCAAGAACCGGGAGAAGACTTAGCGACGCGATGACCAACGCAGGCAGGCGCGCGGCCATCGGAAGTTAATTGTCGTTATAGCAGCTCATCGACTTGGATCGTGGGTAGACCGTAAAATCCGCCCCGATGAGCATAACCCAATGGTGAGCCGCTTTCGAAGGCCTGCCTTCGACTTTCTCCGAAGCAATCTCCGAAAAAGATTTCCACAGCCCCATTGTGACATCTGACCTTGCGCACAGCCCCAACTTCGTTCCATCATGGTCTCGGCAGAGGTTCCACGGACAGGAATTGCGAGAAAGGCTGAGCGGGTCAACAAGCAGCCAGCAAGTCCTTTACTGTCTAGATTTTAACCTCTAAGTCCTTTATCGCCTATATTTTGCGGGCGAAAACATGTCTAAAGGCATGATTCCAGAGATCGAGGGGGGTGGGGAGGGGGAGTAACCAAAAGGTAAACCCGACAAGGAACGCGAGGGCGCAGAGCCAATCGCACCTGTGGAAATGTTGAAGGGATCGACGAATATCGACAAAATCTCAGTAGCCTTCGCCCTCCAGCCGTACCTTTCCGCGGAACATGCGGAACAGTAGGGTGAAGTACCCAAGAGCGAGAATCATCCCGAAAATCCACCACGTCAAGCCGACCGTGAGTCCATGTCGGCCCGCAGCGGTGTTGTAGATGGTCAGGCTTCTGTGAGCAGGGTCGGTGCTGGCCGGCAAGACCACCGGATAGAGCGCGAAGGCTGCGCCCACCAGCATTCCGACGATGTAGAGAGCCGAGGCAACGAACGCGAGTTTGTCTTGTTGTTTGCGAATGGCGTAGATCATCGTGCCAAGACTGCCGAACACGAGGACGGGAATCAGGTATCCGACAGCATGTTGCCTGTAGTTGTCGAGAACCGAGGGTTGCACATAGCAGGTCGCGATCAGCGCAACGATGGTCAGGATCAGTTGCAGCGGCCAAGCCCACATGGCGATGTTGCGCGTGCGCAGATTCAGGTCGCCGTCGGTTTTGACCGCGATATATAACGATCCGTGCGCGGTCAGCGTGACCAGCGCGATCACGCCGGTGAGCACCGTGTACCAGTCCAGAATTCCGGTATTCGCGCCCACGCGGAAGTTGGTCCAGAGCGGCTCGAAGAAATATCCGTCAGCTCCGAGCGGTACGCCGCGGACCACGTTGCCGAGTGCCGCGCCGAAAAAAATTGCCAGCAGCGCGCTCGACACACAGAAGATTAAATCGAAGAATCCGACCCAGACGGGATTCTCCATGTGGGCGCGAAGCTCGATGCCGATGCCGCGCAGCATCAGCAGCCACAGAACCATCATCAGCGGCAGATAGAAGCCGCTGAAGCTGGAGGCATAAAGCAGCGGAAAGGCGAAGTAGAGCGTTCCGCCAGCGGCGAGCAACCAGACTTCATTGCCATCCCAAACCGGGCCAATGGCGCGGAGAATCCTTCGACGGTCGTCGGTCGTTTTGCCAGCGCTAAGATAAATTGCGCCAGCGCCGAGATCGAATCCGTCGAGCACCACATAGGCCGCAACCATCACGGCAACGATCATGAACCATAGTGTTTCCATGAGTCCTCGTCTTATTAGACTAAATCCGGTCCGAGTAATGTCGAGTCGTCCCGCGAGACGGCAGCGCTAGTTCAGTGCCCCGTAATCACTTCAGCTTCAGGCCCCTGTTCGATTTCCCGACGCACTAGAAACAGAAACAGAATTCCGAGCACCATGTACATGCCCATAAAGCCCAGCAGCGTAAACATTCCGTTCCCTGCTGAGACCAGCTTCGAATATCCCGCGGACGTGCGCATCAGGCCGTACACGAGCCAGGGCTGCCGGCCAAGTTCCGCGGTAATCCATCCGGCGGTGTTGGCGATGTAGGGGAACGGCAAGGCGAGCACCAGGATCCACAGCATCCAGCGGGCTGAAAATAATTTGCCGCGCCACAACAGGAACGCAGCAACCAGCATGATGGCGATGAAAATCGTCCCCAGCCCGACCATGATGTGGTAGCTGTAATAGAGCAGCGCGACATTGTCTGGCCACAGGTTCTGCGGGAAGGCGTCGAGCCCCTGCACATTGGCTTTCCACGCGCGGTAGGTTAGAAAGCTAAGCGCGTTCGGGACTTCGAGCGCATTATCGATCTTACGTTCGTCCACGTTCGGCTGGCCGAGGATTACCAGCGGCGCGCCGGGCTGGGTCACAAACAGGGCTTCCATGGCCGCGAGTGTGACCGGTTGATTCTCGGCAATCATGCGGCCCTGACCGTCGCCGGTCGGAAATAATTGCAAGACGCTGAAGATTAATCCGGAGACCACGCCGACGCGCACGAAAATCCGCGCGTGCTCCTGAAACTTTCCCCATAGCAAATAGAACGCACCGACTGACACCATCGCAAACGCACCGGTGATTACGGCTCCGCTCATGTTGTGCGCGTACTGCCACCAGGCCCACGGGTTGAGAACGAGTTCCCAGAAGCTGGAGAGTTGCACCGATCCATCCGCAGTGTTGGCGTAACCCACGGGATGTTGCATCCATGCATCGGTCGCGATGATGAAGAAGCCGGAGAGCCACGATCCAAGAAAAACGGCGACTGCGGACCACCAGTGCGCACGCGGGCTGAGGCGTTTTTCTCCGTAGAGAAACAAGCCTAGGAACGCCGACTCCAGAAAGAATGCGAACATGCCTTCCATCGCGAGCGTCTGCCCGATCACGCCACCGGCGAAGCGCGAGAAGTGCGACCAGTTCGTGCCGAACTGAAATTCCATGGGAATTCCGGTTACCACGCCCAGCACAAAGTTGATGCCGAAAATCCGGACCCAGAATCGCGCAGCTTGATTGTAGATTTGGTCGTTACGGCGCAGGGCGAGCGTTTTGAGCACCACGATCAGTGGCGCCAAACCCATGGTGAGTTGCGGAAACAGATAGTGGAAGGTGACTGTGAATGCGAAGTGGATGCGATGAACTAGAAGCGCACTATCCATGAAGATTCCTCAAGGGCACGGAGTAGGCTATCTTTTTCGCCGAACCTCAGATGTGACGCCCGTCACAATGCTGCGAATTTACCGCCTCGGCTTGCGGCGCAGTTCAGACCGACGGTTCTCGCGACGGCGCCCTGCGTCGTCGTAGCGCTGCTGCTCTTCTTCTGTCTCGGGAATTACTGCAGCGATCTTCAAACGCCGGCCTTCGCGATCGACCGCCACGAATGTGAGATAGGCCGATGCCACATGCTGCGCGGTGTCGGCGATATAGTTCTCGACGAAAACCTTCACGCCGACTTCCGCCGACGTATGGAACACGCGGTTCACTGACGATTTCAGAATCACCAGGTCGCCTACGCGCACGGGAACCAGGAAATCAATGTGATCGACCGAAGCGGTGACAGCGTAACTGCGCGCATGCCGGTGAACTGCCATCGCGCCCGCGAGATCGATCCAGTGCATCAAGCGGCCTCCCAGGAGCGCACCCAGCGGATTGGCATCATTGGGCAGAACAATTTCGGCCATCTCCGAATGCGAATCTCTCACCGGCCGGGGCACCAGCGTCTCTTCGTTCATACTCGTCTTTCCTCTTTCAGTTGCCAGCTGCAGTCGATCTAACTTGCGGCCTGCGTCACTTCCCGTCTTTTCCTCTTTTCGACGTAGGACTCAAGAAAACATTCGGCCATGCGCTGCACTCGGCCGTCGCGATGGAGTTCTCTCCACTGAGACGCGACTGGATCAAACTCCAACATCCCATGCTCCGCTGGACGATGACCGCGCTCGCATACGTAGCGAACGTGAATACGTCCGGAGGTCGCGTTTTCGCCGCACACGGTTCGAGCGGCAAAGCGGATTGAATCCCACGCCCGCTCTTGCGGTAAGCGCCCGCAATCGTGCGCATAGCCAAGGTTGCAGAAATCCCGTAATTCATTCTGCGAAGGGCTTTC
>JBEKJF010000399.1:0-4579 GCA_050011375.1 Candidatus Sulfotelmatobacter sp.
GCCAGCCTGCGTCCCATGGCGCAACAGCTTCTGCAGGATCGCACGCCAGCCGCCTACACCGGCCTTGATGCCTACGCTCGCGCTCATGCGAAAGAAGACGCTGGAGCCCTGGCATGGCTCGTCTTGGGCTATGCGCACGTGCTCGATCGCGACTATGCGAAAGCCATCGACCCACTAACGCGCGCCAAGCAACATGCCGGAGATTTAGGCGATTACGTCGCCTACTATCTGGGCACTTCATATCTGCAAACCGGTCACACCGCCGAGGGCATCGCAAATCTGGCAGACTTTGCCAAGGCGCATGCGGATTCGCTGTTGGTGCGCGACGCCGCAATTCGCTATGCGGATGCTCTCTTGCTCGAAGGCCAGGCTACCGAGGCCGTCACCATATTGGAGCCTCTGCGCTTACCCATACGCTCGGATCTCGAATTCGCGCTCGGCCGTGCCTACGCAGCCTCAGGCCAGACCGCGAAAGCTGCCATCACGCTGGCAAACATTTACTACACAATGCCGACTTGCGCAGAAGCTGATGCGGCGTATACGGAGTTGAAAAAGCTTCCCTCCGCCGCGCCCGCAACTGCCGCACAACGCAAAACCCGCGCCGACGCCTTGATGAGCCACAAGCGCTATGCCGAAGCCGCGGACGAATATCGTGGTTTGGCCAATGAAGCCAGCGCGATCGATAAGTCTACCCTGCAACTTTCTTTAGCGGACGCTCTTCATCGCGGCGGCAGAAATCATGATGCCAAGTTAGTCCTAGCCCTGCTCGGCAGCGAAGGCGGCGAAATCAACGCGCAGCGCCTCTATCTGTTGGGTCAGTTCGCCTGGTCTGCCAGTGACAACGACGCGTTCTACCGCACCGTCAATGAGCTTCGCCAGGCGGCTCCCAGCAGTCCTTGGCTGGAGCAGGCTCTGCTCTCTGCGGCGAATCTGCATCTCGTGCATCACGAATACGATCAGGCGCTCGACACCTTTCGTGAAATCCACCAGCGCTTTCCGAACGGGACACGCGCATCGTATGAGCACTGGAAAGCTGCCTGGCTAACCTTCCGCCAGGGACGCACCGAGGATGCGAAGAAGGCATTTGAGGAACAGATTGCCGTCTATCCTAACGGCGCGGAAACCTCTGCGGCGCTATATTGGCGCGCCCGCCTCGCCGAAGAAGACAATCAGCCTTTAATGGCGCGCGCGTTTTATCAAAAGCTTTCCGATCGCTATCGCAATTTCTACTACGCCGAGATGGGACGCCAACGGATGAAACATCTCCCTCCGGCAGCGCCCGATGCCACCACACAATATGCCTTGCTCGATCGCGTGCCTGCACTCGACAGCGCCAGCAAAGTAAAAGACGCCGAACCGCCGCGGGATGAATTGCACGTGCAGAAAGCGGAGCTTCTGGGCAATGGCGGCCTGGTCGATTTTGCCGTGCGCGAATTGCAGGCCGCCGCTGCGGCCACGCCTGACGGCGGCAGTTGGGGTCCCGCGGAAACCGCGCAGCTCTATGACGAGACCGGCCACTACGACCAGGCCATCGAACTGATGAAGCATTCGGCGCCAAATTATTTCGCGCTCGACATTCCAGATCTTCCGCGGAAATATTGGGAAGCGCTCTTTCCAAAGGCCTTCTGGAGCGATCTGAAACGTTCGGCTGCGGCGAATTCGTTAGATCCCTATCTCGTTGCGTCGCTAATCCGGCAGGAATCTGAATTCAATCCCAACGCAGTATCACGGGCCAACGCGGTCGGCCTGATGCAGTTGTTGCCCAAGACCGGCAAACAAGTAGCCAAAGAAGTGAAGCTGCAGCGCTACAGCGCCAGCCAACTCTACACGCCCGCTGTGAATCTGCAACTGGGTACGCGCTATTTCCGCGGCATGGTCGACAAGTTCGGCGGATCGTTCGAATACGCCCTAGCTGCCTACAACGCCGGCTCGGACCGCGTCGACGAATGGCTAAGCCAGGGCAAATATCGCGACCCGCAAGAGTTCGTGGAATCAATTCCCTTCACTGAGACGCGCGAGTATGTCCAGGCAATCCTGCGCAATGCCAGCGTGTACAAGCAGATTTACGGGACGCCGTAGAACAATTCCCGTTTCCCGACCGAAGGGGCGACGGACATTGCAGAGCTGTTCACAAGCGCTATAATTCTGGCGGCTTCGACTTTAAAAGGAAAATTCTACTAAGCGTTGTCCAGAATCGGATACCGACCATGCGCGTATTCTCCGCTCGCCTTGCTGCTTTCGTGTGCCTCTCGCTTGCTTGTCAGACCTTTTGCCGAAGCGCCGTTGCTCAGGCCGCCGCTGCTAGTAAGTCGTTGATGCTGGTGACATGGTTTGGCCCTGGCGCGATTGCGCTGCCTGCCGGGCAGGACTGGAAGCCTGAGATGCTCACCGTGTATGACAACGACACGCGCCCGGTTGCACAGTTCAGTAAAGGCGGAACTGCTTTGACGGTATCTTTCATCCTCTTTGAGAATCAATCCGGCAAGCCCTCGGCCCAAGGGTGTCGCGAGGATGCAATCAATCCGATTCTCAAGCACGATGCGAAGCTGATCTCCAAACGCGTCGATGGAGAGCTGAAGAGCACAGCCGGAGAAACCCTCGTCACAACGTCTTATCTGGTAGACATGAGCCTGGCCGGCGGCCATCATCAGCACAACCTGTTCGGCTTCGCGGGTAACGCCAAGACCTGCGCCGAGATGCACATTTCGAGCGTAGTAGAGACTCCCGCCGGAGAGGACGCGATGAAAGCTGTGCTTGCCGACTTTCATCCCAATTTAACCTACCAACCTAACGCAACCGACTATTTCCGTTTGGCGTCAGCCCTTTTCAAGAACTCGCCCGGTCTCGCGGCGTCATACTATAAAGCCTCGCTCGATGCCATGCCTGACGGCACGAACTACCTCACCCCTCGCCGCGTTGCAACAGATCAACTCGTGATGTCGCTGGGTATGAGCGGAGACGCCAAGAACAGTCGCGCCGTGGCCGAGATCGCTATTGCCGCCGATCCCGATTATCCAATCAACTACTACAACCTGGCTTGTATCGACGCGGAGCAGGGAAACGCAGCTGGCGCAAAGCTCCATTTGCAGCAAGCCTTCGACCGCCGGACAAACGTGCTAAAGGGAGAAGCAATGCCCGATCCCACTAAAGACGACTCCATTCTCAAGTTGAAGAATGACGAGGCATTCTGGGCGTTTGTACTGACACTGCCGAGAAATTAAGCTGAGGATCCGCAGCAGTCCGCCGGTAGACGCTACCACTGCTGAAACATCGCCATCTCGCCTGTGATTGCGCGGTCGAAATTTAGCGTGCACCTGCATCGAGACCACGCCCGTCCCCGCGCGGCGATGCTCGCCCACCAGGGCAAGGACCCGGCTCTGTTTGCGGGCGAAGCTTTGTCGTCAGCGAAGAGGAGAACGTTGGTGTCGAAGAAGCTACGAGCGGGCATCGTCGTGCGGCGAGTGAATTTCATCGCGATTGAAGCGCCAGCCGCGGGAGTTCCCCTTGCCCGAGAGCCGCTTGAACTGCTCGATGCTTCGCTCAGTATCGTCCTCACGCTCATCAATGGAAATTACGTTCATCAAAACAGTATAGCTGGAGGCGCAGTCCGGGTCACAACGAGCGCAGGGTCAGTTCGCGTTAGATTCCTCTTGCGCAGCTCCCTTATGAAACAGAATCTCCAGCACCAATAACCCAGCGCCCACCACAATTGCGCTATCCGCCAGATTAAATACCGGCCACTGATACCGCTTCACGTAGAACAGCAAAAAATCGACCACGCGCCCGCGCACCACACGGTCCCACAGATTCCCCAAAGCTCCGCCCATAATCAACGACAAGCCAATGCCTGTCGCCACGTGAGTATGGTGATTCTTCCACAGCAGGACCAAAACTACGATCAGCGCGATCGCTGAAAATCCGATCAGCAATGCCGTTTTCCACGGCCCGGTCGAGTCGGCGAACAGGCTGAAAGCCGCGCCCGTGTTCTCAGTATGCGTAAGCCGAAAAAAGCCGGGGATGATCTGAATATTTCTATAGAGCGGGATGCGCTGTGCCACGAGGCCCTTCGTCCAACGATCGAGTCCGACAACCACGACAGCAATCGAGAGGTAGAGAGCGCGCGCCGAGTTCTTGGTCATTCGTAGTCTTAACCTGAAAGGTCTTGGCCTTCAAGAGTCTTGGCCCGCGTAGTCTTCGCGTGCGGACTCAGGCCCGCAACCATCTTAAACTGCCGGGACCACGCTCGTCCTCCGCATACTCCGCGGCAGTTCTCGGCGACCTCCGCGATTGAAGGTTTCGCGGTTGGCTGGAGCGAATGAAAACCTAAGACGCGGAGCGCCCTGAGAAATTCCGCGGAGGCCGCGAAGGACCAGCCACATTGACAGCCATCCATGCAACTCCTACGATTCATCTTCCAGAGGAAACAAATGCTGACTCTCGCTAAACTCCGTCGATTGCCCAGGGCCAAAGTATTTTTAGCATTCATACTCATCGCGCTGTCGAGCGCCGCGGCGACCGCACCGATCACTCAAGCCGACCCCGCGCGGGTTCTCAACGATATCAAGGCTCTCTCGGCGCC
>JBEKJF010000400.1:0-4570 GCA_050011375.1 Candidatus Sulfotelmatobacter sp.
AGCTGCCGTCAAGACAAATGAGAAGGCGGCGGAAGTCGACCGCGCTTACATCAAGGCCACGGGAGTGCAGGGCATCTATCCCATGATGTATTACAGCCACAACCTGCACTTCATCGCCATGTGCGCCGCGATGAACGGCAATTATGCGGAGTCGAGGAAAAATGCAGACTTGCTGACCGCAAATGTGGGCCCGCACGTGAAAGAGGTCCCGCCGCTGGAAGGCTTCCTGACGATTCCCATGGCGGTGGAGATCCGCTTCCATCATTGGAACGAAATCCTGAAGCTGCCTCAGCCCGATGCCACGTTGAAGACGGCTACTGTGTTCTGGCACTTCGGGCGCGGGGTGGCCCTGGCTGGTACTGGCAAAGTGACTGAGGCCGAAGCCGAATACAAGATTGTTTCCGACGCCGAAGCGGCAACGCCTCCCGACGTAATTTTCCAGATGCCGATCAACAACAAGGCCAAGGACATCATGAAAATTGCAGCGGATGTTCTGGGGGCAAAGATCGCGGTAGCGAAAAAAGATAATAGTGGCGCGATCGGCATGTTACGCGATGCCGTTGCGATCCAAGACACGCTCAAGTATGGCGAGCCGCCTGACTGGTTCTTCCCGGTGCGCGAATCACTGGGAGCCGCCTTGCTGATGAATGGAGATGCAGCGGGCGCGGAGAAAGTGTTCCGCCAAGACCTGGAGCGGAATCCGCGAAACCCGCGGTCGCTGTGGGGGCTGCATCAGGCCTTGCTGCAGCAGAAGCGCGAGTATGACGCGGGATTCGTCCAGAAGGAGTTTGAAGCGTCATGGAAGAGTGGCACGCAGGCGTTGAAGCTGGATGATCTGGTGTGAGAGTTCGTTAGATTTTCAGGGATGGTTCTCACCCGCTCTTTATTGTTGTGCGCAGTTATAATCTGCGCGATGGCCTCTCCGGGTAAAGACGTCGAAAAAAAGATCGAATCTCTTCGTGGGAAGATTCGTCACCACGAATACCTGTACTACGTCCTTGACCAGCCTGAGATCAGCGACGCTGATTTCGACAAACTGATGCGGCAGTTGAAAGACCTCGAGGCGGAGCACCCGGAGTTGATTACTGCAGATTCTCCGACGCAACGCGTTGGCGGGAAGCCCCGCGAGGGATTCGTTAAAGTGGCGCACTCCTCGCCGATGTTGTCGCTCGACAACACCTACAGCGAAGGCGAACTGCGGGCTTGGGAACGGCGTGTGCACGAGCTGAGCGGACGGAGCGATGTGGATTATGTTTGCGAACTCAAGCTCGACGGCATGTCGCTGGCGCTTATTTATGAAGATGGAAAGCTGATACGCGGGATTACTCGCGGCGATGGGAGTGTGGGTGAGGACGTCACGCTCAACGTGCGAACGGTGCGGTCGGTGCCGCTTTCCATTCCGAAAGAAAAGTTAAAGAAAGCCGGCATTCCGAGTGAGTTTGAGGTGCGCGGTGAACTGCTGATGCCGACCGCGTCGTTCAAAAAGATTAATGAAGAGCGCGAGCGAAATGGATTACCGACATTCGCGAACCCGCGCAATTTCACCGCCGGTACCGTGCGGCAGCTCGATTCCAATGTTACTGCGGAGCGGCGCCTCGATTATTTTCCATACATTTTGCTGCAAAACGGCCGTACATATTTTGATCATCATTCGAAAACGCTGGCGGCTCTCGACAGCGCTGGATTTAAAGTTAATCCAAACTACGAGCTCGTACGATCGATGAACGAGGTTTGGGCATTTATTGAGCACTGGGAAGAGAAGCGTGACTCGCTGCCGTATGAAATCGACGGCATCGTGATCAAAGTTGACCGAACCTCTTTGCAGGATGAACTGGGGTTCACGGGCAAGGCTCCGCGATGGGCGATTGCTTTCAAGTATGCGGCGCGCGGCGGAGTTACCAAGTTAGAGAGCATTCGTTGGCAAACTGGCCGCACCGGCAAGCTAACGCCAGTGGCAGAGTTGGTCCCCATTCCAATCGGCGGCACGACGGTTCGCAACGCCACGCTGCACAACATGGATGAAATCCAACGTCTTAACGTGAAGATTGGCGATTGGGTGCGAGTCGAGCGTGGCGGCGACGTGATTCCTAAGATCGTTGAGGTTAACAACGAGCATCCACGCGGCACAACGGAAATCGAAGCACCTGAAAAATGTTCCGCTTGCGGCACTAAAGTTGTCCGCGCCGAGGGCGAGGTTGATTACCGCTGTGTCAACGCAAACTGCCCTGCCAAGTTGCTGGGCACGATTCTGCATTTCGCTTCCCGAGGTGTGATGAATATCGACGGTATGGGCGAGTCTCTGGTCAGCCAGTTGATCGAGCGCAGCCTGGTCAAAAATGTCGCCGATATCTACGACCTCACGAAAGACAAACTGCTCGGCCTTGAGCGCTTCGCCGATAAGTCGGCACAAAACATCCTGAACGAGATTGAGAATTCGAAGAAGTTACCGCTGGAGCGTGTTATCTACGGACTGGGCATTCGAATGGTTGGCGAGCGCACGGCGCAGTTTTTGGCCGAGCATTTTGGCTCGATGGAGGCACTGGAAAATGCCGGCGTCGAAGAGTTGCAGAATGTGAACGAAGTCGGCCCGCGCATCGCCGAAAGCATCGCCGAATTTTTCGGCAACAGCGCGAATCGCAAGCTGGTGAATCGACTTCGCGATGCCGGACTTACGATGAGCGGCCAGAGGAAAGAGCGCGGAACGAAGCTTGCGGGAAAGACATTTGTGTTGACGGGGACGCTGGCCAACTTCACGCGCGATGAGGCGAAGAAAATGATTGAAGATGCCGGAGGGAAGGTCGCCGGTTCCGTGAGCAAGAAGACGGATTATGTTGTGGCGGGGGCGGACGCGGGATCGAAGCTGGATAAGGCGAAGGAGCTCAAGGTGGTTGTTATAGACGAAAAGGGATTGGAAAAACTGTTTCGCTAACTGAAGAAAGTACCATGAAAATCCCGCAGACAAAGCGGGATATTCATGGTAGCTGCAAGTGGGCTTTCTCATCAGGACGTCAGGGCTTTAGTCATCCTTTTCCACGTTTCATCCAACGTCTCCGGCAGAATCCTCGTCTCGCACACAACTGACACGAAGTTCGCATCCGCGACCCAGCGGGGCAGGACGTGCATGTGGATGTGTCCGGCGATGCCGGCGCCAGCGGCTTTGCCGATGTTCATACCCAGATTGATGCCGTCGGGATGGTAGAGTTCGCGCAGGACGGTTTCCATGCGTTGCGAGAGCGCTATCATTTCGCTGGCGGCTTCCGATGGCAGCTTTCGCAGTTCGTCGAGGTGCGCGTAGGGAACGATCATCACGTGGCCGGGTGTGTAGGGAAACGTGTTCAAGATGACGAAGCAATGTTGGCCACGATAGACGATGCGCACTTTCGCGTCGTCACCAGCATTCACCGCATCACAGAAGACGCACCCCGATGCCTTCTCGGCGGTCGAGACGTAGGCGTAGCGCCATGGGGTCCAGAGGTAATCCATCGCAAGGGCAGGTTAGCAGATGGGAGGCACGCGGCGAAACCTGGACCGCCGGAACGCCTCGCTTCACTCGGCCGGACAGCCGCGGCGGCTGTCCCCACATGGTTCTTGCAATAGCGCTTGCAACACTCCCGAAACATGCGCGTTTTGCGTTTGACACTGTTTGCGGGGCGTTGCTATAGTCGAAGAGTTCCCTTTGGACGCGGGTTTCTGTAAAAACGTCCGGCAGCTGGGATTGTCCAAGCTCACTCGCCAGGGTGAGCCCACCACAACCAAACGACTCACTCCAGCAGTCCGCTAAGCAGGCCCGTATCCTCCCCGCACCGAGTGCGAGGCACAGACGAGAGGCTTAACCTTGTTCGACGACACCACCACCCACAACTCCGAATCTGCCACCGCTGTCGCAACCGAAACAGAACCGACAGCTGCCGAATCCACCTCAACCGACCACAACGTGATCGAGCAAGGCTCGAATGAGAAAAGCTTCACTCAGCAGAACTCGACTGAGCAGGAGCCGGCTCCGACCGCAACCGTGGATCCGCCAGCCCCGGCCACGCCTGCCTCCACTGAGGAGGCGCCGCACGCAGGGCAAGCCGCCGCCGACAAGCACGCCAGCGAAGATTTTGCTTCCGCGCTTGAGAACTTCACCACCGAATCCGAAGAGGCAGTGGGCGAAGACCGCGTGATCAAAGGCACGGTGCTGAAGCTTACGGCGACGCACGTGGTTGTCGACATCGGCACCAAGTCGGAAGGCATGTTGCCGCTCTCGGAAGTGCTTGATCACGAGGGCAAGCCGAAGGTGAAGCCGGGCGATGAGATTGAGGTGATGCGGGAAAAGGGGCAGACCGAGGAAGGCTACGTCAACCTCTCGCACCAGAAGGCCGCGCGCATTCACGCCTGGGACGAGATTGAAAAAGCCCACCACGAGAAGCGCCCAATCAACGCCGTGGTGATTGAGCGTACCAAGGGCGGCTTGACTGTCGATATCCTCGGCGCGCGGGCATTTCTGCCGGGCTCGCAAGTGGATCTGCGGCCCATCCGGAATCTGGATGGGATGAAGGGCCAGACGCTCGAAGTTACGGTGATCAAG
>JBEKJF010000401.1:0-4569 GCA_050011375.1 Candidatus Sulfotelmatobacter sp.
AACTCCGACGCGAAGTGTCTTCGCCCCATCGCGCAAACCAGAAACGTAATCGGAGACCGGAACATCGACGCTGCAAACATCGAGGGCATCGTATCCCGCGATAGCCTGCAACACGACGGCTGCATCGCTGACAGTCGCGGCCAGCGGACCAATATGATCGAGCGACCACGAAAGCGGAATCACGCCGCGCGCCGACACCCGCCCATAAGTCGGCTTGATTCCCACGCATCCGCAAAGCGCAGCCGGTTCGCGAATGGAACCCGCCGTATCCGTTCCTATCGCCGCATAGCAAAGCCCCGCAGCAACGGCCGCTGCCGAACCTCCAGAAGATCCGCCGGCGATGCGCCCTATGTTTCGCGGATTGTGAACATCGCCAAAGAAGCTGACCAGCGAACTCCCGCCATAAGCGAACTCATGCAGATTGTTCTTGCCCACAATCACCGCACCCGCAAGCCGCAACCGCCGCACGACTTCAGCATCTTCGGCAGGAATGCGGTGTTCGAAAAGCGCGCTGGCAGCGGTCGTGCGCGTGCCCGCAGTATCGATCAAATCTTTGATCGCAATCGGTATCCCATGCAGCGGACCGCGCCAATTCCCCCGCGAGATTTCGATCTCCGCGGCCCGCGCCTCCGCCAGAGCAGAGTCAGCGGTCACAGTGATGAAGGCATTCAACGCGGGGTTGAGTTTCTCAATGCGATCCAGGCAAGCGCGAGTCACTTCGACCGGAGACACTTCCTTCCGCCGCAAACGCGGGGCAAGCGCAACAATAGTTTCCAAAGTGGGCATGGGCAATGACGGCCTTCATTGTAGTTGACGGCCACGTTTCACCCCGTGAACCTCTGTGTCCCCTGTGTTGAAGATTTTGCTCTCCCAGAAAAAGCAACCACCTGCCCGGGCCTATAATCAAAATCGCTGTCTGCATCCCGGAGGCAACAATGGCGGAAATGACGATTGCCCCAGTCGCAACCCACGGTTTCTTTGTCGATGGCCGATGGATGGAAGACGGGGACATCGTCGAAATCCGCGCGCCCTTTGATGGCAGCGTGATCGCGCGAGTCACACAGGCGCGGCGCGAACATGCTGAAGCCGCAATTGCCGCCTCCGTGAAAGCCTTCGGAACTACACGCCGCCTGCCTGCCTTCGAACGCCAGCGCGTGTTACGTCGCGTGGCTCAGTCGATTGCCGAGCGCCGCGAAGAATTCGCCCGCATCCTCGCTCAGGAAGCCGGGAAGCCCATCAAGCTTGCGCGCACTGAAGTGGACCGCGCCACATTTGCCTTCAACGTTGCCGCCGAAGAAGCCACGCGCATCTACGGCGAGTATCTCCCGCTCGACTGGCAGGAGTCCACCGCCGGACGCTGGGGCATCGTGAAGCGCTTTCCGCTCGGTCCCATTGCGGGCATCACGCCTTTCAATTTCCCGCTGAACCTGGTCGCACACAAAGTAGCGCCGGCAATCGCGGCGGGCTGTCCGATTGTGTTGAAGCCGGCGCCGCAGACTCCGCTGTGCTCGCTCTCGCTGGCCGAGTGCGTGCAGCAGGCTGGCTGGCCCGATGGCGGACTCAACGTGCTCCCGCTTTCAAACGATGACGCCAGTCTTCTTGTCACCGACGAGCGCATCAAGCTGATCAGCTTCACTGGCAGCGTGCCCGTAGGTTGGGACATCAAACGCCGCGCCGGCAAAAAGAAAGTCGTCCTCGAACTGGGCGGCAACGCCGGAGTGATCGTGCATAGCGACACCGATCTCAACTATGCCGCTGAGCGCTGCGTTGCGGGCGGCTTCGCCTATGCCGGCCAGACTTGCATTTCTGTGCAGCGCATTCTGGTCGAGCAATCGGTCTACGGCAAGTTCACCGACTTGCTTGTGGATGGCGTCAAGAAACTGAAGACGGGCGACCCAATGGAAGAATCGACCGACGTCGGCCCGCTGATTCGCGAGAGCGATGCCGTCCGCGTCATTCACTGGGTGGAGGAAGCGGTGCATTCCGGCGCGCGCCTGCTCTGCGGCGGTGGACGCCGCGGGTCCGTGGTCGATCCCATGGTATTGACGGGCACAAGGCCTGACATGAAAGTGAATTGCCAGGAAATCTTCGGTCCCGTCGTCACCGTCGAGCCGTATCAGACTTTTGACGAAGCCCTGCGCCGCATCAACAACTCCAACTACGGCCTGCAGGCCGGTCTGTTCACTCGCGATGTGAAACTTCTCTTCCAGGCGTACGACGAACTGGAAGTCGGCGGACTGATCGCGGGCGATGTCCCTTCGTTCCGCATCGACCAGATGCCCTACGGCGGCGTCAAAGACTCCGGCCTTGGCCGCGAAGGCTTGCGCTACGCGATCGAGGAAATGACCGAGCCGAAGTTGTTGGTGATGAATCTGCGCTGAAACGATGTCCCACATTGTGTCGCAAGTTTCATTTTGGAATTTTTTCTTTCTCGGACGTGAAATTGCGCGACAACTGCCCGCAAAATATTTATAATTTGCTGTTTCATAGATGGTGCAGGAAAAATCTTTGGGTGTTTTCTTTGCGCTCCAACACAAGTACTCGGCAACATAGCTGGGATTGAGTGCGTCTGATCGCACTCCCTAAGCTCGTACGCAAGCATGCCGCAAATCTTTCATCGCAGCACGAACACTTTGTCGCGCGCCACCATCTTTGGCGCGGTGTTCGTCGTTGCTGTGCTCGGCTGGGCGGCGTTGGAAGTGCAGCGTTCGCCCTACGTTACCTACGCCGGAGTGCGCAAGCCACAACCCGTACCCTTCAGCCACCAGCATCACGTTGCCGGACTCGGCATCGACTGCCGCTACTGCCACACCACAGTCGAAACTTCGAGCTTCGCTGGCATTCCTCCTACCAAGACCTGCATGAACTGCCACTCGCAGATCTGGACCAATGCCCAACTGCTCGAGCCAGTCCGCGCCAGCTACCGCACCGGACAGTCGCTGCAATGGACGCGGGTGAACCAACTCCCTGACTTCGTCTATTTCAATCACAGTATTCATATCAATAAAGGAGTGGGTTGCAACACCTGCCACGGCCCGGTCGATCAGATGCCGCTGATGTACCAGCAGGAGTCGTTGCAGATGGAGTGGTGCCTGGATTGCCATCGCGCTCCGGAAAAGAATCTGCGTCCGCGCGAGCAGGTATTCAATATGCGTTACCAGCAGCCTACAGGCTTGAATCCCGTCAAGGTAGATGGGCAGAGGTACGACGATCAGTTCGACCTGGGCACAGCGTTGGTAAAGAAGTACAGCGTTCGCAGCGTGAAAGACATTACCAGTTGCAACACGTGTCACCGGTAGAGATGAGCTTATGAAAATTGTCATCCTGAGCGGAGAAATTGCTTCGCAAAGCGAAGCAATTTCGGAGTCGAAGGACCCCTGCAATGCGGGCAGTTCTACTGCCGCTGCAGGGAGTTCTCACTCGCGCTCGGACAGCATCGTGAGAATGCCTTGCAGCGTCTTTGCCGCTGCCGGCAGTACAGGGGTCCTTCGACTGCGCGAGACTTCGCTTCGCGAACTCTCGCTACGCTCAGGATGACAGAGCTTGCCATGATGCCAGAGTTTTTGTGATGTGGAACCGATGAAGATGGAAGAACAAAACGGCGGTGCGAAGAAAGAAGACATTTGCCCCTCGCACAAGGGGCAACTCGATCTCGCTTCCGTGCGCGCCGAGATTGAAAACGCCGAGTCGAAGGTTAGCGGTCCGGAATACTGGCGCAGCCTGGAAGAACTCGCCGGCAGCCCCGCGTTTCAGGAGGCGCTGCATCGCGAGTTTCCCAAAGGCGCGTCTGAGTGGGTCGATTCCGTTTCGCGCCGCGGCTTCCTGAAAGTAATGGGCGCTTCCATGGCGCTGGCCGGCATGACCGGATGCGTGCGCCTGCCGCTCGAACCCATCGTTCCCTACGTGCGCCAGCCCGAGGACGTCATTCCCGGCCGCCCGCAGTTCTACGCCACGGCGATGACGCTCGGCGGCTACGCCAGCCCGCTGCTGGTCGAGAGCCATCTTGGACGGCCGACGAAGATTGAAGGCAACGACCGGCATCCCGCGTCGCTCGGCGGCACCGACATTTTTGCGCAGGCTTCAATTCTCGGTCTCTACGATCCCGACCGCTCGCAGAGCGTGGTGTCGATGGGCGACCAGCAATCGTGGCAGGCGCTTCTGAATGCGCTTCACGGACCGCTCACCGCGCAGAAGGCGCTGCAAGGCGCGGGCATTCGCATCCTTACGCCGACCATTTCTTCGCCCACGCTGGCCGATCAACTGCGCGGCTTCCTGAAGATTTATCCGCAGGCGAAGTGGCACGTTTATGAGCCGGTCAATCGCGACAACGTGCTCGAGGGCGCGAAGCTCGCTTTCGGACAGCCGGTCGAGACGCGCTACGATTTTGAAAAGGCCGACGTAATCGTGTCGCTCGACGCCGATTTCCTGTATGCGGGTTTTCCGGGAAACGTTCGCTACATCCGCGACTTCGCCAAGCGCCGCAATCCCGATGGCAACATGAACCGCCTGTATGTGATCGAGAGCGGGATGTCGAGCACGGGGGCTAAGGCGGATCACCGGATGTCGGCT
>JBEKJF010000402.1:0-4565 GCA_050011375.1 Candidatus Sulfotelmatobacter sp.
GTGTCCAATAACTACCGGCGCGCCGCCAAACGCATTCGATAGCCGGATGCGAACTTGCGTCCCTCCGGTCGTAATGTTGGCATTGAGCCGCACCGTGAGATCAGCCACCGTGACTCCGGGCGCAGCCTCGGTGTTGCTCGCTCCCCAGGTCGTGATCCAGCTAGAACTACTAGCGCCCACGTGATGCGACCCGAAGATTGATGCCGCTACAGCAAGCGCAAGTACAAGCACGATTGCAAACCAGAGTCGCTTCACAGAAATCACCTCAAATGGCCCGTCCATGGCCGGAGAGCGACAATAGTAACACCTGGGAGCAGTTCTCAGCTCTCAGTTCTCGGTTCTCAGTTCTCAGTTCTCAGTTCTCAGTTCTCGGTTCTCGGTTCTCAGTTCTCAGAAACACCGAATGGGTGCCCCATTTCTCGCGTCTTCTGCGAGAAGTGGGGCTTTTCGGCTTACCCTTGCAGCACTCCCCGAAACATTTTCCGAATCGCGGCTCGCTCCCTCGCTTCTCGAGCAATCTGCGCAGCATCCCCATCATCGCAGCAAGCCTGAATGTCGATCGGCCCACCATCCCCGCCCCCGCAAGCATCCACCAGCAAATGCCAGGCCTCGCGATACTTCTCATACTTCTGCCCCTTCATGCCCGGCTTGAAAAACACATTCGCATCCCGATCTCCCACCACCGCATACGGCATGATGTACCAATCATCCGTCGGAATAATGTAAATCGCGAAAAAGTCCACCATCCCCGGCGCATACCCGCGCCGTCCCCGAGCCCCACGTTTCATGTTGATGCTCATGCAGTAACTGCCCGCGGAACATAGATAAAGCGTGCACTTCACTTGCACTCGCAGAATCGGCCCCGTGCCATTCTCCACGCCCACGTCATAAGGCCCAATCCCGCCATACGGACTCGACACCTTAAGCCCGTAACTCATAGCCAACACCATAAAGTACATCTCAGCCCACGCTCCCCGCTCCCGAGTCCCCTTGATCCGCGCTCCCATAATCTTCCGGTGTTTCATGATCACCCTCACTCTTTTTGCCGCAAATAGAAATCGCGGCCAAAAGGCCGCGACGTTTGTACTATTCCGAATTGTCTGATTACGTTTTGAAAGGGCGCGGCTTCAAGCCGCGCCGTAACGCCCACGAAAAATCAATAGCGGCTTTAGCCGCCAGAACATTGTCATCGCGACCGGAGCTTCGCATTCCCGAAGGGAATGCGAAGCGGAGTGGAGGGACCTGCTGTTTTCTTTATTTACCCTCTATATCTAGTATGACATTTTGCATAGGGTAAAACCGTCATATTAGCCAACTTTATATTTCCTTTCCTTTCAGCAACCTAGCCCCGATCTTCGCCTTCTGTTCCTCTTGACAACAATTTTGAGCGATTTTGTATAACTACCGGCTAATTAAGGGCGTAAACCGTTCTACCAGTGAAGGTTAGCCGCGAAGCGGCGGCAGAATGCAGCCTACGGCGCAAGCCGTGGGTAAACCCGAACAACGAGGAACCGAGTCCCGGCAGGGACGGCAGAAAGCTGGAACCCAACCCCCAACCCTCTCACCCACCGTTGCACCCGCCATGAACAAAGCCGCCCCACGCGACCTTTGAAAGGGATTCTGAGTGTAATGGCCTGTTAGCGCCAATCTGGAAAATTTGGCTGGAATTAGGGTGTAAGATGCTGCCGTGAAACCAGCGATTTTTTCAGGTGCGGTTGCTGTAATTCTAATTCTTGCTTCTCTCGCGCATTCTGCTGCGAAAAGACCCCTCAATTTCCAGATCACTGCGAGGGCCGATGGAGAGGATCAGGAGGCCACAGAGGCTGGATTCCAAACTCGCAACTGGGATAGAGCCCATTTCGGATACAACAGATACAAGGCATCAGACGGGCAGAGACTGGATTCCAAATACGGCGAGTTCCGCACCGAAGATGAAGCCAGGCGTTATTTCGACTGGAGCTTGGCGAAGGCTGCTCAGGTCATCACAGAAGGCGATACGCTCGATCGCAAAGGGAATCGCGTCGGCCGCAGAGCCGAGGTATCGCTGAAGCCGGATCGGAGTTCGTATGCGGTAATGTGGACGCATGGAGCAGTGTTCCGCGAGATTCTCGCTGGCGGCCTAGCGCATGCTGTCGCACTAGAGAAGCAATACGGAAACTGACAGTGATCATTGTAGCCAGTCGAAGGTTGGTTGACGATACGTCGCGGTTACACTCATCATGACCTTGTGCTGGGCACTTGAGCGAAATGGCCTGGTTTTCGACAGTTGACTCCGGCTTTCCCGTCTTATTGGACGTAGACAATTCGATGATCGGCTTATAGACCTGCCATTTTCTCCTGAACCTTTGGGATCCAGACTTCTTGAGCAGTTGGCTCCATGAGGTGAACTCGCTCAAGGGCTTTCTCAAAAGTCGTGCGCGCCTCGGCATTCTTCTGCAATGCCTTCTGCGCATCTCCCAAAGCCATCAGAGCCTGCAAGGAATCGGGCGCAAGGGCAACTCCGGCCTGAGCTTCGGAAAGCGCCTGTTCGGGATGGTGTTGTTCGAGCAGGGTTCCAGAGATGACGGCGCGATCCATGGCAGCGGCGTACGGAACGTTGAAGGTGCCATCGTAAACAAACACGCCATCTTCGATCACAGCGGTCGGCTTGAGCTCCATGAACTGACGGTATGGGCTTAGAAGGGCTGAGCCTGATTCATAGAACGTCAGTGAAATGTGGCTGAAGAATATTGGCCCCTGGATGACTGGAGGGGTTTCGGTCTTCAGCCCGGCCCAGATCGTGTCCATGGTGGGCAGGGTCTTGCAGGGAATGCCGTAGGCGTGGAACGGAATCAACGGCTCGGCCGTGTACGCGAACCAACATTCTTTGATCCCTCGCTCGTCAACGTAACGCTTGACGGCTTTTAGTTGCTGTCCCCAGTCCGTGGTGGAGTCGGTCAGATACTTGTGGATGTTGGCCGGTCCGCCCCAGAGTTCGTTCGCGTACGGAATATACGAGGTGGGGAACGCGCGGAGCGAAGTCACGATATGGAAAATGATGAGAACAGCCATGGCCCACACCCAGCGGCGATCGCTTTGAATCAGGCTCGAAGCCGCTCCGCCCGCCAACACAAGGACGAAGACAAAGACCAAAAGGATGTGCCGCACTCCGATGTTCAGACTCGAAGTCATCGAAATACAAAAATAAAGCGTGGGCGGCACAGACAGGAACAGGATCTCGCGCCAGCCACGTAGCCTTCCAGTGGCGATGGCATATACGATCAGCGGGAGGAAGATCAATGTGGTCAGGGTCGCTTTTATGACGAACGCCACCGGAAAATAGAACCACACCCCATGCGCATAGATCTTCCCAAACATGTAACTGGGCCACGTATTCGCCACCGAGCGGACGTCAGCCAAACCATAGAGCCATGACTCGGGCAGCACTTTCCATCTCGCCATGATCTTGATCACTTTGGCTTCCGCCGGACGCAGGTTCCCGAGTGTATCCTCCAATGGTGGATTCATCCGCGTCCCGGCGGGGCGAGCAGCGTAGCGGAATCCATAACACCCCCACATGATGCCAACGGCGATGATTCCGGCAATCACGAGCGCACCGCCCAGGCGTGCTGCCTGATGCAGGCGGGTCTCGTCCCCCGCTTGACGGGGGCGCAACAACTCGCTGGCTGCGAGTAAGATCAGCATCGCGGGCAGCAGCACTGCGGAATGCTTGACGATAAAGAAGAGGCCTGCCGCGAGACCCAGCACTGCGACGCGTCCCCACGAGGGAGATTTCACATACCGGTAGAACGCATAGATGCTGGACACGAGCGCTGCCGCCGCGCCCGTGTCCGTCGTCACCAAGGAGCCATGAGCAAGGATGTTGGGCTCGAAGACGATCAGCACGAGTGCGATGAATCCCGCGCCAGCGCCAAACATTTCTTGTGCTGCAAGGAACGCCAGCAGCGCAACCAGCAGCGCAAAGATCGATGCCGCAATGCGGGCGCGGAAGATGACCATCTCGTGATCATTCTGAAAGATGAGATCGCGTCCGCTCAGGTAGGCCTCGGTCTTGAAATAACGGTTCTGCAATTGCGGTTCATGAAGGTTCATTCCGAGCAGCGGAACGGCAGCAATCATCTTCACCAGCGGCGGGTGCTCAGGGTTTAGACCAAAATCGTGATGCTTGAGAGACATATATCCGGCAAAGATGTGATCACCTTCATCGAACGTAAGCGATTCGTGCTTGACGGAGTACAACAACTGGAATTCGAGAACCAGGAGCAAGAGCATGACCGCAGCTATTTTTGCCCATGACCGCTTGAGCAGTGAATGGAGTGTGTCACCGATTCCCGTCGCGGGTTGCGAAATTGCACGCGCCTCTGCGTTCATCATTTCTCCGCATCAACAACATAAGCAGTAAAACACGCCTATTCGCAAAAATATTACGAATTTGAAGATAAGTCTTATCGCGATTCGACAGAGCGTAACAGGCGCTGGATCAAGGGTCTCGAAAACGTCGGGAATTCGAGTCGCTGGGGACAGTTGACGCAATATCGCCATATCACTCAAAATGCCGGGATCCG
>JBEKJF010000403.1:0-4530 GCA_050011375.1 Candidatus Sulfotelmatobacter sp.
GTAGTGGCCGGGGTTCGCGCCGGCGCGGGCGCGCGAACGTCGATTCTCGGTGCGGCTTTGTCGCCAGCGTCGGGCGCAAGCGGCGCAGCATCGGTAGCAGACCCCGCCGGAAACCAGACTCCGTTTTCGGTTTTCTTTTCTGGTCCGGGACCAGACACGGAATCGGCAGCATCGGCTTTGCCGAAGCTGATTCTTCCGCCGAACGGCGCTGCGATCCGCGACAGTCATGGAAGCGGAGCGAACGCGTCAAGTGTGAGTGCGCAGAGCAGCGGTTTGCCGAACGGCATTCCCCAGAGCGGCGCTTCGGCGAACGCGGCCCCATTGCCCATGAAAGGCTCACTCAACCCAACCGCGAACGAAAGTTTGCAAACCGCGCCAGGCTCGCGCCGTGACGCAGATGGGAATGCGGCGAGCGCACAATTGGCTGTCGCGCAAACCGGAGCCGCGCCGGCGGCCGCGCCCCCGCCGCCGAGTTCCGCCGCAGTGACTTTGCCGCTCGCTCCAGCAGCCACGGTTAGCGACTCGCTGCCGAAGCCAGAACCGCCTTCCGCACCGGCTGCGCCAGCGGCCGCGGTGCCCGTGCCAGCAGAAACTTTGCCTGCGGCCGTTCCGGGGCCCGTACAAGTGGCGCAGATGATAAACCGGATCGGGCAATCCGAGATGCGGATTGGCATGAACACCTCCGCATTCGGCAGTGTGGAGGTTCGCACGGTGGTTCACGCCAACGATGTGGGGCTCGTGATCGGCAGCGAAAAAGGAGATTTGCGCACGCTGCTTGCGAGTGACATGCCGGCCATCACAAACACGCTGCAACAGCAGAATCTGCGATTGAACAGCGTGAATTTCATGCAGGGCTTTGCCTTCTCGAACAATGCCTCGGGCGGCGGCGATTCCCGGCAGCAGTCTTTTGTCCCCATGCGCACGCCCTCGGGCGGCGGGTTGGCCGAGGCCACGGTGGACGATTCTTTGGAAGTTTCAGCGGCGGGAGAATTCGCCGGCGGCGGACTGAGCATTCTTGCATGAAGAAGAAGGAGTAACTGTATGAGTACAACTCCAGTGACCCCGACGACGCCAACCACGTCGACCAGCGGGTTGCCCAGCGGACAGAGCCTGAACAATATGTTTCTGCAACTGCTCGTGGCGCAACTGCAGAACCAGGATCCTACGGATCCCGTCGACCCTTCGCAGTTTGTGGCGCAACTGGCGCAGTTCAGCGAACTGAGCGAGGTGACTTCGATTTACACCTTGTTGCAGTCATATGCGCCTGCGTCCGGGAGCACGGGGTCCAGTGGATCCGCTGCGCCAGCCAGTGACGGGTCGACCGGCGCGGTGGCTACGCCTGCAATTTCCGCGGCGGCGGCCGCGTTGCCAGCGACACCGTCCCCAGCTCTTACAAGTGCCACAGTCCCGTTGCCAAACTTCGCATCGCCGTCGATCTCGGCGCTAACCAGCAAAATCCAAGGAGCGTTCTAAATGCCTGATTTTTCTATTCCACTCTCCGGTCTAACGGCCGAATCTACGGACCTGTCGGCTATTGCCAATAACCTCGCCAACCAGAACACCACGGGCTACAAAGATACTCAAGTGCAGTTCAGCGATTTGTTCTACCAGCAGCTGGGAACCACGGGATCTGGAGACCCGATTCAGGTCGGCGCCGGAACCGAGATTGGGTCCATGCCCGCGTTGTTCACGCAAGGCAGCATCAGCGCCACAGGAGTGCCGACGGATGTAGCCATCCAGGGCAACGGATTTTTTGCGGTGCAAAACTCGAGTGGAGTGATCGACTACACGCGCGCCGGCGACTTTTCCGTTGACGCCGATAATTTCCTCGTCACCTCGGCCGGACAGCAGGTGCTTGGCTACCCGGCAGTGAATGGAGTGATCAATACGGGTGCAGGCATTGCGCCGCTGCAGTTGGGCGCCGGAACCATCAGTCCGCCTACCGCAACCGCCAATTCGCAGCTGACTGCCAACCTTAACGCAGCGGCCGGAGTGGGAGCCACATTCTCGACTCCGGAAACCATCTACGATTCGCTCGGCGCCAGCCATACTTTGACTTATAACTTTACGAACACCGGCCCGAACACCTGGAGCTACACCCTGAACATCCCGCCCGCCGATCTCAGCACGGTCGGCGGCGTAGCGCCAACGGGAATTCTGTCGAGCGGTACCTTGACCTTCAACGGAGACGGGGTGCTGATCGGCACGACCGGAGGAACTGGGGCTCCAACCTATGGGGCGACAAATGTTGGAAATGGGACGGTCTCGGGGCTGGCGGTGCCCGCCGGGTCCGCAGCACAAACCATCACGATGACTGCGACCAGTGCGACGCAGTTCACGGTGGTCGGCTCGGTGACGGGTGCGCTGGGCACGGCCACGGTCGGAGTTCCCTTCACGTCGAGCCAGGCGGATTTCACCATTAACGCCGGGTCTACGGCGTTCGCCACCGGCGATACGATCAGCTTGCCCACGACCGCCCTCACTCTCGGCAACATTACTGGCATTCCCATCACTGGTTTCGCTGACGGTGCGAACAACCAGACTTTCAACTGGAACCTGCTGAATGGAACCACTCCAGTGATCACGCAAGTGGCGGCGCCGAGCAATGCCTCGGCGACTCAGCAAGATGGGAACAGCAGCGGTTCCCTGGTGAACTTCACGATTGCTTCGAACGGCACCATTACCGGCACGTTCAGCAACGACGCGACGCAGGCATTGGGACAAGTGGCTTTGGCGAATTTCGCTAACGTCGACGGACTACAACTCGATGGCAGCACCGACTACACCCCAACGCTGGCTTCCGGACCGGCCGTAGTTGGCATTCCTGGGGAGGGAGTTCTGGGGACGCTTTCTGGCGGCTCGCTGGAATTGTCGAACGTAGATATTGCCACCGAGTTCGCCAACTTGATCGTCGCACAGCGCGGATTTGAAGCCGACGCTAAAGCGGTAACCACGTTCGATCAGATACTGCAGGACACGATCGCCCTGAAGCAATAAGCGATTCGTGGAGTCTGTAGTCCAGCTTCGTCTCCGGCGGCGAAGGTCGCCGGAAACGAAGTGCTTTTCGGAGAGAATTCCCATGAACTTTTTATCACCACCGTCAGCGACATCGCATTGGAAGCTTCCCACGATGACGGCCGATGGCCGGCGAATATTGCCTATCTGTTGACCTGTGGACAGTTGCTCCTTGGCTGTTGAGTCCTTCGCCCCCATCCCTTTCGTGCTCCACGGCGGTCCCTCGATTGCTTTTTTCCTCCGTGCATGCCCACCGCGAAAACCGCCGAAACAAAAAGGTTGAGACGAATGGGCACGGTTTTTTTCGTGCTTGCGGCTGCGCTCTTGGCGCTGGGGGCAGGGTTTTGGATCGCTCGCAGGCCTGAAGTCTCGGCCGGCGGAAGGCCGCAAGTGAAGGCAACTCTGCATCTCGAGACCTTCGTTCTAAACCTGGCCGACCCCGGACAGAGATCCTACTTGCGCGTAGGCATTGACCTTGGTTTGGGCCGGGAGCCGGGCAAGGGCGAAGACGCGGCTCCGGTCGGGCTGGTGCGGGACACGATCGTCGGCGTCTTGGCGCAATCCCAGGTCGACGATTTGCTGACGGCGAAGGGCAAGGCAGAGTTGAAAGCGGATTTGTTGCAAGCGCTGCAGGAGCGCGTCCCGGGGCTTGAGGTCGAAGAAGTTTATTTCACCGAGTTTCTGATTCAGCGTTGAAAGCGGAACTGATCTGCGAGGGCGGGGAAGGAAATGGCGATGGCAGCGGCGGCCAGTCCTGCACGAGTTGTCGAGAAGGTTGCGGGGCAATTGGCGGTGATCGCTGATTCGAATCCGAAAGCGGCGCAGGAAGCCGAGGACGAATTACGGTGGAAGCCCGTGCTCGAGTTGCCCTGCGAACTCACCGTGGATCTGCCTCTGCCCGGTTTCAAGATTGCGGATCTTTTGCAGTTGCACCCGGGAGCGGTGATCAACGCCCATTGGCGCCTGGGCCAGGATGTTCCATTGCGACTGAACGGCACGCTGATGGGGTGGACCGAGTTTGAGGTGGCGGGCGACAGGCTGGCGGTGCGCATGACGGAGATGGCATAAGGCGAAAGTGATTTGGGGTTGGAAATTTCATGACTGCAGAAACACTGCGAATGTCGGCTGGCGGGTTCCGGATGCGGGGCGCTGCGTTGTGGGAGCGAGTTCTGCGGCTTGGCCGGCGCGCGCCCCGGCGTCTCCGGTTGTGCGAGAGCCTGCCACTCGGCGATCGCCGGTTTGTAGCGGTGGTCGAGTTTGATCGAGAGCGTTTTCTGTTGGGCGGGACGCCGTCGTCTTTGGTGCTGCTGTCGCGGCTGGAGCAAGCAGGCGCGCAGGCCAGGGACGAAGTGCAAGACGTTTCACGGAGTTCGGAGACAAGCTCCAACTGGCGACCGAGGCAGCGGGGAGAAAAATGTTGAATGGATTCGCGAGCGGGTTCAATCCGGAGATCGTATTTCAGCGAATCCCCGGCATGGCCGCGGCATGGATCGTGCGGCCACGCCATCCCTCCGG
>JBEKJF010000404.1:0-4517 GCA_050011375.1 Candidatus Sulfotelmatobacter sp.
TAGAAGCCGGAGGGTAGGGGGAGCGGACAGTGGAGGTTTTTGCTGGCTCCGTTATCCAGGTTCAGAGTTTGGTTGATTGGCTGCTGGCCTTCGGCGTTTGGAATTCTGTTGGCTGAGTCGGACAAGGCCCGACCTGCGCGGTCTGTGGTGAGTTCCAGCGAGGACTGGAAGTCGGATGGGAGGCCTGAGGCTTTTTCGGCGGAGGTCAGCATCCATTGATTGAGGGCGGCGCAGATGTTGCGGCGCTGGGTTGCATCTTCGATTACTACGAAGCGGAGGAAGCAGCGTCCAGAGGCGAGGCGGTCGCGCATGGGGTTGATGCGGGTGAACATGCGGTCGAGGGTGAAGGCCATGTCGTCGTCTTCGGAGAATTGGAGGACGGCTAGCATGCGGCGGGTGGCCGGGGTTGCGGCGCTGCCGGCGAACAGCAGGTTCCTCGACTGCGCAAGATCGTCCGCTTCGCGGACGATCTTGGCTCCGCTCGGAATGACAGGATTCATGGAGCCGGCGAGATCGCGCTGATCTTCGCCCGGTCTGGCCGGGTCTGAGACCCGGTTCCGCACAACCTCAGCCAAGCTTGGCTCGGCCGTCCCCACATTATTACTGCTGGGCCCCAAGTCCATTACTTCTTCGGCCAGGGCGAAGATGCCTGGTTTGCTGGGGACTACCAGGAGGCTGTGGGGAGAATCGCAGCGGGTCCAGCGCGACCATTGGAGGCGGCGCGGGTCTACGGGACGATCGAGACCGTGGCGGGCCAGGGAGTCGGCCACTATGCGGGTTAGAGCTTCCATTGTTCGGGCTCCTAGAACCGGGCTTCGGGCTTTGGCTTTCGGGCTTCGGCCTTTCAACCCCTTGCTATTGAAAGTATTTGCTGCTTTGTCGATCACCCGGGGGAGGTGCCGGAGTGACGGCCACCGCACTTTATTTTTATCTTCCGACAATGGCTTTTGGCTTCCGGCTTCTGGACTGAAAAGCTCGGGCTTTGGGCCTTTTTTTCTTGCTTACGGGGGCGCCGGGTCACCTCTGGCCTGACGCCCGCCTGTAAGGGCTGCTGTTTGTTTAAACCCGCCGCGTTCCCGCGCGGCGGATTAAAAGATGCTATGGGATTGCAAAGTTACTCCCGCTTATTGTGCCTGTCAAGAGAGAAACACCATAGGTTGTATCTCCAGCAATGACGGGCTTGGTGCGGGGGTGGCGGATTTGTTTTCCACAGAAGCAGTGGTCAGTGGTCAGTGGTCGGTGGTCAGTTTCAAAACCTAGGTCAAAACTCTTACCACGGAGGGCACGGGGTTTCGCAGTGGTCAGTGGTCAGTGGTCAGCTTTCAAAACTTAGGTCAAAAGCTCTTCACCACGGAGGTCACGGGGTTTCACGGGTAGAGCCTTCGCTTCTTGGGTTCGTCATTTTTAGAGCGAGCTGAGGCCTTGGCTGGGGCGGCGGTTGCGGTCTGGTTGGGGAGATTTGCGGGTGAGGTGGAGCGGGAGCGTGGTGGTTTCGCGCTGGCGCTTGGTTTCTGCCTGCTGGAAGGTTTGGTTTTCTCGCTGACTTTCGTATTGCGGGGCAGGGCTCGGCTGCTGCGTCGTGTGTTCCTGCGTCGTCTCTTCCTGACCCGTCGCTTCCTGGGCTGGAGTTTGGCTCGCTTGCAGGGGTACGTAGATGTCTTCGAAGATTTGGCGAGGGGCGATGCTGAGGACTCCGTCGGCTGATTCGACGAGGTAGTCGCCTTTGCGTCCGGATTGGTGGCGGCCTAGGAGATCGACGAAGGTTAGGCTGGTGCTTAGCTGTTTGGCTTTTATCAGGAAGCGGGTGCGATAGGTGATCCAGGATTTCATGCAGTTCTCGGTTCTCGGTTTTTAGCTGTCAGCTTTCAGCTCTCAGCTCTCAGCTTTTGGCGGTTGGCAGTTCGTTTTCGTATCGCGCGGCGATTTGCTGTCGATCTCTTGCTCGCTTGGTTCGTTTGCTTCCCTGACTTTTATTGTCTTGCCCTAGGGTAGGTTCCTTTTTTTGTTTTGGGGCGAATCAGAATGTACGGGGTAATGGGCTGGTGGTCAATTCAGTATTTTTGGTGCAGTTGAGGAAAATGTTGGGCAGGGATTTTCCCAAATCGGCACGAATTAAAAAAGTGACAGAGATGTGGCTGTAAGGCGCATGCAGGGCCGGAGTTCGGTTTGCGGGATTGCGTGAGCGGAAGGATTTGGAGGATCGCAGCGACTGATTGTGCACAGGGAGTGCACAGGAAATGCAGAAAGGCAGCGGCCAGGGATTGGTGAACGCTTCCGCCTTGCTTCGCTTTGGCGGGACAGCCGAGGCGGCTGTCTCTACATGAGCTGTGCTAAACCATTCCAGGAGGCGGTGTTCGAATTCTTTTGGGGATGTGCTTATCGCTCCGCAGTGATCGGCGTTGGGGACTTCCCAGAGGATTGCCTTGGGATTGCGGGATTGGATTTCGTGCGCGTGGCGCAGGGGTATGTTGCTGTCGATCTGGCCGTGGATTAGAAAGACTGGAACTTTGGTGGCTGCTACTGAATTTTCTGGCGAGACTTGCTGCATGTCCAAGTGGTACTTCAGTCGGACGTAGAGGAAGGCGAATTCTACTACTGAGCGGAGCAGGGTGCGTCCGAACCATGGTCCCAGATGGAAGGGTTGGCCCATGCGGTCGTAGGCGATTTCGCGGAAGCTGGAGAAAGAGGATTCGGCGGCTACGGCGCAGAAGTGGGGTTCGACTTCTTTGGGCTTGGCCTCTAGGGATTGGAGGAGTTCGGCTGCGCCCATGGATTCTCCCAGGCCGTAGATGCAGGTGGGGTGGGACTGGGCTGATAGAAAGTCGAACCATTGGTGGATGTCGTTGCGTTCCAGCAGGCCGTAGGTGGCTAATTGGCCTCCGCTTTGGCCGTGAGCGCGGGCGTCTGGGAGTAGGACTGTGAATCCGTGAGTTAGGAGGAGTTGGGCGTATCCGGTCATGCCGGCGCGGTTGTCGGCTAGTCCGTGCAGGAGGATTGCGGCGTTGCCGTTGGTGTGGTGGGGTCGGATGATCCAGGCGCGGAGGGTTGTGGCGTCTGGGGTGGTGATGGTGACGTCTTCTAGTTCGGAGTCTAGGTTGTGGGCGATGGTTTGCATGGTGGATTGGTCTTCTGGCGTTAGAGGGCGGCGGGATGGGTGCATGGTGCCGTCGGCCAGGAAGATGCCGGCTAGTAGGCAGAAGGCCAGGTAGAGGGCTAGGAAGAGTAGTAGGCGGCGATGGCGGTTGGGGCGTGGCATTGCGTCTTTGGGATGGTACGGGACGGACTGGGGCTTGGTTCCGGTATGAATTAGAGCTCAGGAGAGAACTCCTTGCAGCAGCTGAGGCAGTGCGGGCGGGGTAGGGGTCCTTCGACTTCGTGGCCGCTCCGCTTTCGCGGAGCGGCCACTACGCTCAGGATGACAAAGCCTATTCAGGACGACAAATCCTACAAGGCAGTCAAGGTGAAAATCTAGCGGTGGGCTAGGGCTGGCTCCGCTACTTGCTTGCCGCTTTTGAAGGCTTCGTAACGGGCGTTTACTTCGTCCCAGTTGATTACGTTCCACCAGGCGGTTAGGTATTCGGGGCGGCGGTTGTTGTATTTCAGGTAGTAGGCATGCTCCCAGACGTCGTTGCCGAAGATGGGATGGTGGCCTACGGAGATTGGGCTGTCCTGGTTGGGCGTGGACATGATGTGAAGATCGTCGCCGCCTTTGCTGGCGAGCCAGACCCAGCCGGAGCCGAATTGTTTTACGCCGGCGTCGTTGAATTTAGTTTGGAAATCTTTGAAGCTGCCGAAGGTTTTGGTGATGGCCTGGGCGATGGGGCCGGTGGGATCGCCTCCACCTTTGGGCTTCATGATTTTCCAGAACATGGAGTGGTTGACGTGGCCTCCGCCGTTGTTGCGGACAGCGGCGCGGATGTCTTCGGGGATGGCGTTGAGGTCTTTGATTAATTCTTCGGCGGATTTGCTCGCTAGTTCGGGATGCTTTTCGATGGCGGCGTTGAGATTCTTTACGTAGGCTCCGTGGTGCATGTCGTGGTGCAGGGTCATCGTTTGCTTGTCGATGACGGGTTCGAGAGCTGAGTAATCATAGGGCAGTGGGGGTAGTTCGAAAGCCATGATTTGGTTTCCTCCAAGTTCTTATTGTACTGATGACGGCGGCACGGATATAGATTCAGGCGGGGCGGCGTCGTTGGGTTGGATGACGCGGGGTGGCGGAGTGTTGCGGAGATAGTTTTATGTCCTGCGGGCGGCGGCGCTTCGCGGAAATTTAGTTTGTTGGTGGGCCCAGGATTTCTCTTACTTTGCGGGCCAGGCTTTGGAGGGTGAAGGGTTTTTGCAGGAAGGCTTTTTGGGCTTCGGCGGCTAGCGGGGTGGGGAATGCGTCTTGGGCGTAGCCGGAGAGATAGAGGACTTTGATGGCGGGGCGCGCGGGGAGGAGTTGCTGGACCAGTTCGTGGCCGTTCAGGACGGGCATGATTACGTCTGTGATCAGGAGATGAATCTGGTTGCGATGG
>JBEKJF010000405.1:0-4498 GCA_050011375.1 Candidatus Sulfotelmatobacter sp.
CAGTGGCGCAGCGCCGGCGACCGCATCGTCCTCGGCAATGGCAATTTCGATCTGCTCCATGTGGGTCACGTGCGCTATCTGCGAGGTGCGAAGCAGTTAGGTGGCAAGCTCGTGGTCGCCATCAATTCCGATGAATCGGTGCGCGCGCTCAAGGGTGAGGGGCGTCCGGTTATGCCGGCCGAAGAACGCGCCGAAATTATTGCGGCACTTGCCGACGTGGATGCTGTCGTCATTTTTCCTGAACTCGATGTCCGCGCTCTGATTCGCGAGATCCGCCCGGATGTCCAGGCCAAGGGCACCGACTACACGGCCGAATCCGTGCCCGAACGCGATGCGGTTGCCGAATATGGCGGGCGGATTGCGATCGTAGGAGATCCAAAGGATCATTCCACCAGCGAGCTCATTCGCTCGCGACTCTCGCCGAGGCGGCCGTGAGTTTCGAGTCCGCGAGTCTCGATATTGCTGCCGAAAAAACAATCGATCGGCTGCTGATCGTGCGGCTCAGCGCCATGGGAGATGTAATCCACACTCTTCCCGCCGTGCACGTGCTGCGAGACGCATTTCCGCAAGCCCACATCGGCTGGCTCATCGAAGAGCGCTGGTCTGAGTTGTTGTGCGCGCCGGGAGCATCTCGCCGCGGCCCGCGGTCAGCTCTTCGGCCGCTCGTCGATGAGGTCCACACGGTCAATCTGAAAGCTTGGGGACGTTCTCCGTTTTCACTCTCTACTTTGCAGCGCGCTGCCACAGTCTGGAACGACGTACGGGGTGCGCGCTACGGGTTGGCTGTAGATTTGCAGGGAGCGATGCGGTCGGCGCTGCTGGCGCGGTTCTCCAGAGCGCGTGTGGTCTACGGCGCGGCCGAGCCGCGAGAGTCTCCCGCGAGCTTGTGGTACACGCGAAAAGTAATCGCGCGTGGCCGGCATGTCGTCGAACAGAATCTTTCTGTCGCGCAGGCGGTGTTTGAGCGTGAGCTCGCATCGCGGCCTCCGGATATTTCTTGCGACTTTCCCCGCGACCCGCAGGCCGAGGAGCGCATCGTTCATCGGCTCGCGGAACTTGGTATCGGCAATTTTGCCGTTCTAAATCCGGGAGCAGGTTGGGGCGCGAAGCGATGGCCTGCAGAGCGATACGGTGAAGTCGCGCGCAAGCTGGCCGAGCAAGGGGTGCAGTCCATCCTCAATTATGGTCCGGGCGAAGAGGAGTTGGTGCGCGCCGCCGAGGTTGCCAGCGGAGGAACCGCCAAAGCAATGACTTGCACTATTTCAGAATTGATTGCCCTAACGCGACGCGCACGGCTCTTTATTGGTGGCGACACCGGCCCGCTGCATCTGGCGGCGGCGTTGCAGGTTCCGGTAGTGGCGATCTTCGGGCCTACAGACCCGGCTCGCAACGGCCCTTATGGGGCGCGCAGTATTGTGCTTCGCAGTCCGCAGAGCATTACGTCGCATGCGCGCCGCGCGGCTGCGGATGAGGGATTGTTGTCGATCGGCTGCGAAGCGGTGCTGGCAGCCGCAAGCAACCTGTTAGCTAAAACTTTCGGGCAACAAATCGAATCAAGATGAACCTGCATGGCTAAGTGGTCACAAATCGCGCGTCGCATTCGCGTCCCGCTGGGATTTCTTTTCGCCGTCCTTTATTTCTGGCTGGCGCGGCCTTCCTGGCGATCGTTGATGATAGGAACGCTTGTGATTATTCCCGGCCTCTTGATTCGGGCGCTGGCCTCAGGGCATGTCCGCAAGAACGAGGCGCTTGCCACTTCCGGCCCATATGCTTACACGCGCAACCCGCTTTATTTAGGATCGTTGCTCATGGGCTTGGGATTCTGCATCGCCGCGCGGAGTTGGTGGCTGGGTTTGGCGCTGGTCGCGATGTTCTTCGCTATCTATCTTCCCGTGATCCGCGATGAAGAAAAGTTTCTGCGCGCGAAATTTTCCGACTTTGACCAGTACGCAAGCCGCGTGCCGAGAATGTTGCCGCGCCTCACACCGCACGCGATCAACAATAAAGATGGTTCATCAGCATTTTCTTTTAACTTGTATTCGAAGCATCGCGAGTACAACGCACTGCTGGGCGCGCTGGCAATGATGGCGGCCCTGATCCTGAAGATGAACTTTTTTCGAAGCTAGGATTGTCCGTGCCTGCCCGCGCCTGAAAAAAATGTTCGACGATTCCTCCCTTCACTATCGCGAATCATAGAGATGCTGGAGGGCCGTCACCAAGGGTTTACCCCGTGAACCTCTGTGTCCTCTGTGTTAAAGACTTTGGGGGACACAAGCTCCGCACGAACTGGCTCCGTCCCGCTGCTATAATCAAGAATTGCGCCCATGTCAACGAAGCGACTGATCCGATCCACAACAGTTCTGTCCATCCGCCGCAACGGCAGCGTCGTGCTCGCCGGTGACGGCCAGGTTACGCTCGGCGAGTCCGTGATTAAACACACCGCGAAAAAAATTCGTCGGCTTTACAACGACAAAATCCTCGCCGGATTCGCCGGCTCGACCGCCGACGCCTTCACTCTTTTCAGCCGCTTCGAGTCGAAACTCGAGCAGTATCACGGCAACCTCGGACGCGGCGCAGTAGAGCTAGCCAAAGATTGGCGCACCGATAAATACCTGCGCCATCTGGAAGCCTTGCTGCTGGTCTGCGACAAAGAACAAACGTTCCTGTTGAGCGGACAAGGCGACGTAATCGAGCCCGACGGCGGAGTAGCCGCCATAGGCAGCGGCGGTCCCTACGCGCAAGCCGCAGCCGAAGCGCTCTCCAGGCACACGCAACTAACCGCCCGCCAGATCGCCGAAGAAGCCATGAAGATTGCCGGCAAAATGTGCATCTATACCAATGATCAGGTAACCATCGAAGAACTGTGAAGCGTCATTGGTCGTTAGTCGTTGGTCGTTGGCTTAAACCGAAACGGCGAACGACTAACGGCCAACGACCAACGACTAACTTATGGCCATTTATCTCCCCAGTAGCGCCGAAGAAGAACAACTCGCACTCGACGAACTCACTCCACGCGAGATCGTCGTCGAACTCGATAAACACGTGATCGGCCAGAAAGACGCCAAGCGCGCCGTCGCCATCGCGCTGCGCAACCGCATGCGCCGCCAGAAGCTGACCCCCGAGCTCGCCGAAGAAATCATCCCCAAAAACATAATCATGATTGGGCCCACGGGTGTGGGCAAGACGGAGATTGCGCGGCGCCTGGCGAAGCTAGCGAATTCCCCTTTCTTGAAGGTCGAAGCTTCAAAGTTTACCGAGGTCGGCTATGTGGGCCGCGATGTCGAATCGATGGTGCGCGATTTAGTGGAGATTGCCATCGACAATGTTCGCGAAGAAAAGTTGGAAGACGTTTCGGACAAGGCCGAGTTAAACGCCGAAGAGCGGCTGCTCGATATTTTATTGCCGCCATCGCCCCCGCCGCGCGCGGGCGAGACCACCACTGCCGGCGGAGTTGTGATCGACAGCAGCACCGCCTTGGCAGAGTCTTCTTCGCGCACACGCGAAAAATTGCGCCAGCAATTGCGTGAAGGCAAGCTCGACGAACGCCAGGTTGAGATTGACGTCCGCGAGCGCAACTTCCCCTCTTTTGAAATTATGACCAACCAGGGTGTTGAGGAAATGGACATCAACATCAAGGACATGCTTCCGAATATCTTCGGCGCGCGCACCAAGAAGCGCAAGATGAAGGTGAATGAAGCTTTCGAATATCTCATTCAGGAAGAAGAGCAGCGCCTCATCGACATGGACCAGGTCACGCGCATGGCAATCGACCGCGTCGAAAACTCCGGAATTGTTTTTCTGGATGAGATCGACAAGATCGCAGGCCGTGAAGGCGGCCACGGTCCCGACGTTTCGCGCGAAGGCGTGCAGCGCGACATTCTTCCCATCGTTGAAGGCACCACCGTGAACACGCGCTACGGGATGGTGCGCACCGACCATATTTTATTTATTGCCGCCGGAGCCTTCCATGTGTCGAAGCCCAGCGATCTGATTCCCGAATTGCAAGGCCGGTTTCCCATTCGCGTCGAGCTGCAGTCGTTAACCATGGAAGACTTTGTGCGAATTCTTACCGAGCCCAAGTCTTCTTTGGTGAAGCAATACACGGCGTTGCTTGAAACCGAGGGAGTCAAGCTCGAGTTCACTCCCGAGGCTTTGCAAGAGGTCGCGCACTTTGCATTTCGCGTGAACGAGAGTACGGAAAATATCGGTGCCCGCCGCCTTCACACCATCATGGAGCGCGTCCTCGACGAACTCAGCTTCGACGCTCCTGAAAGAAAAGGCGAGCACGTAATCATCGACGCCGACTTCGTCCGCAAGATGCTTACCGACATCGTGAAGGATCAGGATCTTTCCAGATATATTTTGTAGCCGAGGCTAGAAGCGATTCCGGAAAATTCCTCCGATCGATCCCGCTCTCAAGGGATCACCGGCACCGGGTTAGGCGGCAACGGATTCCTGTAAGCCTTGCTGAACCGCACGCGAAGCAACCAATAGATCA
>JBEKJF010000406.1:0-4485 GCA_050011375.1 Candidatus Sulfotelmatobacter sp.
GGGCTTCGGGCTTCGGGCTTCGAAGGCTGCGCTGCCTCCACTGAGCAGTCAAGTACAAAGCCCGGTTCAAGCTCGAACGTTGTCTGCGCACAATTGCCGAACTCTTCTCAGCACACTCGAAGCCCGAAGCCCGCTCTACCGATTACGTTAGTGATCTACGTCGAGATTACCTCCGCCTATAGAGTGAACGCATGACACTTTCATCGATGGTAGTTTCGCGTGACTGGCAGGAAGTCAGCGTTCTGGAATGCATTCTCGGCGGGCTGCACATGGACGTTGCCGTCGAGAGCGAACCGCATCGTGCTCTTGAACGTCTCACAAAAACAAAAGTTGACGCGCTCATCGTTGACTGCGACCTGAATGGCACGGGTCAGTTCTTTCGCGAACTGCAAAAGGAAGCTCCGCGCGCCAGCACCGTGCCTCTGGTAATCATGGGCAGCCCGCAAGCCAAACCTGATATGGAGGGAACCGGCGCGATGTTCGCCTTCGACAAGCCGATCTCCGTCGAGCAAGCCGTACGCACGCTCTCCGCGGCGCGCAACATGATTCTTGACGGACGCTTGCGCTATCACCGCGCCGGACTCGATGTGCCCGTAACGCTGACCGGCCGCAGTCAGAAGCGCGCCGAAGGCCAACTCATCAATCTAAGCCAGGGCGGCCTGCAAGTCCGCGTCGAAGATGGATTCGATGCCAGCGAAGCCTCGCGTATCGCTTTTGAATTGCCCGGAACAAAGAGCGGTGTGAAGGCCGAGGTGCAAGTGGCATGGTCTGATAAACAGGGAACCGTTGGCCTCCACTTCGTGAAGATGACTCCGGAAACGAAGAACACGCTGCGGCTCTGGCTGGCGCAACAGTACTTCGCGAACTAGAAGAAGCGGTCCTCAGTGACAGGAGTTTCACTCTTGCATTAATAGTTGCCTAACTTTGGGATAAGACCCAAGATCTGGCCTACAGTTACTTATTCGATTCCCGCCCATCGCATGTGACATATTAATCACGAAACAACAAACTAAAATGTAAAGCGATTCAATCTCTATCCTTGAGATAGGGTCATCTTGTTTGAATTTAGCAAGGTCTTCCGCAAGCGAGGCGGGCAAGGCGGCCTCACTTTCATTTAGGAGAGGTTATGAAGGAGTTTTTTGTTCTGGTTGTTCTTGTGAACTTCTTGTCGCTCCCGTTGTTGGCGCAAGATAAAGTGGAAGTGTTCGGTGGTTATCAGTACTTACACACTGGCAATATCACGGTGGACGGCCAGACTGACCCCAATAGTAGTCAAGGCTTCAATGGTTGGAACGCCTCCGCCACTTTCTACTTCAGCAAATACCTTGGAGTGACGGGGGATTTCGGGGGCGCCTACGCAAGCATCGAGGGCGTTTTGGGCCACGTTTACACCTACACCGGCGGCCCTGTCCTTTCCTTCCGTAAGGGCAAAATAAACCCATTCGTCCATTTGCTGGTAGGAGCAGTCGACCTCGGTGCCTCCGAGGATGGGGTTTCCGCTTCCCGGACCGGCCTCACCGCGATGTTTGGCGGGGGCGTGGACTTCAAAGTTCGTAAGTCCATCTCAGTTCGCCCCATTGATGTGGATTGGCTTTACTATCATTTCGGACCTACCCCGGCCCTCGGAGAAGCTCCTCCGCTTAGCCAAATCAATAATGTGAGAATAACGACGGGTGCCGTGTTTCGCTTCTAGGCTTGAAACTTCTAACATTTCAGTTAACAGCGGGCTGCCTGAAGCCGCCGCGCTTCAAGCAGCGCCGCGCAGTTCGGGCGCGATCTAGGCGCTGTGAGTGTAATGGAAGCGGTCTGCGGCTGCTTTTTCTTTTTCTTCTTCTTCAACGCTAGCCGCCGCGAGCGCCAGACGCACCCCCAAGCTTGACCCTCCAAACATCCTAAACAAACCCCAATAGGCCGTAGCCACAAAACCCGCCGCCGCAAAACCTGTTCCCACCGCAAGTGGCCAAGGCGGAAGTTCCTTTGCAATCGAAAGAAAAATCAAAGTAAATAAAAGCACGCCCGCGGTCACCACCAGACCATCCACTACCCATGACAAAGTACGGCCCGAGAGTGGCCGCGAGAGCCAGCTAAGTTTTTCAGAAGGTTCGACTGCCAGATCCGCAATGTTTTCCTCGCGGTCAAGATGAAGCAATCCGTCGTGCATCCCCGCAAACCCTGCACCCAGCGGAATCGCCTGCAGCGGTGCAGCCGGCGCACTCACTCCATGCATTTCCTCCTGAACGTGTTCGTAGCCCGGGCGATCCCCACGAGCAATCGGAACCATCGAAGCCGCAAACACCGAGTGCGGCTGCGCAGCATCAAGCACAACCGCATCCAGAAGATTAGAAAAAATCCACTCATCAATCTGGCGACGGACGTCTGTAGGCAACTCCACGAAGCGAATTCCACACCGTCCCGAGGAGTGGGCCCAGCTGACCTCGCCACTAGCATCCACGCGCAAGCGAGGAAATCTCAACTCAAAGCGAAGCCGCACCCGCTGCTCCGGCCGCAGCGCTCCGACCGCCTGCACGGCCACGCCATCGTGATTCAGGTTGCGGATAATGCCGCCATTGGCAGCATCGAGGGTGACATACGTCAACGTGCTCATCTCATGCCGGTAGTGAGCGCGCGCTTGCCGCGCGGGAATATCAACTGACTGCATACTCTCCCCAGGAATTTTCGGACAGGGCGCCTAACTAAATTCTAGTCTTGATCAAATTCAAGTTTCGTGCGAAAGCGCACCGGCATTAACTGGATTGGTTCGCGGCCACGCAAGCTCAGGAAGAGTCGGCGATCAGGACTCCTGCTTCTCCCCCAGCAAAGCGTCGCGCACTGGCCGATCCGAAGCCAGCACAACCTTCACCACTTCAAACACGATCGCCGTAGCATAAGTTGCGGCGATCCATACTTCCTCGGCCACCCCAGGCATCTTTTCCGATTTTCGTAAACAAATGGCGAAAAGTGACGGGGGGGGCGAAGAATTCGTGCCAGGCAGAGTTATCTCGGGCTAGTCCCGCTAATTCAACCAGATAGCCAGACCCAAGCGGAGCAACCTGTTCGTTTTTCGTAACGGAATCAAAAAAGTTTGTCGCGTTTGGGCCAAGTTGCGGCAAAATACTGCTGGGCCGAACCTTCCGAGTATTAATTCCCCGGGAAACCAAATAAGGAGAACCCTCAATGCGGCATCTAGCTGCAATATGCATGCTCCTCGCTTTCGCCCCGGCAGGAATTGCCGCCGACATGACGCACGAAGAAGCGGTCGTGAGAAATACCTACGCCAAGCTATCGTACGCCGTAGATATCAACACGGCGTACCGAGTACTGCTAGCCAACGCGGCCATCCTGCCCGCGAATACGAAGAGCGACGGGCGGCTAGCGGAACAGCAGGATAATCTGACTCGCCAGCTGATCCATGAGATCAGGTTCCAAAGACTAGGTTTTCAGCTCAGCGACTTCACGTGCGGCAATCTTGCCGATATCGCCGGCGCTAAATATACGGATGTATTTCCCGCCTATGACGGCGTCAGCGAGGACGTGATTCACACGGCTGTAGAAACAGAAAAATACAGCGAAGCGGGCCGAACTACGACGATGGAAACGGTCACGGCAAAATGGGGCCCTGCGGGCCCCGGCAAAACGCCGGATTGGACTGTGGCCCAGATGATCCCGGTGGCGGAGCAGGAACTGGGAGTTGCCCCCCTCGTGAGTTACTGCCGCTTTACCGTTACCGCTAGTCTGCAAGGACGCAGCCGTACCTACAAGGCCGCCTTCCTGTTCGGGCCCAACGGCCAAGCAGCGCCACTCGATTCAGTAGCCGGGGGCGATGGGAATAATCTCGTGTATTTCTTTCAACACCCAGTCTACCCAAACATTATGTTGCGAACAAAAATAGGGGACAGTCCCGTGACTCGCAACTTTTTGGAGGCCAATGAGCGCTCGGGAGCCGGCTGTAAATCCGGAGACGCCTGTTGCGATGCCAAGACCCTACAATGCGGCGTATTCAGCGCCGACCTGTTAAGGGAGCGGCCATGAAGACAAAATTGGTCATAGCGACACTATCGCTGCTCCGGAGCTGGGCGTGTACTCGATCAGCCTGCATTATCGCGACGACCGCAGCCTGTTCGACCAATACGGCAACTGGTTTCACTATCAATCTGCATTGAATCCTGATCCGCTCGACGGCGAATCGAAGGACGGCCGCACAACCTATGACGTGTTCTTTCAGGTGGACTGGTCAGATTCAACCGGTTCGCATAAAGCCACCACGAACCAGCGTGACCTTTCGCTGGAAAAACGCATCGAAGCCATTGATCGGCGCTTGGACTGAGAACATCATCGGGCAGGATGCACACGAACAACATTCGGCAAGCTGTTTCCCTAAGACTCGTCCCGCGCCCCGAATAGGGCGTGCCGCACAGACCGTTCCGATGTCAGCAAAACCTTCACCACTTCAAACACAATCGCCGTGGCATAGGTCACGGCGATCCA
>JBEKJF010000407.1:0-4482 GCA_050011375.1 Candidatus Sulfotelmatobacter sp.
CGGAAGGTCAGCTTACTGTGATGGTATTTGCGATGAATGGGATCTTGGCTGAAATACTCGAGCGTGTCGTGCATCCATCCCATATCCCACTTCATGCCGAAGCCGAGGCCGCCGAGATATACCGGCTTTGAAACCATGGGCCATGACGTGGATTCTTCCGCCGTGGTTTGAATGTCGGGATGTTCTTTATAGGCTTCCTGATTGAAGCGCCGGAGGAAGTCGATGGCTTCCAGGTTTTCGCGGCCGCCGAACTTGTTCGGGATCCACTCGCCCTCTTTGCGCGAGTAATCGAGGTAGAGCATGGAAGCGACTGCATCCACGCGCAGGCCGTCGATGTGATATTTATCGAGCCAGAACATGGCGCTCGACATCAGGAAGCTGCGAACCTCGCTGCGTCCGTAGTTGAAAATGTGAGTCTTCCAATCGGGATGGAAACCCTGGCGCGAATCCGCATGCTCATATAAGTGCGTGCCGTCGAAGTAGGCGAGGCCGTGCGCGTCGGAAGGGAAGTGCGACGGCACCCAGTCGAGGACTACGGCGATGCCGTGCTGGTGCAGGTAGTCGACCAGATACATGAAATCCTGCGGCGTACCGTAGCGCGATGTGGGAGCGAAGTAGCCGGTGGTCTGGTAGCCCCAGGAACCGTAGAAGGGATGCTCCATCACCGGAAGAAATTCTACGTGGGTATAGCCCATGCGTTCCACGTACTCGGCGAGACGCGGCGCGGTCTCGCGATAGGTCAGCGGACGATTGTGATCCTCGGGAACGCGCATCCACGAGCCGAGGTGAACTTCATAGATGGAATGAGGCGCGCGCAGAGAGTTGCGTGCGGCGCGGTTCTGCATCCAATCGCGGTCGTTCCATTGATAATCGAGATCCCATACAACGGACGCGGTGCGCGGCGGTTTCTCGTGCAGCAGGCCAAGCGGGTCGGCCTTGTCAACGTGGTAGCCGTGAGTACGCGACTCGATGTGAAATTTATAAAGTGCACCTTTAGTCACTCCGGGGACGAAGCACTCCCAGATGCCGGAGTTTCCGCGGGGAACGAGCAAATTCGTGCGCGCCCCCCAGGAGTTGAAGCTTCCAATCACAGAAATCAAGCGGGCATTCGGCGCCCACACACTGAAGGCCGCTCCCTGTTGGCCGTCGCGCGAGACCAGATGCGCACCCATGGTTTCGTACATGCGATAGTTGCTGCCCTCGTTGAAGAGGTACAGATCCTGATCGGAGAGCAGAGTGATGCGGTCGGAGGGGGCGGAAGTAGGGGCATCGGGCATTTTGAGAATTACTAGTGTACGCTATTCGCTAAGCTATTACTGCGCAATCCACGAGCAAATGGACAAGAACGCGCCGCGATCCGGAGCGCACCTACTGCGACCCCGAAGAGGCGAAAAAACTTCGCCGCGACGTACGGAGAGTGAAGGAACTGGTAGCGAAGGGACTGGACGCTGAACCGGAATACGTCAAGTTTATTAACAAACTCAATCCGGGGATGGGTCCTGAGGAGCGGAAGAAGTTGATTAAGCAGTTTCGCGACGCGGTTTACGGTCAACAGCCTGATCTACCAGGTCGTTGATATTCTTGCGCACTTCGCGCACTTCTTCCGTGGTCATTCGTTCAACAGCAGAAACCGCAAGCTCGTCCATACTTTCTAGAAGCTTGTCCATCGCGGTCCCGCGTTTGGGCGCTGCTTTGGCCATAGTGGAGCGTTTCTTGCGCTTCGTGTTCGGCACTACAGTGTACTCTACCCCGTCAACCGGCGGAGGCCCACATAACCGAGGTATCTAGTTGATAAGACTAATTACGATGGTAATACGTTGCACGGAATCGCCAAATCGGTAATCCCGATCATTTGTCAAGCAGTTGCTGCCACGCTCTTCCGTGTCACCGAACACTCCGAATTCCCATGCTAGACTTTTCTTGCCGCCCATGCCCGCCCTGCGTCTAATTCTTCTCTGGCATCAGCACCAGCCTTTCTACAAGGATCTGGTGACTGGAGAATATCGCCTGCCCTGGGTGCGACTGCATGGACTGAAAGATTATTACGGCATGGTGAAGCTGCTGGATGAGTTTCCCAATGTGCATCAGAATTTCAACCTGGTGCCGTCGCTGATCACGCAGATTCAGGATTACGTGGCGGGGACGGCGAAGGATCCGTTTCTGAAGGTCGCGGCCAAGCCGGCGAAGGATTTGACGCAGCAAGAACGGCAGTTCGCCTTGCAGTATCTCTTTCAGGCCAATCACGCGAACGTAATTGGACGGTACCCGCGCTACCGGGAATTGCTCGATTCTTTCCGAGGGCACGGTTACTTGCCCGAGAAGGCGGAGAAATATTTCACGCCGCAACATTTCACTGACTTGCAGGTGCTATCGCAGATCGCATGGTTCGACGAATTCTTTCTGGAGCATAAAGACATTGCAGCGCTGGTCCAGAAAGAACGTAACTACTCGCTTGAAGATCAGGAGTTTGTGATCAAACAGGAGCGGGAGTTGCTGGGCAAGGTCTTGCCGGCGCATGCCGACGCGGCGAAGAAAGGCTCGATCGAGATCTCGGCTACGCCTTTCTATCATCCGATTCTTCCGCTGGTCTGCGACACCAATGCCGGGGCAGCTTCATCGCCGGGCCTGCCTTTGCCGCAGAATCGGTTTCGGCATCCTGAGGACGCGCGCGAACAACTGGTGCAGGCGCTCGATCTCCATCAGAAAGTTTTTGGAGTGCGGCCGCAGGGTATCTGGCCGTCGGAGGGCAGCGTCTCGGAAGAAGTGCTGGCCATTGCGCACAGTCTCGGCATTAAGTGGATGGCGACCGACGAAGGCGTGCTCGGGCGCAGCACCGGCGTGTTCTTTCAGCGCGACGGCGACGGCCGGCTGCCCACGCATCTGGCGGAGCGACTTTATGACATCCATCGTTATGAGAACGGCCAGACGGCCATGCACATGGTTTTTCGCGATCACACGATTTCCGATCTGATCGGCTTTGTCTACTCGGGCATGGATCCACGCGAGGCAGCCGCACATCTGCTGTGCAATATTAAGGACGCGGCTCAGCCCGTGCTGGCCCAAGGGCGCGACGCCGTCGTGTCGGTAATTCTCGATGGGGAGAATGCGTGGGAATATTATCCGAAGTCGGGGCGGGAGTTTCTGCGGCGATTTTATGACGCGCTGCAGCGCGAACAGGGATTGGAAGCGGTCACGATTTCAGAGGCGATTGCTCGCCATCGAAATTTCTCGCCTCTCAAGTCTCTGGTGCCGGGCTCGTGGATTCATGCGAACTTCAATGTCTGGATTGGCGCTCCGGAAGACAACCGCGCCTGGGATTATCTTCACCATGCGCGCGAATTCTATGCGCAGAATGCGGCTCGAGCCACGGAAGCCCAACGCAAGCTAGCCTTCGAAGAAATCCTAATTGCCGAGGGCAGCGATTGGAACTGGTGGTATGGGCCGGAGCACCACTCGGCGAACGACCGCGACTTTGACGAGCTATACCGCAAACATCTTTCGAATGTTTACCAGGCGTTGGGAGCGACGCCGCCGGATTATTTATCGCAGCCGATCACCGCTGGCGAAGTGCGGCCGGCGTTCACACCGCAGACGGCTTATATTCATCCGCGCATCACGGGCGACAAAGTCCGCTACTTTGAGTGGATGGGTTCTGCAATCTTTACCGCCGACCAGCGCGCCGGGGCCATGCATGGAAAACAGTTCTTGCTTGATTCGGTTTACGCCGGAATCGACGCTACATTCGTGTACGGCCGATTAGATTTTGCCGGGCCGGTCCCAGCCATGGAATGCGATCTGGTCGTGAACTTGGAATCCTGGGCGAACGGGGAGCCGCGTCCACGGCGGTCGCTGCGTCTGGATGCACGAGTGGAGGCCGGCAAGCTTACGGGATGGAAGATCGACGGCCTCGATGAAGCCACGTCAGTGGCTTCGACCAAGAGTGAGGACGTAGCCAAGGCGGCTTTGATGCGCAACTTTGAATTTCGCCTGCCTTTGAGTTGGTTGCTTGCTGCGCCGGGTTCGGCTTCGAGCCAGACCGCGGCAGAAAAAGAAAAGGGTGCAGTCCCGATCCCTGCAACCAGCCGTCTGCGGCTGCGCTTCAGTCTCTGGCAAAATCGTTTGCCGGTGGACGCATTGCCGATGGAAGGTTGGATCGAACTGCAGTTGCTGAGTGAATGGGAGTTGGCGTCCGGGTAATATCCTGGGGAACCAATCTAGGGCCGCAGGATCAAGAGATCCTCGATCCTTCCTTGGAAACCTCGGTCGAAAGTCACGAGGTTTAGATGCGACGCTGAGGCAAACGCGGCCAAGTAAGAGTCCGACCAGGTTTTCGGGCCGGGATAGTTCCGATCAGAAAACGAGCGAAAAATGGAGTCGATGTTAAGGGATTCCTCAAGGAAAACAACACGACTATCTCCCAGCCATCGATCGTAGGCTGCCCAAGCTTGGTTCTGAGTCATCACTTCATCGGTGCCCATCATT
>JBEKJF010000408.1:0-6404 GCA_050011375.1 Candidatus Sulfotelmatobacter sp.
CGCAGAGGACCGCCGAGAACACCCGCAGAGACCGCTGAGAGATCCGCTTTTCTAAGTTCAGCCTGCAGTAAGGATTCCATCCTTGATAAAGTAAGGATTATGCCCAAGGTGACATCCAAGCTGCAGTTGACCGTCCCCAAGGCCATCGCCGACCAATACGGGATCCGTCCCGGCGACGAACTGGAGTGGGTTCCCGCGGGGGAGAGCATTCGCGTCGAACTCGTGCGCCACAAAGCCAAGGCCGGACGCGAACTGACGACAGAGGAACGGCTGGCGCTGTTCGATGCCAACACGAAGTGGTTAGACGAACTCCAGGCGGAACAACTGAAAGAAGCAAAGGCTAAAGGCACGAGCCTCACTCGGGAAACCCGCGGCTGGACGCGCGAGGAGCTATACGAAGATGAGAGGGGATTACCTCGTGGCCTCCCTCGTCGACACTAATATCCTGGTCTACCGTTGCGACCCGCGAGATCCTCGCAAACGCGAAGCGGCGCGTCAGATTTTGCGCGCCGGTGAGAAATCCGGCGAGTTCCGAATTTCGCATCAGTCGCTGGTTGAGTTTGTGAATTCCGTGACGCGATTGCGCGGTCGAACCGAACCGATCATGACTCTAGGCGATGCGACGCGGCAAGCGGAATTATTCATGTCGGAATTTCCCGTTCTTTATCCGAACGAGCATGTGTTCCGCGCCGCATTGTACGGAGCGGCAACGTATCGCTTGCCCTGGTTTGACGCGCAACTATGGGCGTACGCATCGCACTATGGCATTTCTGAACTTGTCTCCGAAGACTTCGAACATGGCCGTATGTACGGCGCGGTGCGCGTGAGAAATCCATTTGTGGCGCTAGGTTTGGGCTAACCTTGAGAAGGTGAAGACGCCACAGTCCATCCCTAATTCGCTTTCGGACCGCCAGCAACGCTGCCTCCGCAAGAACATTCTCGCCTGGTACGACCTGCACAAACGCGACCTTCCGTGGCGTACCAGCTGCGATCCCTACCGCGTATGGCTTTCCGAGATCATGTTGCAGCAAACGCGCGTGGCGGCAGTGATCGAGCACTATCACGAATTTCTGCGGCGTTTTCCTACAGTAGAGAAGCTGGCGTCGGCGCGCGAGGCCAGCGTGCTCGCGGCATGGAGCGGCCTCGGCTACTACCGGCGCGCGCGCATGATGCACGCAGCCGCAAAAGTCATCGTGCGTGAGCACGGCGGAAAATTCCCGGCGACCCAAGAAGCGCTGCGCGAGTTGCCTGGTATCGGCCGCTACACGGCGGCGGCAATCGCGAGCATCGCGTTCAACGAGCCGGTCGCAGTCGTAGATGGAAATGTCGAGCGCGTGTTGCAACGCGTAGCAGGGAAGCGGCTTGCAGGCGAAGAATTATGGATCGAGGCGAATCGCCTGCTGGATGCCAATCGTCCCGGCGATTTCAATCAGGCGATGATGGAGTTAGGCGCGACGGTGTGCACACCGCGTGCCCCGGCATGTTTGACATGTCCAGTGGTTGGCCTGTGTGCGACGCGCGGAGAGTTGCCGAACGTTGTGAAAGCCGCGCCGCAGAAGAAGCGCGAGATTCATTACGCGCTGAATTGCCGCAGCGGAGACGTCCGAGATCGCGAGGTGTTCCTAGTTCAGCGGCCCAGGGACGCGTCGCTAATGCCGGGCATGTGGGAGTTGCCCGAGCTGGGAAGTATGAATGGAGACGCTCCGGCATTCACGCTCCGGCATTCGATCACGATAACGGACTACACGGTGCGAGTATGGCGCGGAGTCGCGGCGTCGACAGAGGTCGGAAAATGGATTCTGGCTGAGCGCTTGAAAAAAATTGCGCTCACGGGACTCGCGCGAAAGATTCTGCGGAAGGCGGAAATGCTTTGAGCATTCTTTGCGCTGAAAGCCCGCCTCACACCGGCGGCTGGCAACTGGCGGCCGGCAGCTGCTTTGCCTCCGCATCGTCTAGAATAAAAGCAGGTAAGGATGAGAACCGTATGCGCTGGCTGCGACGCATCCTGAAACGACAAACCGGAGGACGACCGATGGCGGCATTGATCGCGGGCACCAAAGCGCCCGACTTTGAACTTAAGGCATTGGATGGCAGAAGCTTTGTGCTCCTGTGTGCCAGTATGCGTTTCCGTTTCTCGAACGGCTGGAGCGCGCATACGGACATACGTCTGCCAGAATCATCGGCGTTTCGCAGAACGACCCTAAGCAGACCGACGCGTTCACCAGAGAGTTCGGCGTCACATTTCCCGTGCTGCTCGATGACACGGAATCCTATCCCGTATCGAATGCGTATGGCTTGACCAACGTCCCCAGTTTGTTCTGGATCGGACAGGACGGCGAGATTGAAATCTCGAGCGTAGGCTGGGTGAAGGCTGACTTCGAAGAGGTCAGCCGAAAAATGGCGGAGGCGCGAAACATTCCTCCTGCGCCCGTGTTTAAGCCCGGGGAAGACGTGCGCGATTTTCGCGCTGGTTGAAGCTCCAGGAATTAATCCCGCGGTCGCGGGAAAGTTGATCAATCTTGACCAGCCCTGAGTTCACTAAGGTCGAATACTGGTGAGCTCACGACTGTGTTTTGTGTCATGGATTCGATGGTGGCTCAGTTTGAATTTCTGATGGCATCTTCGCACGTCGACGGCGTCATCCCGAGCGGAGCCGTTCTTCAGGCGGAGCGAGGGATCCTCCGACCCGACGATGTGTGCCACGGGAGATCCCTCGGCCCGCTCGTAAAAACGCGGGCTCTTCGGGATGACGCCGTGTGAGATTCAGAATTCAGGCTGGGCCACTACCACCGATTACCACGTACGATTAACCAAGCTTCGTACTGCCTCTTATCTCAATGGATGGTTTTCATGCATAGACTTACTCGTATCGGTTTCCCGCTATCCTGCGCAATTTGCGGGCTCTTGGCATTATTGACTGGGTGCGGTGGCGGCGGAACCTCGGGCACTGGGCCAGTCCAATCCAGCCAGTTCACGCATGTCTACGTAGTTTTCCCTCCAGCCAGCGGCATCAACAACCAACACCTTATGGCCACGGTCATGAACCAGGCGGCCATTGAGGGTGTGACGACACAAACCCTATGGCGGGACGCGGAAACCGGCACGCCCGGACTAGCAACCTGCAGCCCCGTGGGCACCGACACCTGCCAGATGGATTCTTCGGGGTGGACGCACACCTACGACTGGACAACAATCGACAGCAGCAACGCGCAATGGTTCGCCGTGCAGGGAGCGAAGAAGGTCAACATCATTGTGGTCGGCATCAACGGACCGGGCACGCTCCCCGTCTGCCTCTACTACAACAATTGCATCAATCAGGACACTCCGTACTACGTTACGTCCTCCAGTTGGCTGGGGCATTTCACTCCGGCAGCTACGCAGGATGTTGTCAACGCCAATAAAGACGGTTGCACCAACGATGTCGGCCTCATCGCAACCTCGATGACGCGCGACGCCACCGGCCTGGTCACCGTGACCATGCCCAATCAATACAACAACGGCGACCTCATCTGGGTTGGAAGCACTTCACCTTCGAACTACAACATCTCCCAGGAAAGTATTACGAGCGTGCAGGTGGCCTCGAACGTTCTCACCATCACAGCGGCCAACAGTCTTCCAGTTGGCACACAGGTAATTTTTGAAGGCCTGGGATCGGCGACTTTCTTAAACAACCAGACGGTGACGATCACTTCTTCCACGCCCACGCAGTTCACGGCGAATTTCACCAATGCAAATTACGGCCCCACTGCGGTCGGCGCAGGCACAGCCAATCCTTTGGGAGTTCCGGTACTGAACGCCACGGCCTCTTCATTTCAATACCAGTCGGGAATTCAGTCCGCGGGCACGTCGAGCGTTCAGCAGACCGTGATCAGCGAAGAGCAATCTTATCCCGTTCCCTACGAAACGCCTTACATGACTGCATATGAAGCGTTCGTTGCGGCCGCGATCGCGCACTACAACGCCTCGGCAAATCTTTCGCAGATTTCTTACATGCGAGTCGGCCGCTCGGTTGGCGGAGAAGCGTATCCCTACTGCACATCGAACCTCGCAAACTTGCCCGCTCCCAACACTTACAGCATGACAGCATGGCTGAACTTCTATACGGATATCGATGAGTTTGTGCAGGCGCAGAGTCCGAAGATGGAAATACTGGATCCGTTGAACGAGTCGGGAAGTGGGAGTACGGCGGACCCGACGTACGGAAGCGACGAGGCCGGGATCGCAGTGAGTTACAAAAACGCATCCGGCGCTACAAATGGTTTTGGCAGTCAGGGATTACAAGCCAGCGACATCACAAACTACGCCGCTGGCTCAGATTGCAGCTCCGACTGGTGCAACATGTTCAATATGTATTACCAAACCGGAATTCCGCTCGAGTTGCAGCAGTATGGTCTGTCTGCCCCTGTTGCTATCGCGGGCACGAGCGACGCGACCGGCGATCTTCGGCCCTTGTTGCCGTTTGCCGTCCAGCGGCACATGACCGTTCTCGAGCTTTATTATCTTGACGCGCTGCTCGCCTACGATCCGAACTACTGTGTGCTCACGGGCACGGCAGGAGCGTGTGATGCCACCAGCAGCGTTTCCATTCCGGTGATCGAATTGCCCGCGGGAGATCAGTACACATATTTTCAGGCGGTCGGCCAGCCCGGACAGACCGGCGCGACCGGCGACGGATCTTACGCGACCACCATCAACACAACACAAGGGCAGCACTAGCTGCGGTTGTGTCGCGGCTAGTAGCCAGTACCTAGTACCTGGTACACGGAGAAATTTAGTTAGCCGGACAAGGCGCGCCTGCTGCCTGCCATTGCTTTACCTTCGCCGAAAACTCATCGTGCGGTATGGGAACGGGAGTTCGGCCCTCGCCGGGATTCCATCCCCACATCACGAGCTTGTCTTCCGTAAGGTGCTCGACCAATTGACTGACATTCCGGTTTCTATTTTGCTTTGGATCTTTGATCGATTCACAAAGCTGCGCATCAGTCAGGCCTTGCCAGATCATAGGCATACCCGGAGGCGGCAGCCGCCAGCCCGGCGCTCCGGGAGGAAGATGTGCGCCGTCAAGATTGTGATCCTGATGGCAGGTGCTGCATTTTACCGATGTCACTCCAGAGCCCGTGGCTCCGCGGCGAATGTTCATCGTGTGCTGGTGCCCGTCATCGCCCTGCCGCGGGAAGTCTCCCTTGGAATGGCAGTTCATGCAGCGCGGACTTCGCAACACGGAAACGAACGCGACGAAAAGCGTCCCATCACCTTTTGTCGCAGCAGTAGAGGGTTCTGTCGGCGCCGGCGGCTCGGCCGCAGCGGCCGAGTGCGAGAACCATAGAGCTCCGATGAAGCCACAAAGAATTAGACTCGCCAGAAAAAAATTAATCTGAACCTTCTTCATACGGCCTCCGTCAGACGAATAGGTAACCTGCGGATTCGTTTTCCTGTAACCGCAAATACGGCATTTGCGATCGCCGGCGCGGCACAGGGAACACCCGGCTCTCCAATTCCGCCGGCTTTCTCCTTGTTCTCAACAATATGAGTTTCAATCTCAGGGCATTCATTCATGCGCAACACCGGAAAAGTGTTGAAGTTGGTTTGCTGCAGTCGCCCGTTGGCGAAAGTAAGTTCCTGAAAGAGCGCCGCCGATGCGCCGAAAATCGCTCCGCCTTCGGTTTGCGCGGCGATAATTCCGGGGTTCACATACTGCCCGCAATCGATCGCGCAAACCATGCGGTGCACTCGCACCTTGCCATCTGTAACCGAAACTTCGGCAACGTGCGCCGAATAACTTTCGAAGGCAAAATGCACCGCGATGCCGCGGCCCATGCCTTTCGGCAATGGTTTGCCCCATCCCGCTTTCTGCGCGGCCAGGTCGAGCACGCCAAGATAGCGCGGCTGTTTCTGCAGCAGTTGCCGCCGGAACTGGTAAGGATCTTTCTGCGCCAGCGCGGCCAGTTCATCCACAAAACACTCAACCGCAAACGCAGTATGCGAATGTCCCACAGAACGCAGCCACTGCACCGGCACGCCGATTTCCGCCTGATGACATTCGACCGTCACATTCGGAATCGCATAAGGAAGATCGTCAACGCCCTCAACCGACGCGGGATCGTACTGTTTCCCCTTCAACATCATCGCCGCGAACGGAGTGCCTTCCATAATCGACTGCCCAACCAGGCGCGATCTCCAACTCACCGCATTGCCGCTCGCATCAATGCCGCCTTCAATGGCGTGCAGAAATGCCGGACGATACCAACCGCCCTGCATATCGTCTTCGCGCGTCCAGATTACTTTGATCGGAGCGCCAGCCGCTTTCGCGACGTGCGTCGCTTCCACCACAAAATCCGACTGCGGATTCGCCCGGCGTCCAAATCCTCCACCAAGAAACGTGGTGTGCAATTGGACTTTCTCGG
>JBEKJF010000409.1:0-4851 GCA_050011375.1 Candidatus Sulfotelmatobacter sp.
TTGGTTCCCGGTGAGGAATGAAGTGCGCCTAAGACAGCAGGGAACTATGAAAAAAAGAGAGGGATCAGAAAGTTTCTGGAGCCGTGTGAACTTTTGCGGAAGACGTAGCGCCAGGTGAGGTCTGCGGAACAAGTTGCTGAGCGGAGTCCTGCGCGTACTGCAACACGCGGCCGGGAAAGAGTCCAAGATAAAGGGTCGCGAAGAGGCAGACTGCCAGCGCCACGCGCAGCGCCAGTGGAGTGGGAGTTACGGGAACTTCCTTTCGCGACTCGCGCATATACATCATCACAATAATGCGCAGGTAGTAATATGCGCCCACGCCGCTGTTGAGCACGCCGATGATCGTAAGCCAGATCAAATTCGCTTTCACGGCCGCGCTGAACACGTAGAACTTTGCAAAGAAGCCGCCGGTCATCGGGATCCCAATCAGTGAAAGCAAGAAAATGGTGAGCGTCGCCGCCAGCAGTGGCGAGCTGCGCCCCAGGCCTTCATAGTCCTCGAGAGTCACATAGCGCTCGCCCGCGTTGGCGAAGTGAGTAACCACAGCGAATGCACCGAGATTCATCGCGGCATAGGCCGCAGTGTAAAACATAACCGCCGAGGTTCCGAGTTGAGGCGCGGCGGCAAATGCCACCAGCACGTACCCGGCGTGCGCGATCGATGAGTAAGCCAGCAGCCGCTTCACATTGTCCTGCACGAAAGCGCTTACATTGCCCAAAGTCATAGAGAGTGCCGCCGCGATCCAGATGACCCAGAAAATGGCATGCACGTTGATCACGAAAACCACTCGCAGCAACACCGCAAACGCCGCCGCTTTCGGCGCGGTCGACATAAAGCCGACAATCGGAGCCGGCGCCCCTTCGTAGACGTCCGGCGTCCAGATGTGAAAAGGCGCAGCTGCCACTTTGAATCCCAAACCTACGAACATCAATGCCACGGCCACAAACGCCAGCAATGGGATCGGACCAGCCCGCAACGCCTGCGCAATTAGATCAATGTTGGTCGATCCGGTGGCGCCGAACATCAACGCCACTCCATAAAGGAAGAACGCCGTCGCGAAGGAACCCAGCAAAAAGTATTTCAAGGAAGATTCCGCGCTGGCAGCCTCGTGCCGCCGGAATCCCGCCAATACATAGGAAGAGATGGAAGAAATCTCAAGCGCGATGAAAATCAAAACCAGTTCCACCGCCGACGACATCAGCGCAATTCCGACCGTTCCGAAAAGAATCAGAGCGTAGTATTCCCCGGCGCGAATCCGCTGCACCGACATATATTCATACGAGCTGAGGATGACGACGGCCGCAATCGCAATTACCAGCACGTGAAAAAAAACGCTGAAGCCGTCGACTCGAATCATGTTCCAGAAAGCCACTCCCGGAACCTGCGCCATGAACCAAGTCGCCGCAAGCCCCGCCAATGCGCCCGCCAATGCGATCAGCCCTAGAATCTTCTGGCCTGTCTTTTCGTCGAGCAGCGGTTCGAGCACCATCACAATCATGCCGAAGACCGAGAGAACAATCTCCGGCAGGATGCGGACGTAATCGGCATTCTGTGGAAGCGTCTGCAAGACGCCTGGGAGGAAAGCCACACTCATTGTCCCACCACCTTGCCGACTACTTGCGCGAAGGGAGCGAGCGCGGCCCGCACCGCCGGATCGATGGCGCCCAGCCACATGATGGGAGCCACGCCCATCACCAGCGCCGCTGCTGCGCAAGGCCAGACCGCCCATTTCTCGAATCCCGAAAGATCGCGCAGCGAATTGTTCACCGCATGTGTGACCTTGCCGTAGAAAACGCGCTGATACATCCAGAGCAGATAGACCGCGCTCCAGATGATGCCAGTAGCACCGAGAATTCCGTAAACCGCTTTGTCCTGAAACGCACCGCTCAACACGAGAAATTCACCAATGAAGCCGTTCAGCAGAGGCAGGCCCGCGGATGCCAGCACGATCACCAGATAAGACGCGGCATAGACAGGCATGGGCGAGGCGAGGCCGCCGAACTCGCTAATCTCGTAAGTGTGGCGCCGTTCATGCAGAATCCCCGCCAGCATGAACAACCCGCCCGTCGAAATCCCATGCGCAAGCATTACGAAAATGGCACCGTTCAATCCGGCCTGCGTGAAGCTGAAAATTCCCAGCACAACAAATCCAAGATGGCTGACCGAGGAGTACGCGATCAGCTTCTTCATGTTGGGCTGCACCATCGCGACCAGCGCGCCATAAATAATGCCAATCAAGGCGAGCGTCATGATCCAGGAAGCATTGCGCCGCGCTTGCTCGGGAAACAGGCCCAGGTTAAAGCGCAGCAACCCATATGTGCCCATCTTCAGCAAAACCCCAGCCAGCAGCACTGAACCGGCCGTGGGCGCTTCCACGTGAGCATCGGGCAACCACGTATGAAAAGGGAAGAGCGGAACCTTCACCGCGAATGCCAAAAAGAATCCCAGAAAGAGCCATTGAGCGGCCGCCGGAAAGCTCGGCACGGCGCCGCTCGCGATCTGGTCGCGAATGACGACAAAGTCAAAGCTGCCAGTATGCGCATAAAGCCACAAGATCGCCGCCAGCATGAACACCGATCCGATCATGGTGTACATGAAGAACTTCACCGCGGCATACACCTTGCGCTCATGGCCGAAGATTCCAATCAGCAACGCCATCGGAATCAGCGTGGCTTCCCAGAAGAAATAGAAGAGGAACAAGTCGAGCGACGTGAAGACGCCGATCAGCGCCGTCTCCAGAATCAGCAGCAGGATAAAAAATTCTTTTACCCGCTCGTGAATCGAATTCCAGGAAATCAACACGCACAACGGCGTGAGGAATGTAGTGAGCACCACCAGCCAGAGCGAAATGCCGTCAACGCCCATGTGGTAATGAATATTCGGAGTCGAAACCCATTGCCGGTCGATCTCGTACTGGAATCCCGGATGCGAGCGGTGAAAATAAACCGGAAGATGCAAGGACAGAACAAACGTCAGCAGCGAAATGACGAGCGCAAAAATCCGGATGTCACGGTCGCGGCGCGGTAGCAGCATCAGCAGCAACCCGCCCGCCAGTGGCGCGAACGTCACCAGCGTGAGAATGATGGAATTCAAATCGTCGGTCCTCATCGTGCTTCCATCCACATCCAGATCATGAAGGCAATCACAACTCCGGCGCCCGCCGAAATCCATCCCGCGTACGAACGAATGTTGCCGGATTGCATATGTCGAACTTCATCGGAAACATGCCGCGCCCCGTCGCCGGCGTCATTCACCGCCGCATCGATAGTCTTCCGGTCGACATCCTGCCAGAGAATTCGCATCGATCCGTCGATCAGCGGCTTGACGAAAAGCACTGCGTACAATTCGTCGATGTAGTATTTGTGCACGACCGTTACATAAAAGCTGCCGAGCGAATCGGCGATCTTCTGCGGAAGTTCGGGACGCTTGCAGTAGAGCAGGTACGCCAAAATCCATCCTGACGCGGCGGCAATGATCGAGACGCCCATCAGCAACCATTCGGTGATGCTGGTTGCTGCTTCCCCTGCAGTTTCTCCCGCGCCGAAGACAGGCGCGAGGAAATGTTCGAAATGGTTGCCCCAGCCGACGAAGCCGCCGACCAGCGACAGCAGCGCCAGAATCATCAGCGGCACCAGCATCACCATCGGACTCTCATGCGGCTCGCCGTGGCCGTGAGCATCGTGCCCGTGGGAACTATGCCCGTGTGCGTCGACTTGGGCTCCACAGTAGTCACCGAAAAACGTCATGTAGAGCAAGCGAAACATGTAGAACGATGTAATAAACGCCGTGACCACGCCGATTCCCCAATAGACCGGGCTGACCTGATACGCCTTCCACAAAATTTCATCCTTGCTCCAGAAGCCGGCCAGCGGCGGAACTCCGGCAATCGCGAGGGTCGCGATAAGCATGGTCCCAAATGTCACGGGGATGAACGATTTGAGGCCGCCCATCTTGCGCATGTCCTGCTCGCCGCCGACCGCGTGAATCACGGAGCCTGCGCCCAGAAACAGCAGGCCCTTGAAGAACGCATGCGTCATCAAGTGGAAGATGCCCGCCGAAAACGCCCCCACGCCGCAGGCCATGAACATGTAGCCAAGCTGCGAGATGGTCGAGTACGCGAGAACTTTCTTGATGTCAGTCTGCGCAATGCCGATGGTCGCAGCAAAAAATGCAGTCAGCGTGCCAATGATGGCCACAACCGTCAGCGCGAGAGGCGCGCGTTCAAAGATCACATGCGAGCGCGAAACCATGTAGACGCCCGCCGTCACCATCGTAGCCGCATGGATCAACGCAGAAACCGGCGTCGGACCTTCCATCGCGTCGGGAAGCCACACATAGAGCGGAATCTGCGCCGATTTGCCGCAAGCGCCGACCATCAGCAGAATGCCGATCGCTGTCAGCAGACCCGCGTCAGCAGTCTCAACGGGCAAGGGAACCACCGCGCCAAATACCTGATCGAAATTCAGCAACAAAAACAACGCGATCAGGAATCCGAAGTCGCCAATGCGATTGACGATGAACGCCTTCTTGCCAGCAGATGCCGCCGAATCTTTCGTGAACCAGAAACCGATCAGCAGATACGACGCCAGCCCCACACCCTCCCAACCGATGAACATCTGCAGGTAATTGCCGGCCAGCACCAGCGTCAGCATGAAAAACATGAACAGATTCAGATAGCTGAAGAAGCGGTAGTAGCTGGGGTCATCCCACATATACCCGACCGAGTAGATGTGGATCAGAAATCCAACCCCAGTGACCACCAGCAACATGACCAGCGAAAGTTGATCGAGATAAAAAGCAAAATCCGCACTGAAGCCGGTGATGCGGATCCAGTGCGCGAAGAACTCATGA
>JBEKJF010000410.1:0-4744 GCA_050011375.1 Candidatus Sulfotelmatobacter sp.
CGAGCGTTTTCCAGAACGTTCTCAGTCTCCGCGGCGAAGCCCACAACAATCTGCGTCTGCTTGCGTACAGAAATTTCCTTGAGAATATCCGCGGTAGGTTCGAGCTCAAGCGTGATCGGACCTTTGCGTTTTATCTTTTGCGCGGACGTCGTCTTCGCGCGGTAATCAGACACAGCAGCGCTCTTGATCACAATGCTGGCTTGCGGCAAAAGACTGAGCACGGCATCGCGCATCTGCTCGGCCGATTCCACACGCGTAACTTCAGCCGCTCCCGGCGGCGTCAACGCCGTCGGCCCACTCACGAGTAATACGCGAGCCCCACGGCGCAACGCAGCTTCAGCGATTGCATAACCCATGCGCCCGCTCGAGCGGTTCGTGAGATAACGCACGGGATCGATCTTTTCTCGAGTCGGCCCCGCAGTAATCAACACGGTTTCGCCGGCAAGATCCTGCGACGCACCCAGCGCTTCAAGAACCGCCGCGACAATGGCTTCGTTTTCTGCAAGCCGCCCGGAGCCTGTCATCCCGCATGCAAGATATCCCGAGCCCGGCTCCACGATCTTCACTCCGCGCTGCCGAAGCACTTCCAGATTCGCCTGCGTCGCGGCATGATTCCACATGTTCACGTTCATCGCCGGAGCGACCACGACCGGCGCAGTAGTCGCCAGATAAAGAGTGGTGAGAAAATCGCTGGCAATGCCTTGCGCGAAGTGCGCCAGAACGTCGGCCGTAGCGGGAGCAACCAGCAACGCATCAATCGACTGCGCAACAGCAATGTGCTCGATGGCAGCCTCGATGTTCGCAGCCTGCTCTTCCCCGGGCGCGAACATTCCGGTAATCACTTTTTCCCCGGAGAGCGCCGCGAACGTGAGCGGGCGAACAAACTCCTGCGCCGCGCGCGTCATAATCACTTGCACGCGAATTCCGCGGTCTTGCAACAGCCGTACAATCTCGGCCGACTTGTAGGCCGCGATTCCGCCCGTCACTCCAAGAGCAACCTTCATAGTTAATCGATGCGGTATTCGACGCAGCCGACCGCGGTGCGTTTAGGCGTCGTGCCCGAAAGCCTGATCCAGCGCCTCGGAAGCCTGCTCGGCCGCGCTTCGCGTTTCCGGAATCTCCCACTTGACCTTGCCCGCGCGGATTTCATCCTGCGCAATGCGGCACGGCTTGCGGGAATTGGTTTGAACCACCGGCGGGGCGCCGGATTGTAACTGGCGCGCGCGCCGCGCGGCCACCAGAATATAACGATAGTTGCTGTCGAAGCCTTCGATCAATTTCATGGATTCTCTCCCCTTGAATACCGGGTTGTAAGATTTCGATTGCCGAAAGTTTACTGTGCTTCGTTCTTCGCCAGGGAAGCCAAGAACTGCTTCCTTATTCTCCCACGAAATTCAAGGTTGCGGGGCTTCCCGCCGTCGAATTTGGTTACCGAGGACTAATCCCCTCCGGGGCCGTTAGGCGGCTGAAACGAATCGAGAATCGCCCTCAGTCGGTCGCGAACATTCGCCAGGCGGCAGCGTTCCGCCAGCGCCACCGTCTCGGCTTCTTCCGGGCATAGCGGCTGCCCCGCTCGCTCCAGGCGTTCGCCACGCACAATCGCTCGCAACGCTTTGATTGAATCCTCCAGTTGATCGTTGACGAGAATGTAGTTGTACCGTTTGTAATTCTCGATTTCACGAGTCGCCGTGTCCAAGCGCCGCTGGATCACGGCGTCGCTATCTTCGCTGCGTTTGCGCAGGCGTTCTTCCAGCGTTCTGCGATCTGGAGGCAGAATAAAGATGCTAGTGGCGTCAGGAACTCTGTCCTGGATCTGCTTTGCGCCTTGCACATCGATATCGAGCAAGAGGTCGCGCCCATGTTGTTCCGCAGCGCGCAGGAAACGGCGCGCCGTCCCGTAGTAATTTCCGAACACTTCCGCGTGCTCGAGGAACTCGTCTTCCGCAATCATCTTTTCAAACTCAGGGCGGGACACAAAATAGTATTGCCTTCCATTCGTCTCGCTGCCGCGCGGTGCCCGCGTCGTATAAGAGATGGAGAACTCCAGATCACTCACCTTCTTCAGCAGTTCGTTCACCAGCGTCGACTTGCCCGAACCCGACGGGGCCGAAATGATGTACACGATTGGTTTATGCAGTGGAGAACTCATTCCAGGTTTTGCACCTGCTCGCGTGATTTTTCGATCTCCGCTTTCATGATCAGGCCGGCCTCGGTAATTTTCAGCGCGTCGCCCGCCAACCCCGACGTTTTCGAAAGCAGAGTATTGGCCTCGCGATTCATTTCCTGCAGCAGAAAGTCCAGCTTCTTCCCCACTTCTCCATGTTCGTCGAGCAGCCCAAGGAAATGTTGGACGTGGTTTTCCAGACGAACGATCTCTTCCTGAATGTCGCTGCGATCGACCAGCATAGCGGCTTCCTGAAGCATACGTTCGCGGTCCACGCTCGAGCCCAGCAGTTCCTGAAGCCGCGACTGCAGCCGTTCCACATAGCTTTGCAATACCGTGCGCCGGTGAAGCTGCACGGTTTTCACCGCTTCGCGTAGATGCGCCATACGAACGCGCAACTCCTGCTCAATGCCGCGGCCTTCCTGCTCCCGCATCTGATTCAAGCGATCGAGCGCTTCGCCCACGCAAGCCATCACAGCGGCCTCAAGCGCGCCATCCTCAGGATCTTTGGCCGAATCGAGCGCGCCGGGAATGCGCAGCACAGAGTTGAGATCGGGTTCCGCGGCCACTGAAAACTCCGCTGAGGCTGCGCGAAACGCAGCGATGTAAGCACTGACCAGCGGACGATTCAACGCCAGCGTTTCTCCGCCCCCGCGCTCCAGGCTGAGTGTAACTTCCACATGCCCGCGCGCCATCTTCTCTTTCAGCAGCCGGCGCAGTTGCATTTCAAGCGAGTCGGAGCCCGAAGGCAAACGAAAATGCAAATCGAGAAAACGGTGGTTGACCGACTTCAATGAGAGCGCGAAGCCGAGATGGCCGTTGCCTTGAGTCGCAGGCGACAGCGAGGAAGGCGAAGGCAAACTCGCGCGGCCCTCAGACTGATTAATAAGTTCGCCTTTAACCTGCGCAAAGCCCGTCATGGAGCGAAGAGGCATAATCGATTTTCCAATGTTCAGTTGCTCGGTTGCGCCGGCTCCAGTTTCTGATCGAAGTCGGCAAACTGCAGTTCGTACAAACGCCGGTACGTGCCCAACTTTGCCATCAAGACCTCATGAGCACCAATATCGGCAATGGCGCCGTTTTCAATCACCACAATGCGGTCGGCGCGGCGCACCGTCGAAAGCCGGTGCGCAATCACAAACACGGTGCGCCCACTCATCAGATTATGCAAGGCCGATTGCACTAGCGCCTCCGATTCGCTGTCGAGTGCTGAGGTAGCCTCGTCCAGAATCAGAATCGGCGCGTTCTTCAGAATCGCTCGGGCGATCGCAATGCGCTGCCGTTCGCCACCGGAAAGCCGCACGCCGCGCTCCCCAATGATCTCATCGTACCCTGAAGGCAATGTTTGGATGAAGTCATGCGCCAGCGCAGCCCGGGCTGCGGCCTCGACCTCTTTCATCGCCACATGCGGCTGGCCATAGGCAATGTTGTTGCGGACCGTGTCGTTGAATAAGACGGTTTCCTGGGTGACGATTCCAACTTGCTGCCGCAAAGAAGCCAGCGTTACATCGCGCACGTCGTAGCCGTCGATCAGCAGGCGTCCCTGAGTAGCGTCAAAGAAACGCGGGATCAGGTGAACCAGCGTGCTCTTGCCCGAACCGCTCGACCCGACGATCGCGATCACCTCTCCACGGCGAACTTCGAGGTTAATGTCGTGCAGCACCTGCGCGTCTTCTCCCTCGCTGCCATAGGTGAAGCTCACATGTTCGAATTGCACCGACTTCGCGAATGCCGGCAAGCGCCGCGCGTGTGGCTTTTCGCGGACATCATCTTCGATGTCCATGAACTTGAATATTTCGCTCGATGCGCCCAGGGCCTGCTGAAAATTATTATTGAAGAGAGCAAACTTGCGCACCGGATTATACAAAGCAAAGACCGCAGCAAAAAATGCGACAAAGTCGCCTAATGTGAACTGGTTGTGAGCAATCTTGCCGCGGCCCAAAAGCAACAGCAGCGCGAGGGCAATCGAGCCAAACACGTCCATCAGTGGAGAACTGATCGCGGCGGCAGCCACGGAACGCAGGTTGGCGCGAAACAAGCGGTTCGCGGCCGCACGAAATCGCGCGACTTCCCACGACTCCATTCCAAAAGCTTTGACGATCCGATTGCCGGTGATGGTCTCGTGCAAAAGGTTCTGCACGTCAGCCAACTGATCCTGTCCGCTCCGCGTGGTCGTGCGGACGCGCCGTCCAATCCGCACCGCGGACAAAATAATAATGGGCACGAACAAGAGCAGCACCCAAGCTAGCCCTTTGCCCAACACAATCACGGCAGCCGCAATAAAGATAAAGCTGAAATCGCATACTGCACGCGCTCGATGTCATTGATGATGGTTGAGACGAGCGTTCCGGTCGCGTGCTTCTGAAAAAAAGCCGCCGACCGCCGCAACACCGAGTTGTAAAGGTCGTTGCGCAGGCTCGTAATCATGGCGAAGCCAGCGTGGTTCACCAGGTAAGTGCCGCAATAATCGAAAACCCCCTTGAGCACGGTCGAGGCCACCAGCGCGTAGGCCACAATCGTCCAGGCATTGTGAAAGTGAGTGGGAACGAAACGTTGCAGATAAATCGCGTGCCCACTGCG
>JBEKJF010000411.1:0-4458 GCA_050011375.1 Candidatus Sulfotelmatobacter sp.
CCTTCGGCGATGATCTCGCCTTGGTTAATTACGGCGATGCGGTCGGCGAGAGCGTCGGCTTCTTCTAAATAGTGAGTGGTGAGGAGAACTGTTTTTCCGCGATTGACCAGTCGGCGAATTTCTTCCCAGAGTGCGCGGCGGGCTTCGACGTCGAGTCCGACGGTGGGTTCATCCAGGAACAGCAGGTCGGGATTGCCGCAGATGGCAAGGGCAAACAGGGTTCGTTGGCGCTGTCCGCCGGAGAGATCGCCGAACTTGCGGTCGCGCAATTTCTCGAGGCCGGCAGCGGCCAGCACTTCTTCGAGAGGCATCGCTTGCGGATAGTAGCTGGAGAATAAATCAATGTGCTCGCGCACGCGCAGAGTCTCGGGCACTCTGCCCACCTGCAACATGGCGCCGGTGCGCATGCGATTCTGCGGGTGGGTAGGATCTCCTGCGAACACGCGGGCTTTGCCAGAGTTGGGTTGCAGCAGCCCCAGCAACAGCTTTACCGCCGTTGTCTTGCCGGCGCCGTTCGGTCCGAGCAGGGCTACAACCTGCCCAGAGCGCACCGTGAAGTTCACATTGCGGAGGGCGCGGACTTCTCCGTAGTTCATGCTTACCGATTCCAGGCTGGCCACGACGGCGCGGGAGTTTGCGTGCTGCAGACTTTCTTCTTGTTCGAGAGTTGCGATCATAAGGGCCTCTTTAGCTGCTTGCCTTTACCGGGCGACTGAACCTGCACGGTGAATGCATCATCGCGCAGCGCCGAGTGTGGCACCAGTGCCGTTCATCATCGTGGAAGCGTGACAAATGTCATGAGATAAAAACGGCTTTGTGAGGCTGGGAACGAGCAATCTGGAGTTAGGTAAGCACGCGAGCGAAAGGCCAAGATGGTTAGATTTTGCTATTTTCCGTGTAGCTTGTTACGAAATCCGAACAGACGGGCAATACTCAGAAGATCAGGACCCGCTGACTCTGCGACGAAGTTCAAGTGGGAGATTCGCTTTTCCCTAGGAGGGACGCGGGTCAGACGTTGTTCGGAAATCGTAACAAACTTGACCGGATCAAAATTTTGCATAAATTGCCACACAAAACTGCGCGTCCTGCTATGATGTCCAGCACTTGTTTATGGAGGGCGTGTCATGCTCCCGGCCGGTAAAAGCCTTCGAACCCTGCGTGAGAAATTGGGCCTGACCATGCGCGATATTGAAACATCCAGCGCGCGTATGGCGGAAAAATATCGCAACGAGGAATTTTCAATTCCCCCCAGCCGCTTGTCCGACATCGAGACAAAAAACGTTTTGCCCAGCATTTTCCGCCTGTATACGCTGGCGGTAATTTACCGCCGCGATCTGCGGGAACTGCTGACCTGGTACGGCGTCGACATGAATAACATGGCGGCCGATCTGGGGCTGATTTCTCCGCCACGATCGCATGTGTCGGAGGCGCTCGCCGGACTGTCCTCTGTGCAAATACCCATCCGCCTGGATCCTGGCTTCGATGATCAACGCACTACCAACCTGGGCCGCATGGTGGAACAGTGGGGCCTGGTGCCGCTGGCTTACCTGGCTCAGTTCGCCCAGAGTGATTTTACCTACGGCTACATCGGCCATCAGGATTTCACCATGTATCCGATTCTTCCGCCGGGTAGTTTCATTCAGGTCGACGAAGCCAAGAATAAAGTGGTGGAAGGATTATGGCGCTCCGAGTACGAACGTCCCATTTACTTTGTAGAAACGCGCGATGGGCACACTTGCTGCTGGTGCAGCATGCGGAAGGATGACGTTGTGCTACAGCCGCATCCTTTATCGCCGGTGCCGGTGCGAATTCTGCGGCATCCGCAGGAAGCCGAGATTATCGGACAGGTGGTTGGGGTCGCAATGAAGTTGACGGAGTGGCACGCTTTTGGGAACCCTCCAGGCTCGAAAGCGCAATCAGCACTGAATTAAGGTGGCGGGCCGAGGCTGAATCTTCTGGCGAGGGAAGCAGTTCGCTGAACTGCTCGCGCATGTCCGCGACATAGGCGGCCGCAGTTTTTTTGCTATCCTGGCTCGATTCCTGCAAGTCTTCCGCGAGGGCTGAAATCGGGGTCCGCAGCACGGTTGACAGCACCTCGCTGTGAGCCGTTTTCAGGGCGCGGTTCGACGCTTCCTCGCCATGTACCAGGGCCATACCCCAGTGCAGGTATCCGCCTTCGCTGCGGCGCAACGATCCCAAATAAGCCAGCTTTGCCAGCAGGCCGGAAACGGCGGCCAGGGTGGTTTCTCGAAGATCCTGCAGAGCGGATTTCAGCGACATCTTGTTACGAATTCCGAACAAACTAATAACCCAGCGTGATCTTCCAACTGGGGGCTGGCCATGAAAGTATCACGGTCGCTTTTCTAAAACAAGGAGAAAACAACCGTGAAACGTACTCTACTCGTTGTTGCAGCAGCTGTTTTATTGCTTAATACACTGGTAGTTCCAACCGTGGCCCATGCTGATGGCGGTGGTGGTGGCGGTAACTGTGGCGGAAACACCATCTGCAAGCCGTGATTCTTGAGTAGCGTTACGAAAACCGGACACGATTAACATCGCTGTTGCTGCCTGCGGCAGGTCGCGGTATAGTGCCTAACTACGGCCATGCTGCAGGCTCACTCACCTCTTTGGCATTACCTTTGGGTTGCGCCCAATCTCCTTCTTCTCATCCTCGCCCTCGTCATCTGGCGGGAAAAACTCCACAAGCGGTACTCTGTGTTCTTGTTTTTTGCTGTCGTGACTGCGATTGAGCAGCTAACGGTTTACGTCGCCGACGTCCTTCCTTCAGTTAGCCCGGTAGCTTGGTATCACATATTTGGCGGAGGCCTGCTGGTGGAGGCTCTCCTAAAATTTGCTCTTATCGGCCAGATATTCGGCATCCTGTTGGGCACGTATCCCTCCCTGGCTAAGTTCGGCAAGTTGCTCACCACTGGAGTCGGAGTGGCTCTTGTCCTTCTGGCCTCCGTGGTTGCAGCTTACACGCCGAAAAACAACATTTATTGGATTGTCTCCGGCGTCCATGTTTTTGAACAGACGATCTACTTGATCGAGTGTGGATTAATTTTGTTCCTGTTTGGGTTTGCGGGTTACTTCAAATTGCGTTGGAGCCGCCCAGCATTCGGTATAACACTGGGTTTAGGAATCTCGGCTTGCGTTCATCTTGCGACGTGGGCAATGATGGCCAACCCGGATTTTTCCGCTCTCTATCACGTTTCTCTCGTTTTCCTGAACATGGCCACGTATCAAGTTTGCGTCCTGATCTGGTTTTACTATCTCCTCGTCCCCCAGAAGAGTGTCACTACGTCTGCGGTTTTCCTGCCCGAGAACAATCTCGACATCTGGAACCGGGAATTGGAGCGTCTACTACAACAATGAATCTGGCCATCGTTCTTGTCACCGCTGCTGTACTTGCGCTGGGCGCCATTTTGCGCCTGGCTGTCACGCAAAGCCTGCAGGCTAAGAGAAGCGCTAGCTTAGCCGGTGCAATCCGCCCCATCGACATTGAGGCTTTCCGCAATCTCACCGACCCGGCGGAGGAAAGCTACCTGCGGCACCGTTTGCCTCCCGCGCAGTTCCGTGCGGTACGTCGTGAACGCTTGCGCGCCATGGCTGCCTACGTTTCTATCGTTGGAAGCAACGCCGGCGTGCTGGTGCGCGTGGGGGAAACGGCTCGCGCCACCGGGGATGCGCGTCTTGCCGAAGCGGCGCAACAACTGGTGAACGATGCGCTGCTGCTGCGCCGCAATGCGCATGTTGCGCTGGCGCGGATTTATCTGGCATTGGCCTGGCCTAACTCCGATTTCGCCGCTGTGCGGGTGGTCGAACGTTACGAGCACCTGAGCGGTGCAGCCATGCTTTTGGGCCGCCTGCAGAATCCCGCTGTCCCGGTTCGGCTCTCGGCCTAGCTCTAGTTTTGCGTTGCACCTTGTGACTGGCGTTACAGTCGCTCACAATTCATCTATGGCGTCCTGAAGCCCCGCGCCGCCGTGTCTCATCCGATGCCGGGGTAACTGGCGCACTACCTCTACTCATTCTTCCTTGTTTTCTTTACCCGTTCTGGTGTAAAAACCAGCGGGAACCTACGGGGCCCAGGAGTCTTGCGCCTATTTGGTGCGCGTTCTGGGTAATCGCTGTCGGAGTTGTTTCTGCCACCACTTTCGGGATGGCGGAGTGCAAGGAGACTCTATGATCCACAACATAGTGATAGTGAGCCGCAGCATCAGAATCCACACTGTGAAAACTCTCTTCGTCTCTCTGCTCGTGCTGTTGCTTTCCTGCATCGCCTTCGGACAAGGCGGCGCCGCCACGGGAGACCTGCACGTAACCGTCAAGGATCCAAAAGGAAATCTTGTGGCCAACGCCACCGTCAAGGTGAGCGATGTCGCCAAAGGTGTTGAGCGCACTGCCACCGGTGACGGCGCGGGCGGCTACACGGCTCGGTTGTTGCCGCCTGGGGCT
>JBEKJF010000412.1:0-4445 GCA_050011375.1 Candidatus Sulfotelmatobacter sp.
ATCGAAGGTGGCCAGCTGGAATTCATCAATGCGGATCTGCGAGAGTCCGGCGTTGCCGAAGCGGCCATAGACGACATGAGCGTGGTCTTCCACCTCGCGGCCGACCACGGTGGCCGCGGTTATGTGGATCTTCACCAAGCTGCCTGCTCGACCAACCTGCTGCTGGATGGCTTGATCTTCCGCGCTTGCCACCGCGGGCAGGTGGAAAAAGTCGTGTACGCTTCGTCGGGTTGTGTCTACCCCAACGGTTTGCAGACCGATCCGTCCCAGACGGTGTATCTCACGGAAGAAATGGTCGGCCCGCCCTACGATGCCGACAACATGTACGGCTGGGCGAAGCTCATGGGCGAAATGACGCTTCGCGCGTATTACAAGGATTGGGGAATGAAGTCGGCGTGCTGTCGCTATTTTACGGTGTACGGTCCGCGCGGCGTCGAAAACCACGCTGTCATCGCGATGATTGCCCGAGCACACACCCGGCAGGATCCGTTCGTAGTGTGGGGAAATGGCGAGCAGATCAGGAATTGGACCTACATTGATGACATCGTGGAGGGAACTATTCTTGCGGCTGAAAGAGTGGACGATGGCTCAGGAATTAATCTCGGCACGATGGAGCGTATTCGAGTCCTCGACGCAGTACATCAGATCGTGGATGCGTTCCAGTACGAGCCGAAAATCGAGGCGCATCCGGAAATGCCAACCGGTCCTCTGAATCGAGTTGCGGACAATACGTTGGCTAAGCAGCGGCTAGGCTGGGAACCAAAAGTGAAGTTCGTAGATGGCCTGCGCCGCACCATTGACTGGTATGTATCTTCCCGAAGTGAGGACGATGCAGCCATGGCGCTGGACCGGTTGCTGATCGAACGCTAGCTCGCACCTTATCAAGGCTCGTCACCTCAGATTGTTCTTGGCAGGAACGCCCTCGCCACATGCTGCGAAACATATTCTCGAACTGGGTTGCAATTGTCATCATCGGCGCGGTTGCGTTCTTGATGACGCCATTCCTGATTCATCATCTGGGAAACCTGGAGTTTGGCATCTGGGTGCTGGTGTCCTCGATTTGCGGTTACTCAGGGCTCCTGGAGTTCGGGCTTCGCACCACATTGCAGCGTTATGTGGCGCGGTTTCGAGGATTGAACGACCGGGAATCTCTCAACCAGGTTTTCATGACTGCGCTGGTGCTGACCCTGGGCTGTGGTTTGCTCATTGTCGTGGTCATGATCGTTCTCGCCGGAGTGCTGCCCGGCTTTTTCGGATTACAGGGGCAACGGCGCCACGATTTCAGCGTGTTGCTGATCGTGATGGGGCTTACCTTGGCGGTCACGCTCTTGTCGCTTTTGTTAAAGGCCTACCTGTGCGGATGGCAACGTTTCGAGCTTTACAATCTGAACATTGTTGCCTTCACAGTGGCGCAGGCGGTCGCGTCGGTGGTCACGCTGCGCCTGGGTTACGGCATAGTGGGACTGGGCGTGGTTACGCTAGCCCTTACCGTGTGCTTCATCCCGTGGGACTGGCAGATGGTGCGCCGCGTTGACCCGGGACTTCGGCTGGACTGGAAAAGTCCCACTTCGCGGCGGGGACGCGAGTTGCTGGGATTCGGCCTGTGGATGTTTCTCAATAACATGGGAATCAGGCTGAGGACCTATACCGACTCAATCGTGATTGGAAGAGTGTTGACGGTCGCGCTCATCACTCCCTTCAGCGTGGCGGGGCGACTCATGCAATATTTCGAACCGGCCGTTAACAGCATTGCTAGTCCTATGCTGCCCGTGATGAGTGAACTCGATGGTTTGCGCCGTCATGACGAGCTGCGGCGTTTTTTCCTGCAAGCCACGAGGGTGACCAGCGTCTTCACCCTGCTCATCGCATGCATTCTGGCGTTGGACGCAAAACTTCTGCTGCGCGTTTGGGTGGGAGATGAATTTGTCTCAGCGTACCCGTTGGTGCTGATTCTGCTGTTGGGATATGTGCTGGAACTTTCCCAGAGGCCTTCGGCCGTCGCTCTCGTGTCCTTGGGACGTCATCGTGCTCTGGGTTGGTGGACTCTGGGTGAGGGGTTGGCCAACCTGATCATGAGCGTCTACCTGGGCCGAAAATATGGTTTGGTAGGCGTCGCCCTCGGAACAACCCTTCCGCTGGCTGCCGTGAAGCTAACGTTGCAGCCTTGGTACACGCTCAAGGTGCTGGGCTTGTCGGCGGGGGTTTACATCCAGGAATCCTTTGCGCGGCCGGTGTTGGTCAGCGCGGTGTTTCTTGCTTGCGCCTACGCTCTTATGAAAATGTTTCCGCCGCTCGGCATTCTCGGACTGATTGGCACGTTCACTCTGCAAGTGGCGCTGTTTGGGTTAATTACGTGGACGATAGGCTTGAAAGATTTCGAAAGAAGTCAATTGTGGGAGCGTAGCCGGCGTTTCATTTCAGACCGGGGATTGGCAGCCGTCGGAATCAGGACATGAGGGCTGGGCACACATGTCGGGAACGCATCCCCACTCGCCAGAGGGGTGCGCGCGGGTCTGCGACCATCCGAGCGGCACGAGCGCGAGAGGCATCACCACTTGCCCTAGTCCCACAATGGAGCAGAGGCTTTCGGCTATGCGATACGAACTGAACCGGCTCGACATTGCCCTGGCGCGCTTTCCGAACCATCCCCACCACAGTGTTCGGCACCTGGCCATCAAGGACGAGGTGCTTCGCGCCGGTGGGAGGTCCGTTCTTGTCTTAGGCTGCGGCAAAGGCATCGTCGAATACCTGCTGCCGCACGGCCTATCCTGCACCTCCGTCGACATCGACCCCAAAGAAATCGAGGCAGCGAAAGAACTGAATCGGTTTTTGCGTGGCCGCTGCTTCATGGTCGGGGACATTTACAATCTGCCGTTCGCCCGTAAGTTCCAGACGGTCATAATCTCTGAGGTCATCGAACACTTAGGAGATGATCGTGGGGCCCTGCTGACTGCAATAGAGTGCTTAGAGCCGAATGGCGTCTTCATCCTCACCGTCCCGAACCGGCTCCGCTTTCACAACTGGCTGTTACGGTTGTTTGGCCGAGAACCGTTCCTAATGACTCCTGAGCACGTCCGCGAGTACACGGCGCCAGAAACGAAGGCATTGCTGCATGCGATGGGGTTTGACGTCTTGAAGCATCGTGGCATCTGGTTCGAGTTCCCGCGGCCATTCGCCGTCGAGAAAATTATTTCGCCCTACAGCCTCATTCGCTCCCTGCTGGCCACCCTGTTCCCGCGCTGGGCAACTTACCTACTGTTTGTTTGCCGAGCGCGGGGATGAGAAGGGAGAGTGGGGGACGGGGCGCCGGCGTTTCATTTCGGGACGAGGATTGGCAACAGCGGAGGTCAAGACGTAACAGTGGGAACAAATATGTCCTTCTTATTCAATGGCTTGGCGGGGGCATTGTCCTTATGACATAGAACATACGGTGGTCCGGCATATGACCTTCGGTTATCTACGTCGTTAGTCGCCGAGTCGCTAGGGTCAAGAGAGTCAATCTTTGACCCGGAGCGATCGGCATGCAGTTCTCTTCCGGCGATGTTCGCAATCGTCTATTCTGGCTCGGTTTTATCGCGCTGCTTCTCGCGGGCGCCAGCGGTTGCAGCGCAGTCTCTGCATCCAGCAACAATACAAACTCGAACGGCCCAGTTCACGTGCAATTGTCCAGCAGTAGCTTGGCCAGTGGGGTTGTAGGAACAGCCTATTCGGCAACTTTGAAGGCTACGGGCGGCACCGCGCCGTATCACTTCACGGTGGTTTCCGGCACATTGCCAACGGGATTGTCATTGTCGAGCACGACCGGGGTGGTCAGCGGCATGCCGGCAGCTTCCGGTCTGTTTAGCTTTACGGGGCAGGTTTCCGACTCCTCCAACCCGGCGCAGACAGCGCAAAGGGTTTTTCCCATCAGTATCAATCCTCTGAATGGAGTGGCAGTGACCACGTTAGCCCTGCCCACCGGTATTGTGGGAACCACGTATTCGACCACACTCGCAGCTTCAGGTGGCACGTATCCATACTCATGGACGGTCGTTTCGGGAGCCTTGCCGGCTGGAATAACATTGAGCAAAAGCGGAACCATCAGCGGCACTCCGACGGGCGCCGGCAAATTCAACTTTAGAGCCCAGGTAACGGATTCTTCTTCTCCAGTGCAAACCGCGAGCCAGCCCTTTTCCATCACTTTGAGCGCTGGTGTGACGCCGGTAGCTATCACGACTGCCTCGTTGCCCAATGGCATCGTCGGAACTGCGTATTCGGCAACACTCACGGCTTCGGGAGGCACGCTTCCGTACTCGTGGACGATCCTGTCGGGAACCTTGCCGGCGGGCCTGAGCTTGAGCCAGAGCGGGATAATCAGCGGTACACCGACCAACGCGGGTCAGTCCAGTTTCACACTGCAGGTCGCGGATTCTTCTTCGCCGATACAAAGCGCCAACAAGTCCTTA
>JBEKJF010000413.1:0-4428 GCA_050011375.1 Candidatus Sulfotelmatobacter sp.
AACAATGGCCGACGCCGCCTTTAGACCCTGAACTCCGTGCTCAGGTGATGGCAACGATCGAGGCTTACACGTCGGGGCGTTATGAATTTGTTTTCAACCTTCCCGTGGACCAAAAGGTCTCGAAGGAAACTGGGATTGCCCTCATGAAAGCCATGGCAGACTTCGTGCGGGCATATGAGAACAATGAATTTAGTCCCACGATGCAGAAGAAAATAATTAGCACGCTGAAGAAAACGGTAAGGCGACTCGCCCCGAGGTGATGCACTCTAGTGTGCTCCCCTAAAGTAATTCACCGCGTCCACGACGATTCGTACCAGTTCACATACTCCGCCAACACCTGCCAGGATGATCCACTTGCTCAGGCCTGAGTCATCGAACATTTGTTTGTAGAAGCGGGCTTGGTCCTGGGCGAGCGTATTCAAGGAATTGAGCGTTTCCATAGCTGCCGCTTGTTGAACTGCAACGTCGGCGATGGGATCATTGGTGAACGGGTTTTTCTTAGGAGACATGTTGGTACACCTTCACAATCACGCGACCGCTTTCAGTCTTGACCTGTTCAAATGAGTATCCAGAAACATGCCCGCCGATAAGATACTTAGTTCTTCGGTCAAGGATGTTGACGTAATCCTGAACCTCATCGGGGAAAAATTCTGTTGCCTGCTTTCGGTCTGGCAACAAGGTGATGACTTGTTCGGTTAGTCCGTATTGATTCATGCCGAGATGCACCATCGGCAACACTGCCATGTATAGTTCATTACTTGGTGCCATCGATTACCCACCTTCCTAATCTGCAATTTACTGCCAGTCACCACTCGCTGAAAAGTTCCTCCTGGGGAACGCGTTCCGGTCAAAGTCAAAATCAAGGCCAAAGGCATCGGACAGAGCCTGCCCTGAGCTTGCCGAAGGGAGTGTCCGATCCACACGGGCTCTGTGACTTCGGGAGAACTCCCTGAGGCGGCTGAGGCATGAGCAGCGGGGCAGGGATCCTTCGACTGCGCATGCGGATTCTTAAGGCGAATCCGCATGCTTCGCTCAGGATGACAGTGTGGTTGCGCTTACCTCAGCGGCTGAAGCCGGTTTCCCTTCGAGTGCTTGTACGGCACGAGTGAACTCGTGCCCTTCCCGATCTTCTTCTTTACGGGGGCGCTGAAGAGTCCGCTCTTCCACGGGGCTGCGGGCGTCCGTGGCGCGGAAACAAGATCAAAGTCAAAATCAAGATCAAGATCAAAGTCAAAGGCGTCGGACAGGAGTGTCCGACCCACACGGGAGTGTCTACTAAAGTAGACGTCTACTTTAGTAGACTTTACGGGCTTTCAATTGCGTGGGAGAGTGGAGTAGGTTCCGAGAATTGTGCGGCCACCGGGCCGCGCTTTTTGTTTGGGGCGAAAAACTGGAGGGCGAGGCCTTCGGGGGAACTCCCTAAGGCGGCACGGGGGCGGGCTGGGGGTGCAGGGGTCCTTCGACTCCGCATGCGGATTCGTAAAACGAATCCTCATGCTCCGCTCAGGATGACAGGGCATAGGCAGGATGACGTGGTATAGGTGAGAGGAGAACATGAGAAAAATTCGGTATTTGGGGATGGCGCTTCTTCGGAATGGGAAGAGGCGCGGGGAGTGGGTGGAGTTGGTGTTTGCGGTGCGGGCTACTGGGCTGGGGCTGGGGCTGGCGCTGGGGCGGCCTTGGGGAGAGTCGATAGGGTATGACTTTACGGTGGATTCGGGATGGAGGATTGTGCGGGTGCAGGTGAAGTCGACGATGTTCCGGGAGGGGTCGGGATATTCTTGCTCGCTGAAGGATAGCCGCGGGCCATATAAGAAGGGGTCGTTTGATTTTGTGGCGGCTTATGTGATTCCGGAAGATGTTTGGTACATTTTGCCGGAAAAAGTTGTGCGGGGGATGTGGAGCATTGGGCTTTATCCGAAGCTGGAGAAGTCGAAATATAACTGCTACAAGGAAGCCTGGCATTTGCTTGGCGGCGGGACTCCGGGGTATGTGGAGCGGATTGAGGCTTGCGCGGAGGAGGGCTTTGTGGAGGGGATGGGCGGGCTTGGCGGCTGAAGCCGGGTCTTCGTTGGCGGCTTGGGTGGCACGAGTGAACCTCGTGCCCTTCCCGAGCTTGCTGTCCACGGCCGACGATGCTCGGGAGAATTCCCTGAGGCGGCTGAGGGTCTTCGACTGCTCATGCGGGGGCTTTCATTGACTTGCCCTAGCAGCACGCCTACCATTGCACGAATCGTAATCGGCTGAACCGGATTGTCAAAGCATGATCGGCCAGACCATCTCGCACTATCGCGTCATTGAGAAGCTTGGCGGGGGCGGGATGGGCGTTGTGTATAAGGCTGAGGATCTGAAACTTGGCCGTTTCGTCGCGCTTAAATTTCTGCCCGATGACGTGGCGAAAGACTCGCAGGCGCTGGCCCGTTTTCAGCGTGAGGCCAAAGCTGCCTCTGCCCTGAATCATCCCAACATCTGCACCATTTACGAGATTGACGACGAGGGCGGGCAGGCATTCATTGCCATGGAGTATTTGGAAGGCGTGACGCTGAAGCACAAAATTGCGGGCAAGCCGTTGGAAATCGAAGCGGTGCTGGATTTGGGAATCCAGATCGCGGATGCACTGGACGCGGCACACTCCAAAGGAATCATTCATCGCGACATCAAGCCGGCTAACATTTTTGTCAGCGGCCGCGGGCAGGCGAAAGTTCTCGACTTCGGTCTGGCCAAAGTCACCGCCCGGCCAGAGAGCGCCGGCATGAGTTCCCCGACTCTCGACGAGGTGGAGCATCTCACCAGCCCAGGCAGCGCGGTGGGCACTGTCGCTTATATGTCTCCGGAGCAGGCGCGCGGCGAAGAGTTGGACACGCGCACCGATCTTTTCTCATTGGTGTGACCGGCCCGATTTCTATCTCGCCGTCTCCCATGCGATAGCGGCGGCCTTCCGTGACATGGGGCCTCGTCCAAATCCTGACGCTACAAGTGATGTCGCCGCGAACCACCCCTTCGCGAAGACGCTTGGCAAAGACCATAAGTTCCGTTTGACGGACAGCGGCGTCCGATTATATCCCGTTATTTTCTGCCGAAAGGCGGGCAGGATCTCAACTCTGTCATCCTGAGCGGAGTTGGCGGTCGCGAAGCGAGCGACGACGCAGTCGAAGGATCCCCCTGCACGCTGGGACTGACGATGACGACTGCGGGAGTTCTCGCGGCACAGTCGGGAGCAGTGGTGGAAACTCCCTTTAGCGTTGGTGCCGCTGCCGGCGGGTATGGGGTCCTTCGACTGCGCTCACGATGACAGCGGTGTGGAGCGACCGAATTAAGATGCGAGAGGGATGGGATTGTGGAACCCCACGCGGCAGTCGGCCACCAATTACTTCCGTTACGTTGCGACGGGCTCTCGGGGTACCTACAATCAGTCCAACGTGAGCGATACGGTCCCACCTAGCAACGGCAATATAGGCCTTAGCCTAGATCCCCCGAGATCCCTGGATGTGCGATTTTTCCTATCTGAGGGCGAATTGAAGGAAGCGTTTGCCGCGCTGCATCCGTTGATGTCCAACCGGCGATTCAAGGCCGTCGGTAGGGTTATTAATGGTCTCGCCGCAGTCTTCTACCTGAGGCTGCCTCATCTAATTGGCCAGTCCTGGGCACAGTTCTTCCAAGCGCAACCCGTGGAGGCCGTATTTTTGGCAGCCTTGGCGCTGGTGTGCGGCTGGAGCGCGACGGGCACCATTGGACGCAAGGCTATCGACCGATTCTTGAATCGGCCTGACCTAGAGCGTCACATCATCCTGGCCGACCGGGGTGTGACAATCACGCGCGGGGATCGAACTTGGGACTACGACTGGAGGCGCTTCGCGTTCTTCCGCGAGACCGCCGACTTGTTCATCCTGCAAACGAACAGAACATCATTCTGGACGATTCCGAAGCGGGTTTTCGATAGCCAGGGTGAGCAAGATTTCCGGGCGTTTCTGGGTCGAAAAGTTCGCAAGCGGCAAAGTTTTCTCTTCCGGTCAGCGTCTGCCCCGACTGCATCGTAGCCCAATCTGAACCCCCAGCGGTTATCGCAACTTTCCGTCCTGTCGCAGCATCTAAACCTTGACAACACTCCGCTCAGGTCTTAGGATGGGAGCGTTGGCAATCATAAGCGCATTGATTACAAAGCACTTATTTGATTGACGGAGTCGCCTGACGGCTTCGAGAAGGATTTAGAGGAGAACAATTTATGGCCAAGATTATTGGAATTGACCTTGGAACCACCAATTCTTGCGTGGCGGTGATGGAGGGCGGCGAGCCCAAAGTTATCCCGAATGAAGAAGGAGGGCGGACTACGCCTTCTGTGGTTGGGTTTACCAAGACTGGGGAGCGGTTGGTGGGGCAGGTCGCGAAGCGGCAGGCGATTACCAATCCGGAGAACACCGTGTTTTCGAT
>JBEKJF010000414.1:0-4410 GCA_050011375.1 Candidatus Sulfotelmatobacter sp.
GCTGGGAGCGGTGGACGCGTGATCAGCGAGTGCCTTTTGCGGCAGTCTTCGAGTTGCCGTTCGAGTGAATCGACCATATAACAGACGTGATGCAATCCTCCGCCGCGTTTCAGGAACGACGAAACCGGAGAATCGACGCCTGCGGGCTCGACTAATTCCATCAAAGGATTATCGGGGATCTTGCTCGAAAGAAAAGTCACGCGTACCCCCTGATTGGGGTCATGAATGATCTCGCCGTCCCAATCGAGGTCCATAGACTCTGCAAAGGTTGTCACCGTGTCCTGAATCGAGGGCACAACAAAACCCACATGGTGAAAACTTCCCCTTGGCGCCCAAGAACGGGCAATCGACCCCATAAGCTTTCATCCTGTTTCTGGTCGGGCGTATGAATTGGCTCCCGAGACTGTGGCGCGCCGCGACGCTTTGGACGCCCAATACGTACAGATTATCAGAATCCAGCCAAGATTTTGAGCCTCGCAAAGGTTACGGCCGTGCCTAACTCACCGCTGCAATGCCGCGAATTCTGGTTCAAATTACTCCGGCAGTGAGCTGCTCGATCTTGTCGATATCGGCGCCGATATCTTTGCCATCCGTTCCCGCTTTAATCGCGGGGGAGATTTTTTTGCACGAATTCGTTTTATCTGGCGCTCGGCAGAGACGGAAATCCGGGGCTTTGTATCCGGCGGGAATCTCTAAGCCCGCATCGCCCACATCTTTGACGACGATGTTTCCAGAAGGCCAGCTTCCCCCGCCGACGACAAGGTTGTGGGTGACCACGGGGTCGGCGAAACAGCTTTTGAATATCCCCGAGGGGCCCTGAGCATCGGGCTGGAAGGCACAGTTTTGTGGTCCTCCGCCGGCGTTACCGATCTGACGCGGGCCGGTCGAAGAGAACAGGTTATTCGCTATTACAAAACGGACCAACTTGGCTTCCGTATTGCCGATCGAAAAAATTGCTCGTGGCACGAAGGCGCTGACATGCTCGATCTGAACGTCTCGCAGCGGCGGATCGGCGGAGAGAATCAAACCAAACAGGCCGAACCCGCCATAAGATTGCTCCTGGACATCCTCTGCGATCAAGTCGTGAATGCTGTAACGTTCACCGGCAGTCATAACTCCGCCAGCATCCGATTTAAGGTTTGCAATCTGCAGCACGCCCCCCACGCTGCGAATCCGGTTGTAGCGGAGGGTCACGTCAGTGACCTGGCATTTGGGACAGTGGTTCCCCTGATTTTTAGGAGTGAGTAGGATTGAGAATCCCATCTGCGAAAAACCGCCCCAGGCATTTTCCAAAATATTTCCTTCGAACAAAACGCGTTGCGCATTCTTCAGTTCGAAGTGATTCTTGACAATGAAGGGCCGGCCGGATGCGCCGCCCACAAACCCCGGCGCGCCTTCCTTCCAGATCATCGGTTTAAACAGATGATTGTGGCGAATTTCAATATCGGTTGGCGTAATCGTGGCCGCGCCGCCCCCGAACATTAGGTTTTCCCCGGACGCTTCGAGAAAGTTATTCACGATTTTAAATGGGCCTTCGGGCTCATCGCCGCCGCCACTTACGATGGTTTGAGAATCGGTGCATGATCCGGTTTTTGAGACGCAGTGGAAATCACTAAAGAAAGAATCGACGACTGCAACATATGTCATGCCGCGAAGAGCCAGGCCGCGAGTGGTTTCGTCCTGCGCTGTGCCGTGCATCCAGAGCCGGTCGAAGACGAGATGATTTGCCGTTCCCTCTTCTTTCATGAAGCCTAAGGCTGTTATCGAAGCTCCGGGCTGGCCGCGGGTGACTTCGAGTCCGACCAGGCGGTAATGATTGGCGCCGGACATAAAAGCAAGGGGGCCAGAGCCGGCTTTATCGTCGAATTCCAACCGGGCCATGACATTATGCGGCGAAGCACAATGAAAGTCAGGCCGGCCCGGCAGGGACGGGACGCCAGCGTAACAGGGCAGAATGCGCGTGTTCTCCGGTGGCAGAGCATCGTCGGGTGCGCCTGAGCGCACAACGATCCAATGAGTGTCATCGCAAGGCTTGGCTGGGAAACGAAAAGACCCGCGAAAAGTTGCGCCGGACTGAAGCTTTAAAGTATCGCCGCAATGTGCTTCGTTGATTGCCTTCTGCAGATCGTCAGCGGCGCTCACAGTGCGGGTTTGCCCGGGCGCGGGAGTGTCCGCCAACGCGCTTTTCATGAAGACGCGGGGGAGTTCCGCGGGTCCGTCGAAGTTCGCTGCAGACTGTTCGGTGCGCAACCCTTCAGACGCGTTCCCTGCAGGGAGCGAGGAAAGCAAAAACAGGAGCAGAGCCCAGCCCCAATAATGTACAACTAATTTTGATCTCGTCTCGAAACCGCCATTCGTCTCGAAGTTCACCGAATGGCTAAATCATAGCATCCTGCTTGCGGCCTTGCCGCAATCATGCTCGTGAGAATCCTGTGACCTTAGGTGATCATATAGTTCTAGTTCTCGCGACTGGCCATACTCTTGCGATAGTCTAAAGGTGTGAGTCCATGGCTGGACATTCTTGGCGCACGAATACGTGGCTGGGAGGCCACGAAATGACAACCTCTCCGCTCTCCGCCGACCTGCTCGAAATTCTCTGTTGTCCCCTGTGCCGGGCTACGCTGGCGAAACAACAGAGCGGCTATTCTTGCTCTTCTTGCGGCCGCAGCTTTCCCGAGTTGCGCGGAGTGGTTCGTTTTGTTGACCAGAGCAATTATGCGGACAGCTTCGGCTACCAATGGAAGCGATTCAACAAAACCCAACTGGATGACGCGAGCCGCAATTTCTCGGAGCCCGATTTTATCAACAAGGTTGGACTTAAGCCCGAGGATCTCAAAGGAAAGCTCGTGCTCGATGTAGGCTGCGGCATGGGCCGGTTTGCTGAGGTGGCGACGCGCTGGGGTGCTCGCGTGGTGGGTATCGATCTAAGCGCTGCCGCCGAAGTCGCTGCCAGAAACCTGGCTGACCGTGATTTTCTTGCCTTCCAGGCGGACGTGTTCGCGCTTCCGTTCCAGCCCGAAAGCTTCGATTGCATTTACAGCATGGGCGTGCTTCATCACACTCCCGATTGCGAAAAGGCGTTCAAAACGCTGCCTCAGTATTTGAAGCCGGGAGGGACTATCGCGATCTGGCTATACAGCGCTTACAACAAATGGTACCGCTTCAGCGATCAGTACAGGAAGGTAACTCACCGGCTGTCGCCGCGGACTCTGCACAGCTTCCTTCGCGTGGTTGTGCCTTTCTTCTATTGGCTCGACCGTGGTCTTCGTGTGATTCCTGTGGCGGGCAAGCCGACGGCTGGCTTGGTCCGACACGTTTTTCCTGTCAACCGCCATCCCGATCCTGAGGCAAGAGTTCTGGACACGTTCGATTGGTATTCTCCGAAGTATCAGTCCAAGCACACGTATGAACAGGTTTTCCGGTGGTTTGAAAGTTGCGGGATCGGAGACCTGACCGTGGGTGGAGATCCCATCGGCGTCAGAGGACGCAAGCTCTCGCGAACTCAGTAAACTCCGTTGATAGCAGCCGTCACCGCGCTGATGTCGGCACCCGGATCTTTGCCGTCAGAGCCGGCATTCTTATATGGACTGGAAGACAGCAGCGCGTAGTCGCCGCCGTCCCCGTTGTTGTAGTTCACAAACTGAATGGCTGAGTCGTCACTCGGAAAAAAGTTTCCTTTCGGCCATTTCGAAGCTGGATATGCGCTGGGCGAGTTGGCGATTACGTTGTTAGTAAACGAGTAGGAACTGAAGCAGGCGTTGAAGCTGGTAAGAGGAACGTCGGAGTAAGCGCAACTGAGAGTGTTGCCCACACCATTCCACACGGGGTAAGTGGTTGCATTCACGATATTATTCGTAAACGTAAAACCCCACATGGTGGGATACGTGGTCAAGTTGTAGAGGCTGAGGATGTGAGCGGCCGGATCCGGAAACGCCGTGACGTGGTTGATGGTGACGCTGTTGAGCACGTTCGCAGACCAGAGATTGCCGTACTCGATGAAGCCACCGCTTCCGACGTACTTGCTGCGGCTGATGTCGTCGATCACCACATCGTGAATGCTGTAGCGCTCGCCCGCCAGCGCACTCCCGCCTCCATCCGACAGAATGTCGCAGATCTGGATTCCGGCGCCGACATGGCTGATCGTGCTGTAGCGAATCGTCACATCCGTTACCTGGCACAGTGGACAAACGTTCGTATTGCTTCCCAAAACGTATTGGTCTTTCGGAGTCAACAATATGGAAAACCCAGTCTGCGAGAAACCGCCCCAGCTGTATTCAAAAATGTTGTCTTCCGCCAGAACACGCTGAGCATTCTTCAATTCCAAATGATTTTTGACAATGAAGGGATTTCCGCCCGTGCCGCCGACGTAGCCCGATTGCCCTGACATCCAGATCAGCGGCTTGAAGAAAT
>JBEKJF010000415.1:0-4377 GCA_050011375.1 Candidatus Sulfotelmatobacter sp.
CGATCGAAAGAGTTCTCGCTCCGGATTTTTCAGGATCGTCTCTGCGTCCGATTGCCTCGCGACTCGTTCGTCCCGCATCGACAATCGAGATTCGCCAGAACCAGTTCAGCTCCCAGGCAAATCTAAGACGCGATTCGTTCCTGCAGGAATTGCGATCGGCCCTGAGTGTGTTTTCGAAAATCGTGACCGCGGAATTCCTGGTTACGAGCATCGAAGCGAGTTCAACTTCTTCTCCCCAAGATCCCGGACGGCTACAAACTCGCGTGAGTTACGACGTGGGAGGAGCAGGCGATGGCTTCTATCGTGAACAGCGAGTGGGATACTGGGACCTCGAATGGATTTCTTCTTCGACCGCACCCAGCGAATTCTGGCTGCAGAGTTGGCGGGCGCTTGAGGAGACGCGCAGCCGTTCTACCTCACCGCTTTTTGTTGACGTCACCGGTTCTGCTCTCGGCAGCAACACTTCTTACTCAACTCAACTCAACCGGGGCGTTGACTACTGGAGGACAGTTCTCGACGGCGCCTGCGGCATCGACATTTACGGACACAATGGAGTTTCAATCGCCGACATCGACGATGACGGCTTCGATGATCTTTACATTTGCCAGCCCGCCGGCCTGCCGAACCGGCTCTATCGAAACCGGGGCGATGGAACTTTCGAAGACATCACGGAAGCATCTGGATTGGGCATCCTCGATAACACGGCGTGTGCGCTCTTTGCCGACTTCAACAATGACGGTCGCCAGGATGTAGTCGTCGTGCGCGCCGGCGGTCCGCTTCTGTTCTTGAACGAAGGCAACGGCAAGTTTCGACCGAAGCCCGGAGCGTTCCAGTTCGCCAATTCTCCGCAAGGAACTTTTACCGGCGCCGCCGTTGCCGACTATGACCGCGATGGCTGGCTGGATATTTATTTTTGTCTCTACACCTATTACCAGGGAACAGACCAGTACAAATATCCGCTTCCCTATCACGACGCGGAAAATGGTCCCCCAAACTTCATGATGCGGAACAACCACGATGCAACCTTCCGCGATGTAACCGCGGAATCAGGCCTGAATCAAAACAACACGCGCTACAGTTTCTGCTGCGGGTGGGGCGACTACAACGGCGATGGCTGGCCGGACCTCTATGTAGTAAACGACTTCGGCCGCAAGAATCTCTACCACAACAACGGCGACGGAACCTTCACCGACGTTGCTTCGCACGCGGGTGTTGAAGACATCGGCGCCGGCATGAGCGTTTGCTGGCTCGATTACGGCAACGATGGAGCAGAAGATCTCTACGTCGCGGACATGTGGACTGCTGCCGGCGAGCGCATTTCGGCGCAGGACGTTTTCAAGAAAGACTCTCCTAAGCAAGTGCGGGCCCTCTATCGGAAACATGCCATGGGTAATTCGCTTTTTCGAAACAGCGGGCCTCGTGATAGCGGAAGTGTTTTTGAGGACAAAACGGCGTCCGCCGGAGTCGGAATGGGCCGCTGGTCGTGGTCGAGCGACGCATTTGATTTCGACCACGACGGTTTTCCCGATCTCTACATCGCGAATGGAATGATTTCCGGCACAGCGCGCGAAGATCTGAATAGTTTTTTCTGGCGGCAGGTGGTCGCCAAGTCGCCCGATCAGGCGATGCCTTCGCCTGAATACGAACAAGGATGGAGCGCCATCAACGAACTCATTCGTGCCGATGGCACTTGGAGTGGATTCGAGCGAAATGTTTTCTATGCGAACAATCGCGATGGAACGTTTTCCGATGTTTCCGCCGCTGTGGGGATGGACTTCCTCGAAGACGGCCGGGCGTTTGCTCTCGCCGATTTCGATCATGACGGGCGGCAGGAAGTGTTCCTGAAGAATCGCAATGGGCCGCAGTTGCGCATCCTGAAGAACGTGATGGAACATCTGCCACCGTCGATTATTTTCCGCCTTCGCGGCACCAAGAGTAATCGTGACGCGATCGGCGCCGCGGTTACCGTTGAAACTGAAGCTGGCAGGCAGGCTCGCATGCTTCAAGCCGGATCAGGATTTCTTTCTCAGCACAGCAAGGAAATATTCTTCGGGCTCGGAGACGCCAAGAATCCCGTGCGCGCTTACATCCGCTGGCCAAGCGGCCTAACGCAGGAGTTTCACGATGTTCCGCTCAATCACAGGGTCTTCGTGGAAGAAGGAAACGAGACGCTTCGGATCGAGGCATTCAGAACGCCAGGATCATTGCCCCACATGGCCGCTACGCCAGCGCAAGAAACAGAATCCCTTCCTACGACTTTCGGAACCTGGTTACTAGCGGCTGTAGCGGCACCGGATTTTTCTCTTCCCGACATGAGCGGTCAGGTGCAGACTCTAACCGCTCTACGCGGCAAACCGGTGCTGCTAAATTTCTGGGTCGCGCAATCGGCAAGTTGTCAGGAAGACTTGAAAATGTTCAACCGCGTCTATGCGCGGTGGAGAACTCAGGGCCTTCGGCTGCTCACAGTAAACGTTGATAGCCCTGCCGACCCCGAAACTTTGAGAACACTGGTGCGCGAGCACCGCCTTTCAATCCCCGTTCTTCGCGGAAGCGACGACGTAGCCGGCATCTATAACATCTTGTACCGATATCTGTTCGACCGGCATCGCGATCTCAACCTGCCAACGTCTTTCTTGCTCGATGACAAAGGTCAGATCGTTAAGGTCTATCAGGGAAATGTAAATCCGGAGCAGATCGAACAAGACTTTCGGCACATTCCTCAAAACGACGCCGAACGACTGGCGCGAGCGCTACCATTTCCAGGTGTCGCCCAGACGTTTGAGTTTGGCCGCAACTATCTCTCTTACGGATCGGTCTTTTTTCAGCGCGGCTATTTCGATCAGGCCGCAGCATCGTTCGAGCGTGCCCTTCGCGACGATCCATCGAGCGCAGAAGCGAGTTACGGCCTCGGAAGCGCCTATCTGAATATGCAGAAAACGACTGAAGCCCGAGAAAGCTTTGCACGCGCAATAAAACTTCGCGCCAGCTATCCCGACACGCTGGCAAACGCCTGGAACAACCTCGGCATCCTCGCCATGCGAGAAAGCCGTGCGGAAGAAGCGCTCCGCTGTTTTCAGGAGGCTTTGCGTTTGAATCCCAACAACTTGATTGCTCTCAATAATCTCGGCAATGCCCATCGCCAGCAAAAAAAATGGGATGCGGCTCGTAAAACTTTTGAGCGTGCTCTTGCAGTGAGTCCCAACGATCCCGACGCAAACTACGGCATTGGAATGGTCTACGCGCAGGCCGACGACGCCACTCACGCCTACGAGTATTTGCAACGAGCATTGAAGTCCCGTCCGGCCTACCCGGAAGCTCTGAACAATCTCGGAATTCTTTATTTGCGCACCCAACGGCGAGATGAAGCGGTTGCGAGTTTCGAAGAGTGCATCCGCGTTGCGCCGGACTTCGATCAGTCTTATCTCAATCTGGCCCGGGTTTATCTGGTTGAAAGTGCGCCGGGAAAAGCCCGGGCAATCCTGCTGGAACTACTCAAACAGCATCCAGACCACGCCCTAGCGAAGGACATGCTCTCCCAACTTCCGCGATAGGCCGCCGTGTCGAGCCCCGCGCTAATTCTTTGGAGTCGGCGCCGTCAGCAGATCCACAAAAATCTTGTAGAACTTTTCAAGATCGAGATCATCCTGCACTTCGACCGGATGCATCTCGATCGTAGGTTTATTCTGCTCAGTCCAACTCAGAGTATTGCCGTAGCCGGCGCCGCGGTCCAGATCGATATCCATATACAGCATTTCTTTCTTGGTAATCAGGCTCGGATCGAGCCACGCCATGGCCGCGAGTTCGTCCCACAAATAATTAAAGTTGCCGCGCAAGCGCGCATATTTGGCAATGTAGTGCGCCGCTGGAGAATCGCCCGCCTTGATGCGATTGATCAAATCGGAAGTCAGCCTCGTCTTCACGGAAATATCCACTGAGGTGCAAACGATTTTCTTCCACGGTGCGCGAAGAACAATATGAGCCGCTTCCGGATCGAACCAAAGATTGAACTCGTGAGTCGGAGTGTTGGCGAACTCAGGATCGTCCGTCCGAGGATTGAAGCTGCCTCCCATGAACACCAAGTCTTTTGCGAGTCCGGCAAATTCCGGATCAATCGAGATCGCAAGCGCAAGGTTGGTCATGGGACCGCCCTCGTAAATCGTCACTTGATGCGGAAACTTGTGCACCATGCGCAACAGAAAGTGAGCAGCATCCTCGTCGGCGGCCTTGGTCGTGGGCCTGCCCTCCGGCATCTCCCCCAACTGATCCGGCGGGTGATAGTACTTGGGAGTCCACGCCCCCAACCACGCCACCGAACCATATTGCTGTTCCCACTGCTCCGCATCCGCCTTTCGCCACACCAGCGGATACTCTGCTCCC
>JBEKJF010000416.1:0-4359 GCA_050011375.1 Candidatus Sulfotelmatobacter sp.
GCTGACGTCGACCTACAGGCGGGAACGTCTGAATCAGTGTGCCGCTGGCTTCGCCGAGATTTCATCCAACGTGAGATTTAATTCCAGGACGTTGACGCGCGGCTCGCCTAGAAATCCGAACTGACGCGACTCCGTGTGCTGGCGCACCGCTTCGCGAACTACATCCTCGCTTAGCTTGCGTTCTTTCGCGATGCGCGGCACCTGAAATTCGGCCGCCTCCGGAGAGATGTGCGGATCAAGGCCTGAACCTGATGTGGTCAGAAGATCCATCGGGATTGCGGCACCTGGATTCTCTGCCTGCAACCGGTCAGCATCTCCCTGCACGCGGGCGATGAGTGATTGATTAGTCGGGCCAAGGTTCGACCCGCTGGAATTAGCCGCGTCATAGCCTGTTCCCGCGCTCGATGGACGCGAGTGAAAATATCCCGGTGACGTGAATGACTGCCCGATCAATCGCGATCCCACGATTTTGCCATTTCGCGTGAGCAACTCTCCGTTGGCCTGCTTCGGAAACAAAACTTGCGCGAGCGCGGTGATTAACAGGGGAAACAATAGACCGAACAATATTGTGGTCACCACCGTCATCAATACTGCCGTGATCAGATTCTTCTTCATAATTGCCTCTACGCCGGTCGTTATTACGCTAAACCAGCCCGCACGATCAGCAAGTCGATCAGCTTGATTCCGATAAACGGCACGATCACCCCGCCCAAGCCGTACACCAGCAGGTTCCTGCGCAATAGCACGGCCGCTCCCTGCGGAACATATTTCACGCCGCGCAACGCAAGAGGAATCAGCGCAACGATGATTAGCGCATTAAAAATGACGGCGGACAGAATCGCCGATTGCGGCGTGGCCAGCCGCATCACGTTGAGTGCCTGCAGGACCGGAAACGTCCCGGCGAACATCGCGGGAATGATGGCAAAGTATTTCGCGACATCGTTTGAAATCGAAAACGTGGTCAGGGCGCCGCGGGTCATCAGTAACTGCTTGCCGATTTCCACGATCTCAATCAGCTTGGTGGGATTCGAATCCAAGTCCACCATGTTGCCGGCTTCTTTCGCCGCCTGCGTGCCCGTGTTCATGGCGACGCCCACATCGGCTTGCGCCAGCGCTGGAGCATCGTTGGTACCGTCACCGGTCATCGCAACCAGTTTGCCCTGGCCTTGCTCGCGTCGAATCAAGTCCAGCTTGTCTTTCGGCGTAGCTTGCGCCAGAAAGTCATCGACCCCGGCCTCGCTCGCAATCGCCGCCGCGGTCAACGGATTGTCCCCCGTGATCATCACGGTTTTGATTCCCATGGCGCGCAGTTGATCGAAGCGCTGCCGCATGCCACCTTTCACAATGTCTTTGAGTTGAATCACGCCCATTGCCCGGCCGTTTTCCGCCACTACCAGCGGAGTTCCTCCCGCTCGCGAAATCACTTCTACCGCTGCGCGAACTTCTGGCGGCAGCGAACTGCCCTGGTCTTCCAGATACTTGGCAACTGCCTCGGTGGCGCCTTTGCGGATGGCGCGCCCGTCGAGATTCACTCCCGACATGCGGGTCATCGCGCTGAAGGGAATAAACTCGGCGTCGTGCGAACTCATCTCGCGCCCGCGCAATCCATATTTTTCTTTGGCGAGAACCACAATCGAGCGTCCCTCGGGAGTCTCGTCCGCCAGCGAAGAGAGCTGAGCCGAATCCGCCAGCATCGCTTCGGTTACGCCCGGCGCGGTCACGAACTCGGTGGCCTGGCGATTGCCCAGCGTGATGGTGCCAGTCTTATCGAGAAGAAGTGTATTCACATCGCCGGCAGCTTCTACCGCGCGTCCTGACATCGCCAGCACGTTGTGCTGCACGAGGCGGTCCATGCCCGCGATGCCGATCGCGGAAAGCAGGCCGCCGATTGTGGTGGGAATGAGGCAGACCAGCAAAGACACCAGCACAAACACCGTTTGCGGTGCGCCCGCATAAATCGCAAACGGCTGCAGCGTAACTACGGCCAGCAGAAACACAATCGTCAGCCCCGCCAGCAAAATATTCAGGGCAATTTCATTCGGAGTCTTTTGCCGCTCCGCGCCTTCTACCAAGGCGATCATGCGATCGAGGAACGTTTCCCCGGGATTCGAAGTGATTTTTATCTTCACCCAATCCGAGAGCACGCGCGTTCCGCCCGTGACCGCCGAGCGGTCGCCGCCTGCTTCGCGAATTACCGGCGCGGACTCGCCCGTGATTGCCGACTCGTCCACTGACGCCACGCCCTCCACAATCTCACCATCGCCGGGAACAAATTCGCCGGCTTCCACTAGAACCATATCTCCCGAACGCAATTTGGAACCGGGCACGGTCTCCGTTTTTCCGTCCGGAAGCAGGCGGTTCGCCATGGTCTCGGCTTTCGCGCGGCGCAACGCGTCGGCCTGCGCCTTGCCACGGCCTTCCGCCATGGCCTCGGCGAAGTTTGCGAACAACACGGTAAACCACAACCACAGCGTGATCTGGAGATTGAATCCGAATCCAGGCTCACCGTGCATTCGTTCCACAATAAGGAGCACGGTAGTTACGACGCTGCCGACCTCGACGACGAACATCACCGGATTGCGCATCATGGTCACGGGATGCAGCTTTACCAGCGAATCCCACGACGCGCGACGCACGATATTCACATCCCACAAGCTGCGTTTTGATTTCTTGCTTACCATATTTACCTAGTAAACCTGTCTAGAAAGTCTTCCCTGCCATCATCAGCAGGTGTTCGAGAATCGGTCCGAGACTCAGTGCCGGGAAAAATGTCAGGGCGCCCACAATCACCACCACGCCGATCAGCAGCACCGTAAACAACGGCCCGGTCACGGGGAACGTCCCCAGCGTTGCGGGAACCTGTTTCTTGCCGGCCAGATTTCCGGCAATCGCCAGCATCGGCAGAATCATCATGAAGCGCCCCAGCAGCATCGCTATACCGAGCGACGTGTTGTACCAGGGCGTGTTCCCGCTAAATCCGCCGAAAGCCGAGCCGTTGTTAGCCACGGCAGAGGTGAAGGCGTACAGCACCTGGCTGAATCCGTGCGGGCCTGCATTCGACATGGCGGAAGTGCCGAAGCTATATAAAACCGAGATTGCGGTGAACACTAGAATGGCGAGCGGGAATATCAGGATCACGAGCATCGCCATCTTCACGTCGTAGGCTTCGATCTTTTTGCCTAGATACTCCGGCGTGCGCCCCACCATCAGCCCGGCAATAAAAACGGAAAGAATGACGAAGACCAACATTCCATACATGCCTGCGCCCACTCCGCCGAAGATCACTTCGCTGAGCATGAGGTTGATCAGCGGAATCATTCCACCCAGCGGAGTGAACGAATCATGCATGGAGTTGACCGCGCCGCAACTCGTGTCAGTCGTCACCGTCGCGAACAGTGCAGAGTTCGCCACACCGAAGCGCACTTCTTTCCCTTCGAGGTTGCCCGTGGCCTGCACCGAAGCCGAATGCTGAGTACTGTGCTGCGCCGCGGCCGTGACCAGAGGATTGCCTCGCGCTTCGGCCCAATACGCCGTGGTGACTCCCGCCAGAAACAACAACGCCATCGCTGCCCACACCGCCCATCCATGTCGCGGCGACCCGGTCATCTTCCCAAGCGTGTAAGTAAAGGCGGAAGGAATCGCGAGGATGGAGAACATCTCCAGAAAGTTCGTGAACGGCGTGGGATTTTCAAACGGATGCGCGCTGTTCACATTAAAGAAGCCACCACCATTCGTCCCCAGCTCTTTGATAATCTCCTGCGAAGCCGTCGGCCCTTGTGCGATCACCTGCTGGCTCACAGTTTGCATCAGCGGCTTACCGTCAGGTCCGTTCACGGGCTTGCCGTCAGTTCCCAGTTGCGGCGTCTGATACGGATCGAGCACTTGTACGGTGTCGTAAGGCTTCAGGTTCTGCACCACGCCCTGCGAAACCAGCACCAACGCCCCAATGAGGCAGAGCGGCGCCAGCACCCACAATGTCCCGCGAACCAAGTCAACCCAGAAATTGCCGATCGTCTTTTGCTCGCGCCGCGCAATGCCGCGAATGAACGCAATCGCCAGCGCCATGCCCGCCGCTGCCGAAACCCAATTGTGATAGGCGAGAGCCACCATCTGAGTGAGGTAGCTCATGGTGGTCTCAGGCACGTAGTTCTGCCAGTTCGTGTTCGTCGTGAACGAAGCTGCGGTGTTGAACGCCAGCGCCGGAGGCACCCCGGCCAGCTTTTGCGGATTCCAGGGCAGCCACAACTGCACCCGCTGTAGCACATACAGCAGGATCATCGAAACCCCGCTGAACAAAAGCAGGGCTAGGGCGTATTCCTTCCACTCCATCTCGTGACTTTCGTCCACGCCCGTAAGCTT
>JBEKJF010000417.1:0-4357 GCA_050011375.1 Candidatus Sulfotelmatobacter sp.
AAGACGAAAGTTCCCTCGTCTAGCAACGGTTGCCTGCTCAATATATGCATTGAGTTGCACTTGATGCCTGAAAGCCAGACTCTATAAATCCCGCTAACTCAAGCAAATTCAATATCTTCCAACAGCGCCCGCCATTGGCTGACAAGCTGCAATCCTCTAATCTGCCGGCGCTGTTGAGGCCAAGGCTGGGGTGCCACTTGACGACTTTGTTCGGTTCCACATCAGTGATGCCGATCGCGGTTACAACGAAGAAGCGGAGCCTTTTGCCTCTGCTCACAGTTCTGTTCGTGCTCTCCTACGGACTGATGACCCTGCTCATCGTTGAACAAGGCTCGGTCATTCAATCACAACGCAATCTAATCAAGGTTCTAAGCCGTGACAGCTCGGCTCTGTGGTCTGAGAGAGGCAAGGCCATAGGCGATCAGCAGACGGCTCAAGCAGAAGCGAAGACGCGTACGCAAACTCCGACGACCCAGGCTCCGACGACCCAGGAGCATTCAGCGCAGACCCCGTCAACCCAGAATCAAACTCCGTCAACCCCGAATCAAACTCCGTCAACCCAGGTTCCGCAACATCGTTCGCAAAGCCGGATCGGCAAAACTGCCAAGCCCGAGCGCCAGCTCCCTCCCGAGCCCGCTTCGGACCTGGTAGACCGGCGTCGCTCTTTGAATTCGATTTAGTGCGCAGCTAAGTAAAAAGAAAGCAGTAAACGAAACAAAGAACGCGTCTCCCAGGGCGAGTTCGGAAAATTTGGCGACCATGAAGGTTCTGACCCTAGCCTTGATGTTGAGTCTGACCGCTGCAAAGCCGGCTCAGCCTGTGCGCCATCCGTCGGGTCATGTGGAGCAGCGCTCCAAGGGCGGACGCTGGTATTTTGCCGCCAGCGGTCACGCGGTCTACTGCTACGGACCGGTAATGACCTTGCCGCAGGCTAACGGCGATATACAAAAAGTCGCAACCCTCTGCCGCGACGGCCAGACCGTCGTACCGCTCAAAGATTAATTAACTTCCCAACCAGGCTCGTTCACCGCCGAGTGCGCCGAGAGAACGCAAGAAATGGGAATCTCGGCGAGCTCCGCGTTCTCGGCGGTAAATGTTTGGTCTTTGCTGACTCGGCTGTAAACTGGAGTCATGCCGGAACTCCCCGAAGTTGAAACCATCGCCCGCGGACTAGCCCGTCGAGTCTCCGGCGATGTCATTGAATCCATCTGGCTGGGCCGCAAGCCGGAACCGCTAAAATCTTCAGCACGCGAAATCGCCGCAACGCTCGAGCACAGCCGAATCGCGACCGTGCGGCGCATGGGCAAGCACATAGTGTTTGACCTCGAACAAAAACAAAAGAAGACACCTCCCAGGCAAGCGCAGTGGATCGTCCACTTGGGAATGACCGGGCGCCTGCAGGTCTGCGAACCGCAAGCCGACGTTCTCAAGCACACGCACGCGATTCTGAAACTGGCGTCAGGCATGGAACTGCGCTTTGTCGATCCCCGCCGCTTCGGACGTCTGAGCGTCGCCCGCGCCGGCGACTTCGACGCCGGCGGCATTGAGCCCCTGGAAGCCGATCTCGACCGCTTCGTAGCTTTAATTCGTGGCCGCAAGACTCCCATTAAGAGCGCGCTGCTCAATCAAAAGCTGCTGCGCGGCGTGGGCAACATTTATGCGGATGAATCGTTGTTCCGCGCCGGAATTCGACCCCGCCGCCGCGCCTCCACCATTACCCGCGACCAGCTAGCCAAGCTCTTAGAGTCAGTGAAAAAAGTTCTCAAAGAGGCAATTGCTCTCGGCGGCTCGTCCATTTCAGACTACGTCGACGCCAACGGCGAAGAAGGCTTCTTTCAACTGCAACACCGCGTCTACGGCCGCGAAGGCGAGCCCTGCCTAGTCTGCAAAACGCCCATCAAGCGCATCGTAATCGCCGGCCGCAGCAGCCACTACTGCCCGAAGTGCCAGAGGTAAGCTTATTCCACTTGTCATCCTGAGCGGAGCGGGGCTTCGCAAAGCGGAGCCCCGCGGAGTCGAAGGACCCCTCGCCTGCCTCTACGACCAGCGGCCTCTCAGGGAGTTTCCAAAACACGGCGCGGATTAGTCATCAATCAACCGTTAAGCACCCGCCCCCGCACTTCTGATAATCTTCTCCTCGATGCCTGATTTCTCCATAGGAGTCGACCTTGGCGGCACCAACCTTCGCATCGCCGCCGTGAGCGCAGAAGGACGACTTCTCGAAAAAGTCACCCTCGGGACCAAAGTCATTCTCGGCCGCGACCAGGTCATCAACGAAATGTGCGACGCCATTCAGCGTCTCTCCGCGAAATACAAAGAAACGGGAAGACTTCTTGGCGCAGGCATCGGCATCCCCGGCATCATCGACATGCAAACCGGAATGCTGCGCAAGTCGGCGAACCTACCGGGATGGGAGGAGTATCCAGTGCGCGCCGAAATCGAGCGCCGCTTAGGAACTCCAGTCGTCCTCGAAAATGACGCCAACGTGGCCGCGCTCGGCGAGCAGTGGCTAGGCGCAGCCCGCGGTGTTCCGAACGTGGCAGTGGTCACGCTCGGCACCGGAATCGGAGGAGGCATCGTTCTCGCCGGAAAAATCTGGCACGGCATGAACGGCATGGCAGGAGAGTTCGGCCACGTCACCGTCGAGCCCGAAGGCCGTCCTTGCGGCTGCGGCAATCACGGATGCGCCGAGCAATACGCTTCCGCCACAGCGATCATGCGCATGGCCCGCGAAGCGATCGCCAGCGGCGAAGCCCCATCGCTGGCTCAAGCCGCATCGTCTGACCCTGAATTCGGCGCGAGGTCCATCTACAACCTGGCCATTCAGGGGGACGAGCACGCTCGCCGCATCTTCCGCAGCTTCGGCCGCTACCTTGGCATACTTCTAGCGGGACTCATCAACGTTCTGAATCTCGACATGTTCGTAATCGGCGGCGGCGTTTCGAGCGCCTGGGATGCTTTCGCTCCCAACATGTTCGAGGAACTGCGCGAGCGCTCGCTGGTCTACGCGGCCACCGATCCGCTAAGCGGCGACTCTCTAGGAAAAGAAGGCGCAGCGGCCCAAACCGAAAGCCGCACAGAACGAAAAACCATCATCACCCGCGCCCTGCTGGGCAGCGATGCAGGACTGTACGGAGCCGCGAGGGTCGCGGTATCCGCAGGATAAAACTACTCCACGTTATCGACGCTCCTGATAGCCCCCATAAGAAATATGAATTGGACTCACCCGAAGCCTGCCTTTATCGTCTGCGATACGCTTGAATCCGATTCGTAGGCCACCAACACTGATGGAGGAGTCCGCCCACGGTCATTCGCGCTGTGTGACTAATTCGCTCGTGTCGGCATGCGCTGCCGCCGGTGCCGTCGACACCCACCCCTCTAAGAATCACCCACCCTTCATAAACAGGAGCAACCAGAAATGATAAAACCACCGCACAGCCGCTCCCTGCGTGCGTCATTCTTTTCGGCGAGCGCCGTCATTGTTCTAGCCTCGGGATTGTTGGCCACGCTCTCCACGCGATGCTTCGCCGACGATGCAGCCAAGCCCGATCCCTCCGGCACAGCCACCGGCGACAAGACCAATGCCGTCGACGCCGCCGGCAATCCCTTCGTAGTCACCGAGCCAACCGACAACACTGCTCTCGACTACGCCGCAAACAAAAAAGCATTCGATGACTATCAGGCTCAGGTAGCGAAAGAACCACTCGCCGCAAAACTCGCCGACAGCGTAGGTCACGTCCGCGTAGCGACCAATTTCGCCTGGACATTAAATACCGGCTATCTCGTGCTCTTCATGCAGGCAGGTTTCGCCCTGCTCACCTGCGGCCTCGTCCGAAAGAAAAATGCCGCCCACTTGATGATGCTGAATTTCGCGGCCTACGTTTTCGCATTCCTCGCTTACTACACCGTCGGATACGCATTCCAGTTCGGAGCCGTAGCCATCAACGCCGCGCCCGTCAACCTCGGCGGCACTCCCACGCTGAATCACTTTCTGATCGGCAGCGGCCAGTGGGGCTTCGTCGGCGGCAAAGGATTTTTCCTAGTCGGCCCAGCCTATGACAGCGCCAGCAACTGTTTAACTTTATTCGAAGTCGTGTTCATGGAAACCGCCGGCTACATCATCGTCGGCGCCGTCTGCGAGCGCATCACCTTCTGGGCGTTTCTGCTCTGCGAACTCTTCATCGGCGCAATCCTCTACCCCATCTCGGGCTGCTGGACCTGGGGCGGAGGCTGGCTCTCGCAAGTCGGCTCCACGCTAAACCTCGGTCACGGCTATGTCGACTTCGCCGGATCAACCGTAGTGCACGCCGTCGGCGGCTTCTGCGCCATGGCGCTGGCGATTATTTTAGGTCCGCGT
>JBEKJF010000418.1:0-4356 GCA_050011375.1 Candidatus Sulfotelmatobacter sp.
CGTTTACGGCGAGAGGCAGAACATCGGAGATCCGTACCGCAATGTGATCGGCATCTTCATGAATCAGATCCTGCAGGGATTGCCCTGCACGATCTTTGGCGACGGAACTCAGACCCGGGCTTTCAGTCACATTGCCGACGTCGCCCCCGTGATTGCTGCATCCGTGTCCAATCCAGCTGCTTACAACCAGACCTTCAATGTCGGCGCTGACATTCCTTACTCGGTGAACTGTCTCGCCGAGCAGGTCCAAAGGGCCATCGGAAAGCGCACAAACGTAGTCTACCTCCCCGCACGCGAGGAGGTTCTGCACGCCTTCAGCGATCACAGTCAATCGAGAGAAGTCTTCGGAGTCACTGCGCAAGTCACGCTCGAAGAGGGATTGCAAAGAATGGCCGCGTGGGTAAAGCAAGTCGGAGCTCGCGAAGGCAAGCCCTTCGACAACATCGAGGTCGAGCGCAAAATGCCTCCGTCCTGGAGACAACTATGTATAACGGCAAAACTGTCAGCGTAGTGATGCCCGCCTACAACGAAGAAAAAGGCATTGCGACCGTCGTCCGCTCGTTTTTAAGCTTGTCCGAGGTTGATGAGGTCATCGTCGCCAACAACAACAGCAGCGATAAGACTGCCGAGCTTGCCGCCGCAGCGGGTGCGACCGTGGTTCGAGAAGAACGCAGAGGCTATGGCTATGCCTCTCAGGCCGCGCTCAAATCCGCCACCTCCGACTACGTCATTATCGTGGAATCCGACGTCACTTTCCGTGCTGAGGACGTTCGCAAGTTTCTCGTGTACGCGGAGGATTTCCATGTCGTGATCGGCAGCCGCACTTCAAAGTCATGCATCTGGGAAGGCTCAAACATGGGGCCGTTCTTGCGCTACGGAAATTGGGCCGTGGGCAAACTGCTTGAATACCTCCACAACGGTCCCTGCCTCACCGATGTGGGCTGCACCTATAAGCTGTTCCGTCGCGAGGCTCTGCAGCACTTGATCCCCATGTTCACCGTTGGACGCAGTCATTTCTCACCGGAGTTGATGATCCTGGCTATTCGTTCTCACTTGGACTGCATCGAAATTCCAGTCCACTACGGACCGCGGACCGGGACATCGAAAATTACAGGCACCTTCTGGAAGGCATTCCGGCTGGGCATGTGCATGATCGCAATGATCATTGCATACCGCTTCAAACATATCCCGTGCGTCGGCCCCGAGGTTCATCCAACGCCCAGGCGTGTGTTTGCCCGCGGCAGTCTGGGAGACTGATTGAGAATGTTGACGCAGGGGATTCGTCACATGACTCCGATGAGTGCGATCCAACAATCCGTCCAGGAACCCTCGGAGATCACGAGGCGCGGAGTGTTTCCAACCAACATGGGCGTACCTGAGAAGCTAAAGAGCTCGTCGGGAAGCAGGACAACATACGTTCTCGCCGTTGTGTTGATCGTCGGTATCGCCGCCGGCCGGATCGTGTCTACTTATCACCAGTTCTCTCAAACTGTGGACGAACCTTACCACATTGCTGCCGGCATGCAACTGCTTCAACAGCGAACCGCCACCATTGACCACCCACCATTCGCGCAGATCTTCGTTGCTCTGGGTCCATACCTGCAAGGCTTGCGAATGCCGGACCACACAGAAGGGGGGACGCAACAGGTCTTCCACCAAGGCACTGATGAAGGCACGGAACGGGGCAACGCCATTCTGAACGGCAACAAAATGTACTGGCACAACCTGGCGCTTGCGCGTCTCGGAACCTTGCCCTTCTTCCTCATGTCCTGCGCGGTAGTTTGGTGCTGGAGTAATAACCTGTGGGGCAAGCAAGCGGCACTATTTTCCCTTACACTATATTCTCTCCTTCCGCCCATACTCGGGCACAGCGGGCTTGCCACGACGGATATCGCGGCGGCTGCCACTCTATGCCTCGCTTTGTATGCCCTTGCCCATTGGGTTGACAATCCCACTTGGTTTGCGACAGGGTTCCTCGGGTTTGCTGTGGGAATGGCCATAGCGACCAAGCTCTCTGCTGTGCTTTTCTTGCTTGGAAGTGCAGCCGCTCTGTCGATCATCTATCTCATACATCGTAGAAAATCCGTTCGAGTTCTGTCGGTCTGGAAGACGGCAGGCAAAGTACTCGTGTCATTTGTTGTCGCTTACATCGTCATCTGGGCTGGCTACCTATTCTCTGTTAGCCCGCTCCAGGCATCCCGGCCTCATGGAGTGGTAGATCGAATGTTTTCCCACAGCCCACGAATCCAGAGGTCGCTCGACGGGCTCTTGGAAACTCCTTTGCCAGCGGGCCAGCTGCCCGAGACCATTCGTGTGTTGGCCGCTCACAACAAAGGAGGTCACAGCGCATTTTTTCTGGGTGAATGGAGACGGCACGGATGGTGGTATTTCTTTCCGGTCATGCTTTTTGTCAAAACTCCGGTACCGTTTCTTTTGCTTGGTTTCATCGGAACCGTACTTCTCACGTTTTCTATCGGAAAAGGACATGACTGGCGAAACAGCTTGCCAGTCGTCTTCGCACTCATGATCCTGTCGCTCGCACTTTCCGGCAAGATTACGGTTGGGTTGCGGCACATTTTCGGAGTCTATATCTTGCTAGCGATCGTGAGCGGTTATGTCGCATCAGAGTTGTGGAACGCCCTTAGGCAGCGCGTACTTTCTCGGGTAATCGTGGTTGGCATCTTGAGTTGGCTAGCGGTGTGTTCGATTCTCTCGCATCCAAACTATCTGGCATACTTCAATTTCTTTGCTTCAGGCCATCCCGAGCGGATTGAGGTCGATTCAGATCTGGACTGGGGGCAGGATTTGGCTGGGTTGTCGAGGTGGTTGCACGCGCACAATGTGCAAAACGTGGCGCTGTCGTATTTTGGCACGGCCGATCTTAGCCATGCTGATCTACCGGACTTTCACCAACTCATTCCTTACGAGAAGACAAACGGCTGGATCGCAATCAGTGCTTACAATCGCGCTCTACCGACTCCGTTCCTGGTCAAACCATCGCCAAGAATTGCACCCTACTACTATATTCCGTGGAACTTCGATAGCCATCGGCAGACAACGGGACCATTTGCGTGGCTGATGGCTTACGAGCCAATTGCGAAGGTTGGTAGTTCGATTTTCGTTTACTACATTCCGTCTGACTAGGAGCCTTCCGCGATGAGGGGATTCCTCAGTGCCAGTATGTTCCCCGATGAATACCGCGGCTTGTGAATTCGAAACCGGACCAGACGTGTATTGCCCCTGTGTGGATTTCTGAGAGCGTGCGACAACTCTCGAACAAAAAGGCAAGCCTCGAAGTAAGCGTCGCGACTGCCGCACCTTCGAATATATCTCCCAAATGATTTTGAGAAACTCATTCTTTAGTACAGATGCTGTGCTTGCCGCGGCTGGGGTCTCGATGGAACCGCCCCGGATTGTGGCGGTCGAGCAGAAGTTGGCGCGCAGAAGCACTGTACAAGAGGTCCACTCTGCTTCGGACTTGAAACGTTTTATCGTGCTATCGGTCGAAGTTTTGCTGTTGTTAGGGGTGTTCCGCCTTTACCACTTGGAGACACCTGCTTTTTTCCGGATGTCGTGCATCGTATGCGGAGCCTTTCTGATTCATTACTGGATTCCGTTCCGCTTTAAAGAACCATTCTTCGTAACGGTGTCCATGGCATCTGCGTTTTACCTGCTGGAGCCGCTTGTGGCCACCTTGCTGATCGCCACGGGGCTAGCGCTGTTTCTGATTCTTCGCGGTCCGGTCGCGCTGCGCTGGCGCGTGTTGACAGTGGCAGCTATCTTCGCGGCTCTCATGTACGGCCGCGCTACCGGAAGCTTCCGCATCCCCGTGTCTTTTTACACCGTGTTCGCGGCTATCTTCATGTTTCGGATCGTTATCTACATGTACGATTTGGCGCATGCAACCGAACCCCCGCGTTTGCTGCCTTTTCTGAGTTACTTCTTTTTGCTGCCGAACTATTACTTCATGCTGTTCCCGGTCATTGATTTTCAGACCATGCGGCGCGGCTATTACCAACGCGACATCCATGACGTCGCTCAGCAAGGCATTCATTGGATGACGCGTGGCGCAGTCCAGTTGATGCTGTACCGGCTGATTATTTATTTCAACGATCCCTACCTGCCAGATCGAGTCACCAGCCTGCACGCGCTGCTCACGACCATGGTTCTCACCTACTTGCTCTATTTGAACGTTTCGGGCACGTTCCATCAGGTCGTGGGAATGCTTCACCTCTTTGGCTACGATCTTCCGGAAACCAACCATAACTATCTGCTGGCCAGCAGCTTCACCGATTTCTGGCGCCGCACCAATATCTACTGGAAAGATTTCATGGTGAAGATCGTGTATTATCCCGT
>JBEKJF010000419.1:0-4353 GCA_050011375.1 Candidatus Sulfotelmatobacter sp.
CTCACCTGCTGCGCGGAGTTCGACACCAGCACAAACGACACCAGTTGTGTTTTGCAGATAGTTGTGAATATCTTCGCATGCTTAATCAGAGGTGGTTCCTTTTGCTCGAACTCGGAGATCAGGAAACTACGTCCCGCGAGAAGGGAGCCTTTAGGCTGGCCGACGGGGGACGCACGCGGGCCTGCCAAAGCAGTATTTATTTTCCCTTCCGCGGCTGAGTCGGACAGACTGGAATACTGTGCTCGGGGAAGCGTGAACATCCACACATGATGCCAATCTGGGGCGGTGTCGTTCTCACCTGACGACATGTCGAGCAGCAACTGGGTTGCTCTGCTGGAGTACGAGGCCGCATGGCTTCGGGATTGCACACTCGCAGTGGAAGTTTTGTCGATCATCCCTGCAGGCGGAGTGTAGCTGAATCCTAGGTCCGGGACGGAAACAATACTCTGCTTTGGCACGCTGCTTCCCGAGGTCTGACAAGACAAGAAAATCCCGACAGCCAGCAGGAGTAAGGCGACTCTGTGGAGGGCTCGCATGGCCGCTCATTCTAGCGGAAGAGACTCGCGCATGTCACTGTCGGCGGGCAACTGGGGACGACTGACGCCTGATGGCTAGCCCCCAATATGCACCATCGTCCTCGAAGCCGGCACAAAATCCGGCTCGCCGATGTGGTGGCGTTCTTCTTTTTTCTGGATCACGCCGCGGATGAAATCTTCCAGATCTTCGTCGCTCGCGCCGCGGCGCATTTGGGCGTGCAGGTCGTGGTCCCACACAGAAAATAAGCAGGTGCGGATTTTGCCGTCGCTGGTGATGCGGATGCGGCTGCAATGTCCGCAGAAAGGATGCGAGACCGGCGCGATGATGCCGATTTCGCCGACGCCGTCGTCGAAGCGGTAGCGGCGGGCGGTTTCCGAGCGCGCGTGCGGGATTTCGACCAGCGGGCGGTACTCGGCCATGCGCGCCAGAATTTCGTCGAGCGTGACCACTGTGTTCGGCGCCCAGGTGCGCCCTTCTTCGAGCGGCATAAATTCGATGAAGCGCACGGTCACGCCTTCTTCGCGCGCGAACATTCCAAACGGAATGATCTGATCCTCGTTGAAGCCGCGCATCAGCACGCAGTTCACCTTCAGCGGCCACAACCCGGCGCGGCGCGCGGCGCGAATGCCGGCGAGCACGTGATCGTATCCGTTAGGCACGCGCGTGATGCGCGCGAAGCGGTCCGGATCGACGGCGTCCATGGAAACGGTGACGCGAGTCAGGCCTGCGTCTTTCAGCGGCTGCGCCAGATCGGCGAGCAGATGGCCGTTGGTGGTAAGGGCGATGTCGAGTGGGTCGGCGTGTGAGGGGCGGACGCCCTCGTCCGCCCGCACGTCTAGTGGGCCACCCCGGACGGGGGCGTCCGGGGCTCCATAAATCGTGGGCTGTAACTTCGCAAGCTCTCGAACGAAATCCACGACACCTTTACGTAACAGGGGCTCACCGCCGGTAAGACGCACCTTCGTAATTCCCATGCCGACCAGCACGCGCGCCATGCGCAGGTAATCTTCGAACGGCAAGTCGCCATACAACGCGCCTTCGTTGCCGGTGCGGCAGTAGACGCACTTGTAGTTGCAGCGGTCGGTGATGGAGATCCGCAGGTCGGTGATGGGGCGGCCGAATTTGTCGGTGAGAAGCACAGTCGTTGGTCGTTGGTCGTTGGTCGATGGTCGTTGGCCGTCTGTCATTCGTCGCTGGGTTGGCCAACGACTAACGACCATCGACGAACGACTTGTTTTGGGAAAAGACACGCAGGCGGGAACATCCCGGCGGGCGCTTCCTTTCCAATGCGCTCTTCGCAGAGCACGGGAGGCGCGGGCGTTTCCACCAGCACCCTCGGAGCAGATTTTCTCGGCGGATCTCCGCGAGATTCTCTTCGCGCCCTCCGCGTTTGAAGCTTCATCGCAGAGAGCGCTGAGAAAAGCCGCGGAGTTAGCGGAAAAAACTCTCTCCTCGCCGCCGCGGCCTGGGTATGCCCGAAGGCCGAGGCGGTCGGAAACTCGCTCCATTATAGAGCCTTGCGGGCGAGAAAAGGTTTCAACGCTTCGGAGCGCCAATTGCGCTGCGGATCGCCGCCTCGGCCAACGGGGCCATGATTTTGTATCCGGCGGCGTTGGGGTGCAGGCCATCGTCAGCCAAATCGCGCTTGAGCAAGCCCTTGTCGTCGACCATGATGCTGAAATAATCGAGATAAACGCAGCTGTTTGTCGCGCAGTAGTTCTTCAGCCAAAGATTCAGCTGAACAATTTTTGCCGGCGAACGCTGGGCAAACAAATTCTGCGACTGCGGCGTGTAGTTGTGCACGGGCATTACCGACGAGAGCACAACGCGGACATTGTTAGCGCGGGCGATTTCCGCCATGGACGCGTAGTTCGCCTCGATATCTTCAAGCCGCATGGGGCCGGTGTTTCCGGCGATATCGTTAGTGCCGGCGAGAATGACCACTACTTTGGGATGCAGATCGATCACATCCTGCCGGAAGCGGAGCAGCATTTGCGGTGTGGTCTGGCCTCCGATGCCGCGGTTGATGTAAGGCTTGCCGGGAAAATATTCGTCGAGATGCCAGATGTCCGTGATCGAATCGCCGAAGAAGACAACGCGGTTCTCGCCGGGCGCGGGCGGCTTAAGGGCAGCGTTGGCGTCGCGGTAGCGGGCCAGCTCGCCAAAGTCATCGCGCAGCGCTGCGGCTTTTGAGTCGCGATATTTCTGTAGGGCTTGCTCCGGGGTAGTGGTTTGTTGCTGAGCAAGTGCGGTGAGTAGGAATAGAAATGGAACAGCAGAAATCGCTATGCGGCGTCGCATGGCGGAAATGCTACCACGGGGTTGGTCGTCCGGATGCTTTCTGGGGATGCTTTCTGAAGGGTGCTTCCTTTCACGCCTGTCGTACCGGGGCGCATGAGGCGGGTGTAAAATAGCGGCTATGGAAGTACACTTTAGATCCGAGACCGAGTTCTGCACGCAGGAGTTCTCCGCAAAAAGAGGTCGGTCATGAGCACCGCCAAACATGATGCCGAGTTGCTCCTGAATAAGCTGCCTGACAATTGTTCCGTCGAGGATATCCAATACCACCTGTACGTTCTCGACAAGGTCCGGCGCGGGTTGGAAGATGCTCGCGTCAACGGAACTTTGTCTCAGGAAGAAGTCGAAGCTCGCCTTGGCAAATGGCTTACCGAGTAGTCTGGTCCCGCCGCGCCTCGGAGGATATGACGGCCATCGCTGACTATATTGCCGCCGACTCCCCCACCTACGCCGGTATTGTTGTGAAGAAGATTGTGAATCAAACCAGGGCGCTGTCACGTTTTCCTCGCTCCGGCCGCAAAGTTCCCGAATTCGACAGTGAGGACATCCGCGAACTCTTGGTATATAGCTACCGGGTCATCTATCGATTAGAAGAGCCAGAAGTAGTGATTGCGGCTGTGATCCACGGCAAGCGCATGTTGTAAAGAAGGTAGAACTCTCAGCAGGGAACGCTCAACGCCACCTCACATGCCGTCGTAATTCGGCCCGCCGCCGCCTTCTGGTGGCACCCAGGTGATGATCTGGTACGGGTCGGCGATGTCGCAGGTTTTACAGTGCACGCAGTTCGATGGGTTCAGGCTGATGCGCTTGCCGTTCGGCTGAGTCGCGTCATCGAGCATTTCGTAGACATTGGCGGGACAGAAATTCTGGCAAGGGCTACCGAATTCTTTTACGCACCGTGTATTGCAAACATCGGTGTTGTCGATCACGAGGTGCGAGGGCTGATCTTCTTCGTGCTTGGTGCCGGAGTGATACAGGTCGGTGAGCTTGTCGAAAGTAAGCTTGCCATCGCCTTTCGCGGGGCCGAGCAGATGAGCCTCGGCGCCTCCATCGGCAGGAAGTTCGGCGAGCTTGCGCATGTGTTCGTATCCAGCTTTCGCAGGATAACGGTTGCGCAGGCCGCGGCCGCCAGTGACCATTTGCAGCGCGGTGTGGAACATGCCGGCGTAGAATCCGTGTTCGAAACCCTGGTGCATGTTGCGCACTTTCCAGAGCTCCTCTTTGATCCAGCTGGATTCGACTTTCTTCTGGAACTCGCCGAGCATGGCGGCGGACGAGTCATCTTTCTTCAGCGCTTCGAAAGCGGTTTCAGCGGCCAGCATCCCGCTCTTGATGGCGAGATGAATGCCCTTGAGTCGCGCAGAGTTCAAAAAGCCGGCGGAGTCTCCGAGAATCATCCAGCCATTACCCGCAACCGGCGGAATCGCCCACCAGCCGCCATAAGGCATGGACTTCGCTCCGTAGCGAATCATCTTGCCGCCTTCCAGCAGCTTCGCCACCAGTGGATGCTTCTTGAAT
>JBEKJF010000420.1:0-4349 GCA_050011375.1 Candidatus Sulfotelmatobacter sp.
AAGATCGCCGACTACTCCCTTGCTGCCTTCGTACACAAAGAAGCTGTAACCGAAAATGCGCCCGCGATCAATGGCAGCGTATCCAGGGAGAATTTTCGCGTCGACATAGCGCAGAATCATCTCCGCCGACCCGTGGTAATCCCACGAGAGCAGGCTCGCCCAAGCGCGCGTCTCATCGTCGAGCAGGGGGCGCAGGTCGACGGAGGAAAAATGCCTGAGATCGAGAATCTCCACGGGGCTCCTGCAAATTCCGCCGCAAAAGACGGTGGCTAAGTTTGCAATGGCAGAAATCAGAGTTTAGTGCGTTGCGAGAGTTGAAGCAAACCGCCGGAACACCAGCCGACAACATTTCATCCTACTGCCCGGAAGCCGCGCCCGCAGCGGCAACCCAGTAATAGTCGACGCGCTGCGCGGCATAGTGTCCCAGGTAAGAGACGCGGCGGCCTGCCACCAGCTTCGCAATCTCGGCCTGTGTATTTTCCGGCGCCACCAACAAGTGTTCACCTGCAGGAACACTGCCCCAGTCGTAGTTGAAGGTCAACCGGCTGCGGTAAAAGGTCAATCCATATTCCAGTTCGCGCCGAACATGGTAGACGGCTAGCGGCAACGGTTGAGTTTCCATCCGAGCGATTTCCCGCGCCAGGGGCCGCGCCGAATAAGTTTCATCCAGGTCGGTAGCTCCCAGTCGCAACACAATTCCCACAAACAGCAGAACCGGAATCACCGTTACGAACCGCAGCATGCGAAGACCTGTCTTGCGAACCAGTGTGAGCGCAATTCCGGCGCACAGAACGAATGCAACGCCGAGCGCTGCCAGCATGGGTCGCCCTCCCGGAAGCCGGTGTTGCGTGATCAAATAGGCAATCAATAACGCTGGAACAATCGGAGCAGCGGCGAATAACGCGTGCAACACTGCCAGCCATATTGCCGGCGGCCTGGCGTCGTTTCGCTCCAGATCTTGCCGCAGACATCCTACTAATAAGAGCGCACCCGCAGGAATCGCAGGAAGAATATAGCCGGGTAACTTCGATTGTGAGATCGAGAAGAACACCGCGGGCACGACCAGCCAGCAGCACGCGAAAATGCCAAATTGCTTTTCGAAGTCCTCGCTGGCCTGCACGAATCTTCGTCGCTCCCACCACTGCCGCACCGCTTGCACGAAGCCCGCAATCACAAAGACCGTCCAAGGAGCCAGCGCCAGCGCCGTCATCGGCAGGTAATACCAGATGGGCTCGCGATGGTGATAAAGATTTTCCGAGAACCGGTCCAGATTTTGCTGAACGATAAATTCGCGAAAAAACTGCGGATTGCGCATCTGCACCGCCAAATACCACGGCAGCGCGATCGCGCAGAATAGAATAATTCCCGGCAGCCACAATGACTTCACAACCAGACGCCATTCTTTAACGGCAATCGCATACAGAGCGATCACCAGCGCGGCCAGAAACGGCGCGACGGGTCCCTTCGCAAGCATGCCTAGAGCCATGAAGGCGTAAAACATGCCAAGGTAAATTTTCTTTTCACTCTCCCGCCACGCCCACCAACTGAGCATACCGATACCGAAAGCCGTGGCCAATGCCATGTCCATCGAGGCGGCGTGCGCGAATCCGGCAATGGCGGCGGAAGATGCTGTGATGAGCGCGCCGTCGAGTTCAAATCCAAACTTGAAGCGCCGCAGAAAAAAGTACACAGCCAGTACCAATAGAGCGGCATCGAGTGCCGACGGCAGCCGTGCGGCCCAGTCGCTTACACCAAAAATCGAATACGACAGCATGGCTTGCCAGTAATAGAGCGGCGGCTTTTCCAGCCACGGATGCCCGCCAAGCACAGGTGTAATCCAATCGCGTCGCTCCAGCATTTCACGAGCGACTTGCGCATAGCGCGGCTCGTCGGCTCCAATCAGACCGAACTGTCCCAGCCCGTAGAGAAACAGAAACGCGCAGAAGCCCGCGAGGAGCAGCGCGTCCGTGCGGGTGCGATTCGTCATGGGAGGATCAAAGGTTTCAAGGTTTCGGAAGTTTCAAGGTTTCAAGCGATCGCAGGCATAGCTACATCCGACGAATTGAGCCTCGAAACGTTGAAACTTTGAAACGTTGAAACCTCATGTTGAATCATTGTACGGAAGGACCGCGCCGCAGCATTTCCAGAACCGGTCGTACTGCCTCGGCCAGCGGCCCATCAAGCGAGCAACCGCTGGCGCATTCATGCCCGCCGCCGCCAAAGCCCTCGGCCACTCGCGCCACATCGAGCTTGCCTTTGCTGCGCAGGCTTACGCGAACGCGCCCGTCGGGAAGCTCACGGAAGAATGCCGCAGCCTCAACTTCTCCGATCGAGAGCACATAATTCACCAGGCCTTCGCAGTCTTCTTCCTTCGCTTCACAACGTTCCATTTGTTCCTGTGTTACCCATGTCCACCCAACGTGGCCGTCGGTCTTGAGGTTGCGCAGCGCCTCGCCGAGCAGCCTCATCTTAGCCACCGAGTGCGCAAAATAAATACTGCGCGCGCAGTGGGACGGGTCGGCGCCCGCCAAAACCAGCTCCCGCGCCAGTGCGAACGTATGCTCGTTCGTCCCCTGAAACATGAACGATCCTGTATCGGTCATCAGCGCCGTGTAAAGGCACGTTGCAATCTCAGACGAGACGGGCGTTCCCGCCTCGCGCGCCAGCCGGAATACCATCTCTCCCGTGGCGACCGCGTGCGGATCAATCCAGTTCACATCCGCGAACGGCCTTCCGCTGACGTGGTGATCGATGTTGATCAGAAATCGGCTTTCCAATCCCTCCAGCCGCGTGCGATGAATGCTGTCACATTCCAGAATGATCGCAGCCTCGTAGCTGCCGCCGACGCGGCTCGCCTGCTGCACCTGATCGGCGAAGGGCAGCGAGCGATAAATTCGCGGCACGCCATCGTGCAAAACCACGTCGGCCTGCTTCCCCATCGAGCGCAAAACCTGGCAGCACGCCAGCGCCGATCCAATGGCGTCGCCATCGGGTCGCGCGTGCGACGTAAGCACGAATCGGTCGCGCTGCTCGATTTGCTGGAGAACATCCTGCAACATAATTTCTACGCCTTCTTTTCGCTTGATCCCACGCGCGTCTTCATTCGTTTTTTCGCGCGCGCCAGCAGTTCTTCCACTCGCGCCTTTTCCCGCTCCGAACGGTCCAGCCGGAAATGCAATTCCGGCGCGCGCCGGATCCGCAAACGCTCCACCAGTTCGTGCCGAATGTATTCCTTCGCCGCGATCAAACCCTCAAGGCTGCGATCTGCCTCCTGGTCATCGCCATCCACATCCACCAGAACCTGCGCGGAACGGCCGTCGTCGGCCACATGCACCGCGGTCACGCCCACCAGCCCAATGCGCGGATCGGCCAACTCCCCTTCCACCAGAGTTTCGATCTCCTCGCGCAAAGCCTCGCCCAACCGCCCGCGATGATATTTGACCGCGCGCTTCTCCACGGCTCACCTCAAGGTAAAACGCATGAGAATATCAGAAAATCGGCCACAGGTGTTGGCTCTGAAGTGCTATTCTCGCGCACGAACGAGGGATCACGGTAAGTACGCAGGTAACAACGGGATAGCGGCCGCCGCTTTCATCGTCGTCTGGCAAATTACGCTCGCGCTTCACCCTTTGAAGAGTTAGGTCGGGTTTTCCGCCGCGCCTGCGAGAAGTACTTTGTTAAGCGGAGTGTAGTCGCATAATTAGCTTCCACTTGCAGAGCCTGCGCGTCACCGCACTTCGACCGACAGCAAATCCCCATCCGCCGCGCCGCCGGGCTTGTAGTTCACCGAGACTGCACGGTCGTTCCATTCGCAGGAAAACTTTTCGGCTCCGATCAGTGGCAGCGACTTGTAATCAGCAGTGCGTAGTTTCAGAACGACTTCAGCAGATCTAACGGTTAAAACTGCGGCCGGAGATTGCGAGCAGTCCACGTCGACGAGGCGCCCCTGCAGAAATTTTGCGGGACGCTTGTCTACTGTGCCTGTCGATCGTCCCGATTTTTCGGCTGCGGCGCGCCTGGCGGCATCCTGCTCCAGCACGTCGAAGGGCGATGGTTGGGCTGCGACTTTCTGGCTTGCTACCGCAGCGGCTGAGATGCCGTATTTTTCTTCGTTCGGGATCGTGCCCAGCCTATCGCGAGCGGCAGCCGCGATCTCGGGATTGTTGCTTGCCTTCAGGCGCTGCAGCAAGGTTACGGCGGCATCCCATTTTTTGTCGGCAATATAAATTTCCGCCATGTTGTAAACATACTGCTGGTTGCGCGGGCTGAGTTGGATGGCGGCTCGTTCGGCCTGCATCGCTGCCACCGGCCCCCCGCCTTTCATATGCGCCGTCGCCAGCAGGTCATAG
>JBEKJF010000421.1:0-4328 GCA_050011375.1 Candidatus Sulfotelmatobacter sp.
GGCTACGGATCGCCCATGTTCAGCAATACGGGGTGCTTCACGGAAATCGCGCCTACGGTCAACAACGGTTTTACTCCTGCGGGCCTTTCGAACTGCACGGCCGACACGCGTGTGCTGATCGAAGGCACCTTCGGCATCTGGTTCAAGCCGTATGACGGCTCAAGAGAAAAGGTGAACCGCGGCCGAATCCAATGGGGGCCGCAGTTCTCCTATGTAGAGCGCAATACCTGGTCGGGCGTGGGCGGAGAGCCGCACGGCCTGGATGCAATGATCTTCACTTCGTTCCGCTACTACTTACCGTAGCGTGTGCGAGCCTCACTCCCGCGTTTGCTCTCTCCTTTTCACGCGGGGGTGAGGTTTTTGTGCCGCTGGCACGAATTCAGATTGAAACGAATGCGCGCTGCGGACAAATCTAGAAGAGGTATGGCAATGGTAAATCCTTTCGATCTTAAGACGGCGCTTCTGGCCAAGCATGCGCAACATGTCGTCCTGATCCATTTTCCAATCGGTTTGTTCATCACGGCAGTGGCCTTCGACCTTATCGCGCAATGGACGAAGCGACGTGGCCTGGCGCAGGCAGCCTACTACAATCTGCTGGCGGCGGCTATTTCAACTGTTCCGGTTCTCGTTACCGGGCTACTCGCGTGGCAGTTCCAACTCGAAGGACAGAAGCTGAAGGGCATTCTATTGCTGCATCTGGTTCTGGCGTGTGTTTCGACGGTGATGATCTGGCTGGTGTGGTGGGTGCATTTCCACGCACGACGAAAGACAGTTTACTTGCCGGCCTACCGTTTGGCCCTCGAAGTCTTGGCGGTTGGCATTGTGGCGCTGACTGGGCACTTGGGCGGATTTCTCAGCGGCGTAAACCTACCAGGTTAAATGGCCACTCATCTTAATTCATAATTGCCCAGCTTACGAATCCTTATGCTTGGTCTCGCGCCCAAACCTCTTAGCTCAGACCACAGCAGGTCACTCGACGATTATTTTCTCGGCAGCTCTGCCAAGCCAGTCCGCAACATTCTCCAGCGCACCACAGAAAAATCTTTTACCAAAACCTAACAGAGCTGTGACCTCCCGCTGACAACACGCAAATGTTGCCAAGGTACATTCCTCACCACGGCACACAAACAGACTGTCGGAGAGAAGAAATTTACAGCGCAATATGCGGGAATAAATCCTTCACTTGCCGGTTATCAGCCTTGGCAGATTGTCTGCCTGTGACCAAAATCAAACTTGAAACTAAAAAGGAAAAAGCAATGAGGAAAACTGTATTTCATATGATCGCCGGACTACTAGCAATTGGCCTGGTGTTTGGCATTAATCGGTCAGAAGCCCAGGCCGGCACTCTTGACCCAACCTTCGGCAATGGTGGCACGGTTACCACCAGCTTCGCCAATGGCTCCGCAGGAGTGGGCAGCTTTGAACAATCAAATGGCGACATCGTGGCGGTCGCCCAAGTCGACTTTGTGGAAAACGAAGGCACCGGAATCGGTTTGGTGCGCTACACCTCAACCGGAGCGCTGGATACCACGTTTGGCACGAACGGGATTACGAACACCACATTCGCCGGCTTCACCTTCACTCCGTTCGGATTTGCGGTGCAGACGAATGGCGACATCCTGGTTGCAGGAGAGGCCATAAGCAGCGCAGGGCGGATTGAGTTCGGGCTGGCGCGGTACACGTCCAACGGGATTCTGGATGCCACGTTCGGAAACGGAGGCCTGGTGACCACCGTTGTAGGCACGCGGACCGACGTTCCCACCGCCATGCTGCTGCAACCCAACGGAAAAATCGTGATGGCCGGCTTCGAGGTTGCCCAGGAAGGGGTTGCTCCCGGAAAGATGTCGATGGTGCGCTACAACTCGAGCGGCAGCCTGGACACCACGTTTGGCACGGGCGGAATCTCGCTGGTGACTGACACCATCACAGGGCCTGATGCCCTTGCGCTCTTATCGAACGGCGACTACCTAGCCGTGGGACAGAATGAAAGCGGCAAGACAGGCATAGCAGTGGAGTTGAACTCCAAGGGTGTGCTGCTATCGAAGGTGACGGCGGGAACATTGACGGCTGCCCTGTCGTCTTCGCAGAGCGGCTTTTCTCCGACCATTTTCCAGGCGAACGGCGACTACATTGTGGCGGTGACGAGCTGCACTAATGATTCGCAGTGCCGGGGACACAAGATCGGCGTGAGCCGCTTCCTCGAAACAGGGAAAGTGGATACAAGCTTCAACGCCAACTCCTTCGAATCGTTCGACCCGCCCGCGACGACTTCAGTGGGGACGGCAATGGCTCTGCAAGCGAATGGGCAGATCGTGGTCGGCGGCTTGATTTCGCCAACTCAAGGCGGCATGGCACGTCTCGATGCAAATGGCGAGCTGGATACCACCTTCGGTACCACCAACTCGTTTGGCGGCTGCTGCACCGTGACCAGTGAGCAGACGTTCACAGGTCTTCTGATCCAGACAGATGGAAACATCGTTGCCATCGGAGAGTTAGACGGAGATCTAGCGTTGGCTCGGTACCTGGCGAACTAACCGGCTGTAAGTGAGAAGCGGTTCCGTCAGAAGCCTGCGTAGGTCAATGAAATTGTTCTCTGAGCAAAACATTTTCTTGGCCTGCGTTTCTCCCTCGACGTTGTCGGGAATAAAAGTAGCTCGTGCGAGTTATCAAACCCTTAGTAAGAGTTGTCAAATTCAACAAAACTATTCAGGAGGAATTGTGAAACATACGCTTATTGCTCTAACGCTTATCGGATTGGCGGTTGTCACGCTGCAAGGCACGCCCGCGACGGCTCAAACCAACGCAGCCTCGACATTTCAGGTAGTCCCAACACCCAACGGAAACAAGGCCAACAGCAGCATCTTTGCTGCATCGGCATCTTCCCCGACCGACATTTGGGCGGTAGGAGACTCGACGATGCACTTCGACGGCACCAAGTGGACAGCTTTCGCCGCACCGTTGATTAATGGCGAGCTTACTGCGGATCTCCAGGGCGTCGTCGACATTTCTTCCACAGAGGCCTGGGCAGTGGGCAATGTAACCCTGGGAGCGAATCCCGGCCAGATCATCGAAAAATGGGACGGAACCAAGTGGAGCCTGTTCCCGAATCCCACGCTCCTGCCGAATTCTCAAGGGGATCTTTTCGCCATGACCTCGACTTCGGCGACTGACATTTGGGCCGTCGGCAATCTGGTGCAAACCTTTTCAAATGGCGGCTCCACAAGCTACAACCTTTTTGAGCACTGGGACGGCACGTCATGGACGCCCACCTTTATTAACACTGCTGGGTTCGAGGGTCTCACTGGCGTGTCCGCAGACGCCACCAACGATGCCTGGGCGGTGGGCGATAACGGCGGTTCAACTCTTGCAATTCACTGGAATGGCACAAAATGGGCCGCTGTCGCGACTCCCGATAACTTAGGCGAGGGACCAAACCAGCTCAATGCCGTGGTGGCATTGACTCCAGATAACGCATGGGCAGTAGGCTATTCCACGCCGGGTCTTGCCGGACAATCTGCCACGCTCACGTTGATCCTGCACTGGGATGGCACGACCTGGTCGATAGTGCCCAGCCCGAATGTTGGGCCGAATAGCACAAGTCAGTCGAACCGCCTGCTTGGAATCACGGCGAATTCTGCCGATGACATTTATGCTTTCGGTTCCTACTTCGCGGCCGATGGATCCGGACATCAGATGACGCTGCTTCTGCATTGGGATGGAAGCAGTTGGACGATTGTTACCAGTCCCAACCCGACGAAGGGCAATTTCCTCGATGATCTTCTGTTTGCTGGAGTTGTACCGGCACCCGGCAACGTGTGGATTTTCGGAAATGAGGATGAAGGGGCTCAGGGCGGCATGGGAACTTTGGCAATCCATTCCACAACTGCCAAATAAGCCTCATTTTCAGACTATGAGTTGAGAGGGCGGGCAGACGAAGCCCGCCTTCTGACTTCACCCGATGCCGCAAGAGTTTCTGAAAATTTCCTGGATTCAACTGGGAATAAAAGCGACTCGTGCCGGTTATCCAATGAGAACGTTACAAACCACGGAGGACAAATGCCAGACAAAAAGCAGGATCTCATCGATCAAAGTTTGCAAGACCTCAATAACGACGGCGTCGACCGGCGCGGCTTTCTGAAGTGCATGGCATGGGCGGGTACCGGCCTTGTTTGGACAATGAGCGGCGGCGTCCCGGTGTCTCGGGCCTTCGCGAAGGGTTACGGCAAAGATGCCGGCAAGGGCGCGGACTTCACCTTTGTGCAGATCAGCGACAGCCACATCGGCTTCAACAAACCGGCGAATCCAGATGTCACCGCTACGCTGCAGAC
>JBEKJF010000422.1:0-4261 GCA_050011375.1 Candidatus Sulfotelmatobacter sp.
CAAAAGCAAACGCGCGCTTCCACGTCCAGTTCATCGAACCATGCTTTGGCGATGCTGTGGTGAACGTGGCCTGCATAGGTCATGGCGACCCACACGTTTACATCAGGGAAAAGGAATGATCTCGAAAATCTTGGCATTATCCAGCTCAAGCGTCCCCGGCCGCTTTGAGGGTACGATGGGAAGTGAAACACGCCTGGTTCTGCGGCCGCGGTTCTTCAGCTCCCGCTCCACACTACGGAGTATTAGTTCCTTGACGGAGTGTCCTTCCTTCGCGGCTTTACCTTTGAGCTCACGATAGATCGGATCCGGGATGTCTACTGTCGTTCTCACACTCCGATGCTGCCATATTTATGGCTGACTGTCAAGGCTTGCCGTACACCTGCAATAAAAAACCGGAACAGACGGCTCGGGTTTTCGCCTAGCCAAATATCGGCTTACTGCCCCGCGCTAGCCACCACGGGCGTCATCGCCAGCGGTCGATTGAGTTCCAGCGTAAGGTCGGTGCCAGCCGGAAGAACTGCCGAGTGATGTTTGCTGAGCCAGTGAACGCCGGTCGAGCCTGCGCCGACCACTCCGCCGATGAGGACTCCCGGCGGTCCGCCGATGAGGCCGCCGATCAACATTCCACCTGCGGTGCCGCCGCCAGTTTCCCATTGATCGCGGCGGTCGTGGCCAGATCCCTTGAACTCGCCTTCGCGGTTCACGTCGGTGTCGCGTCCGGCATTCGTGTCAACTAGAGTCGCGTCGAGAAAGAATCGTTCGCCGGTCGGAAGGACCAGCGCTTCGGGCATAATGCCGATGGTCGGCTTGCCTGAGATGCGGCGCGGTTCGCTCACCCTGGTAACGCGGCCCTCCACCATCGCTCCTGCCGGAATCACAACTCTACCGTTGAGCATCACGGGTTCTGCCAGGCGTGCCCGGAAAGGGTCACCCGCTTTGTTGCTGAAGGTCGCGAGAGTTGTATCGAGTTTGACCATCAGAGCGGTGCCGGCCGGAACGGGCGAAATGGTCTGCGCTACGGCCATTGTGCTCATGCACGAACCTGCCACCAATAAGCTGCAAGATAGAACGGTCCACTTCTTCATGATTCCTCCTCAGGTCTTACAACCCCTAAGTGCCTCAATTGTTGCTTCAACTCTAGACTAGAAGGATGGCTGCGACAATAAGCGAGCCGAATCGGGGAACCAGCGAAGATAAGGGTTAAGCCGTCACAAAGGTTAATCTGAAATCCGAATTCCCAGCCGAGATTGCAGTTGCTTGCGATAACGCCGGCTCATGCGAAGTTCGGTTCCGTTTTCGAGCAGCACCTGGTAATCGCCGTCTTCGCTGACTTTGAGACCCCGGACGCGATCGAGGTTCACGATGGTCGAGCGATGTATGCGGCAAAACGTAGCTGGATCTAAATCCTGTTCCAGTTCAGCCATGCTGCGGCGCAACAGGTGAGTCTTATCCCCAACGTGCAGAGCCGCGTAGTAGTCGGCGGCCTCGATCCAATCGATCTCCGATAGGCTGACGAATGCGACCTGACCGGCGCTCTTGATGGTCAAGCGCTGAAGTTTCTTGGGCAAGCCTTTGCCCTGCGCGATCTTTTGCTTGGCGCGGCCCAATGCACGATCGAATCTCGCATTGTCGAACGGCTTTAAAAGATAATCGAGCGCTCCGGCTTCGAAAGCCCTCAGCGCGTACTGATCGTAGGCGGTTACAAAGATGATCGCGGCAGGCACGTTTTTTCCCAGCAACTCGAGGACATCGAACCCATCGCACTCCGGCATCTGCACGTCGAGGAAAAGAAGGTCTGGTTTCGCGGCACGGATTTCTCGCGGTGCATCCACACCGGAGCCGCACTCGCTGACAATTTCAATTTCCGGATCGAGCCGCAACAGCACGCTGAGATTACTGCGCGCGAGCGGTTCGTCGTCGACAATGACCGTGCGTATCTTGATCGGACTTATCTCCGCGGACACGAATCACTCCTTCGGATCGGAAACGAAAGGCACAGAAACGAAAGGCACGGAAACCGATACTTCCACACCGTCCGGGTCGTGATTTCGCAGGCTCAACTCGAAGGCATCTCCATACAGGCTTTGCAATCGAGTTCGCATATTCGAGATCCCGATTCCATCGCGACCACTTGCTGGCAAGCTAGGGCCGTCGTTGTAAACACTGAGCGTGAGCCTCCCGTTGGAGCGAATGGCAGCAATCCGAATCGCGCCTCCCTGGGCCCGTTTTGCGATTCCGTGCTTAATCGCGTTCTCGACGATGGGCTGCAAAATCAGCGGCGGCACCTGCGCAAGAAGAAGTTCCTTGGGCACATCTACACTCAACTGAAGCCGCTCCACAAACCGAACCTTCTGAATGTCGAGATATTTTTGCGCGAACTCCATTTCCTCACTCAGGGGCACCTGTTGGCGAGTGGAATCCTCCAACACGCGGCGCAGAAAATCGCTCAACCCCGCAATCGTGCTCACCGCGTCGTCGTTTCTTCCCTCCCGCACGAGGCCGGCGACAGCGTTGAGCGAATTGAATAGAAAGTGTGGTTCGATCTGGTGCCGGAGCGCATCGAGTTGGGCCTTCGAGAGTTGCTCGTTGAGTCGCGCAGTCTCGGTCTGTTGATAAGCGATGCGCGCTCGTGAATCGAGTACGTAGCCGAGCGCAAGGACCGCAGTGTACAGAACGAGGTAAGAGAGAATTCCGTTGTAGAACCTGTCAAATAAGAGAGGCGCGAACGGGCGACGGATCAAACTGTATCCGTAGGGATTGAATGCCAGGTCGAGCCAGGCAGCCCAGGCAGCGAAGATAAGCCCGATGCTGGCGCAGGCGGCGAGATGCGCCGGCCACGTCGCGAGCGGCCTCAATCTCACCGGAGGGAATCGGCGCCCGAGGCGCATGATGAATCCAGTTGCGAGCGCCCACGGCAGCCAGGAAACGACCGTGGTCACGAACAGCTTCGTCCAGGCGTGATGCATACCCTCAGCGCGCATCACCAGGACGGTCTGCATCGCATCGACCAGCCCGAAGCCGAACCAGACCGGCGCAATCCATATCCACCGGTGCGGCTGCGAGCGGAGAGCTACGGCGTCCATATCGAGATCGTATCTTACTGCGCTCGCTAAAAGGCTAAAGATGCAGTGAATCGCCAGAGCCCTGCAGTCACTGGTCTAGCCAGCAAGCACGCCCAGAGAGATACTGCCTTCATGCTCACTCCATTCAAGACCGCGCTGTTGCTTCTGATTGCTCTAGTTCTTCTGGCCGCTTTCATGCAGTACCCGTCTTCGACGACCTCCGGGCCGGAATATACCAGCGACGCGAAGCTCGAACTTCCCGAACATTATCGAGACTGGGTTTACCTCACATCCGGCTTCGACATGAGTTACAACCCGGCCATGCAGATGGCCGATCATCACATGTTCGACAATGTGTTTGTAAATCCGGAAGCTTACAAAGCATTTGTGCAAACCGGCACCTGGCCTGACAAGACAATGCTCGTCCTCGAAGTTCGCGGAGCGCAGGGCAAGGGATCGATTAATCAAAAAGGCAATTACCAGGGAACCGAAGTGATGGGACTCGAAGTGCATATCAAAGACGAAGCGCGCTTCCCCGGCAAATGGGCTTTCTTTGGGTTCGATGACGGCAAGACCGGGAAAATGGTTCCGCTAACGGCGGACTGTTACACTTGCCACGCTGCCCATGCGGCGGTAGACACCACGTTCGTCCAGTTCTATCCGACACTGCTGCCGATCGCGAAAAGCAAGGGTACACTCTCTGCCGCATACCTGAAAGAGACTGAAGCATCTGAGAAGAATGAAAAGAAGTAGCACGCAGTTCCCCAGTTCATTGAGGTCATCTTGGGCAGCGTCCTGATTTGAAATCAGGACGCTGCTGCATCTCGCATTGCCCCCATCCGCTCGTCTCCCATCCGCTATAATCGTGAGTTTCAGACCTGATCACATGTTCATAGAGAGACAAGGAAGGTAAGCACGGTATGACGAATATCGCGGCGATCATTGGACGCGAAGTGCTGGATTCGCGCGGCAATCCTACGGTAGAAGCCGAAGTGCAACTAGGGAGTGGCACCTCAGGAAGAGCGATTGTGCCAAGCGGAGCATCGACCGGCGAGCATGAGGCGGTCGAACTGCGCGACGGAGACAACACGCGCTTCCTCGGAAAAGGAGTGCTGAAAGCAGTAGAGAACGTCAACGGCGAGATCGCGGAAGCGCTGGCCAATTGGGACGTCTACGACCAGCGCGGCCTCGACCAGAAG
>JBEKJF010000423.1:0-4235 GCA_050011375.1 Candidatus Sulfotelmatobacter sp.
CCGCGCCCGTTTTCGATGTTTGTGGGCAACGACGTGAATGGCGATACCAATCCCGTCACCGACCGCGTGGGCTGGTCTCCCCGGAACGCCTATCGCGGCGATCATTTTTATAATTTCGATCTGCGCCTCTCGCGTGCATTCAAGTTTCATGAGCACTTGGCGGTGTTGCTGGCCGCCGATGCCTTCGATGTATTCAACCGGCAAAACATTAACGAGGTGACTTCGGTTTACGGAGGCGGGACGGCGGATTTCTGCGGCGGCACCACGGCCACGAACGGGCCGGCGCCACAGCACTACAACGACGCCACCTCGCTCGCCATTCAGCGGGGCCAGGTAACCTGTCCGAATTATACTGGCGCCTACGCGGCCTTCGCCCACGCTCCGTTTCCGAGCCCCTTGTTTGGTACACCACGAACCATGTTCAACCCGCGGCAGCTTCAATTTTCCGCGAAGTTTACGTTCTAAGAGTTTGGTCCCCGGCGTCCATCACCGCGTCAAGTGCGGCGCTGCATTGGAGGGGTAAGTAAGGAGGAGTAATCCATGCAAACTCGCAGTTCTTTCTGTTTCCTGCTGTTAACTGTTATCGCGGCGCTCGGCCATTCGAAACTGGCGCGCGCGCAAGATCAGCCCGCTAAGATTGAACATACGGCTGCCGCGCCAACTTCTCCCGCGTCCGGCCATGACATGTTCATGACCTACTGCGCCGCGTGCCATGGCAAATCTGCCAAGGGCGATGGTCCCGCGGCGAGCGCGCTCAAAGTTGCCCCCGCGGATCTGACCGTGCTGGCAAAGAACAACGGCGGCAAATACCCGGCGAATAAGGTGACCTCGATACTCAACGGCCAGACCGACCTCGCCGCCCACGGCAACAAGGAAATGCCGGTGTGGGGCGCCGTCTTCTGGCGCATGAGCGGAGGACATGAAGGGGAAGTACAGCAACGCGTTGCCAATCTGAACCACTACATCGAATCCCTGCAGGTAAAGTAGCCGGTGCCAGCGACTTTCCGGCAACCTATCGGATGTCCAGTCCAGTGCCGATTTCGGAGCGCACACAGGTCGGGATCGTCGGCGCAGGCCCAGCGGGTCTAGTGCTCTCTCACCTTTTGTATTTGCTTGGCATCGATGCCGTCGTAGTCGAGAACCGCAGCCGGCAATACGTTGAGGAGCGGGTTCGGGCTGGGGTGCTGGAGCAGGGCACCGTGGACTTGCTCACCGAAATGGGCGTCGGTGAGCGGATGAAATCCGAAGGCTTGATTCACTACGGGATCGAGTTGCGTTTCGGAGGCCGCGGCCACCGTATCGATTTTCAGGAACTGACCGGCGGAAAAGGCATCACCATTTACGCTCAGCACGAAGTGCTAAAAGATCTAAACAACGCACGCATCGCGACCGGCGGCAAAGTATTTTTTGAGGTAGAAGACGTAAGCGTTCACGATCTCGCGGGCAATCAGCCCAAGATCCGCTATAGAAAAGACGGCGCCGAGCACGAACTCAGCTGTGACTTCATAGCCGGCTGCGACGGCTTCCATGGCATCTGCCGGCCCAGCATTCCCGCAGGAGTGCTCACGGAATATGACCGGGTGTATCCCTTTGGATGGCTTGGCATTCTAGCCGAAGCGCCGCCCTCGACCGAGGAACTCATCTACGCCTATCACGATCGCGGCTTTGCCTTGCACAGCATGCGAACGCCGCACATTGGGCGCCTCTACGTGCAATGCGATCCTAACGAAGACATTGATGCCTGGAGCGACGAGCGCATCTGGTCGGAGCTGCAGACTCGCCTCAGTTCCGACGGCTGGAAGCTCACCGAGGGGCGCATCCTGCAAAAAGGTGTAACCGGAATGCGCAGCTTTGTCGTCGAACCTATGCAGTACGGAAGGCTTTTTCTAGCCGGAGATTCGGCCCATATCGTGCCCCCGACCGGAGCCAAAGGTTTGAACCTGGCGGTCGCCGATGTCCGCGTGTTGGCGCGGGCGATGGATCGTTTCTATAAAACCGGCAGCAAGTCGCTGCTCGACCAGTACTCCGAAACCTGCTTGCGGCGGGTGTGGAAAGTGCAGCGCTTCTCCTGGTGGATGACGTCGATGCTGCACCGTTTTCCGGACGAAAATCCTTTTGATCTCCGCCGCCAACTCGCCGAACTCGACTACGTCACCAGCTCGACGGCAGCGGCCAAAACCCTGGCAGAGAATTACGTCGGCCTGCCGATGGACGACCCGGGAAGTTGATCGCCTGACGGCGATTTCTGGGCACGAGTTCTAACATCCTTCCGAAGCTCTCGCTTCATTCCTTCTCCTAAACTGGATCGTTTTCTCCATGTGTATCTTTAGGCTATAGCTAAAGCTGTGGCATCGGGAGCGCCGCCGCCGCCGCAAGTCCTTTCTTTTCAGTGCGGGTATCCGTAAGGTGTTGAGAACATATTGCGCGCGCTCGCTGCTTCCCCCTCAAACGCACAGAGCGGACCGCCCCCAGAATGCCCCGCAAACGCACAGAATCGACCTCAGATCGCATCGGAGCGACCCGAACAACCCGAAAGCCCTCCGCGCGAAGAACGTTGCTTAAATCGCTTCTAATGCGAAATTCCTTGTAAGTTGTTGAAAAAGTCCGTAACTTATTGATAATATCTGGAAGCTATTGATAATACTGAGTCAACCTTTTTCGAAGCGAATATTTTCCGGCAGCCGGTGCCGTCCGGGTTCGGGCGGTGGGGCTGCAAACGATTCAACCGCGAGTACGATATGCTCAAATCTTGATTTCTTACGAATGAGAAGGAACCGAGTTTTTCCTCGTGCCCTTAAGCTCTGTTCAGAGCGAGAATTTCACGCGACGGCTCGCGATCCGCCTTGCAGGGTCTTTAACAAGCTCGCCAGCCGTTTTATGTCCGTTTCCGCGGCAATATCGTTCTGCGTAGTTAATAGGCCATAGCCAAGGTCCGGTGGCAGCGTCTGCAGGAACGTAATCAGAGCGGCCTCGCTGGCTTCCGACGAAAGCAGTTCTTGGATTGGCAGATACGCCGAGTTCAACGCCGCACTCTGTGGCGAGAGTGCTGCCGCCGACAGATCGATCGTTCGTGGGCAAATCAGCCCTTCACAAGCTTCACTCGCGGCGATAGGTACGTCCCCGGCTGATGCGCTGGCGGGCAGCAGCACCGGCAGAGCCTCATAGAAACGGATTACATTCACTATAGGATTCAATAAGTCAGCCCAGCATTGCGGATCTCGAATCGCGCCGGCATCCTCGCGCAGAAAAATTACACTCGCGCCGGCATCGAGAAAACTCTTGCACAATGCGAGCGCGACTTCGGCGGCAAACTCCGTGGCTTCCTCGAAAACGGATTCCCCAGGCGCTTCACCCGTAAGCTGCGCCGCCAGAGCGCGCGGACCGCTCACAGAGACCGCCAAGGCTGGTTCTCCCGGCAGCATGACCTTGAGGCGGCGCACAACTTCGCAAGCCACAGGAATGCGTCCGAGCTGCCCAATCTCGCCGGGAGATGGCACGCGCTCGCGTAGCGTATCCAGATCGGTCGACCCCGCTCGCAGAGTGCGGCTGGCGCCGTCTGCATACCATTGGACTTCGCCACCCAGGGCCTCTACTTCGAGATATGGATCGAAGTAGCAAACCACGCCGTCGAGGGCCAGCGCGCCGCGGAGTTGCCGCAGCGCGCCCGCAATCTTGGTCGGGTTGGAGAGAAACGCCCGCAGCGGCACGTTTTCCAAACGAGCACCCAGAGAGAAGACGATGGGTAGCAGCAACGGTCGAGGCGGACGCACGCCCTGCACCATGGCACGGATCAGGGCTCGCGGCGTCGCCGATTCCACTACCGTTCTCCTCGCTGCTATGGACGAAGCTTCTAGGGACGAAACACAGGTCCCGTGGATTTCGCGTCGGGCCAGGTTCCGTAAAACTGCAAGATGTCTTGTGGAGGCGAAAGCTTGGTCCACTCCGCCATGAAGTCGTCATAACTCTGGCCGCGCGCCAGGCGGGCTTTGCGTTCCGCGTTTCTGAGTTGTTCGGTGCGCGTGGCGTCCAGCTTCCGGCTTTCGGGGTGCAGCGCGACTTTATAGACTTGGCTCGCAGTCCACTCCGAAACAATTTTCTTCTTCAGATCTTCCACCACGTCTTCGGCTTTGCGCTCGAGCGGATCGCCGTAGCCGGGACCGCCTCCGCTGAAGCCGAAGAGCAAATCGCCTTCGCTATACATTTTGGGCGTGCGGGCGATCAACTCGAACGTCCAG
>JBEKJF010000424.1:0-4199 GCA_050011375.1 Candidatus Sulfotelmatobacter sp.
CTGGACGATGTAATCGCCGGTTTTTCCGAGAATGTGGGCAAGCGCCCCGAGAGGATAGCGAGGGAGCCGCACACTGGATGGAGCAGGGTAATAGTAAAGGCGTTCCCCCCGGACATTCCCCGCACAAGAATCTGGTTTACTTACGACGATCACAACCTCTACATCGAGCATATAGAGGCGCTGGAGGAATGAGGTGCGCACGCCTGGGTCCTCCAAGTCGACCGGATTTATGGCCTCGGTTCAATCCCAAATAGCTATCCTAAGATCCCCATCTTCTTGCCTACTCGCCCGAGAACTCCCAACGCCTGATCCAATTCTTCCTTCGTGTGCGTGGCCGTCATGATCGTGCGGATGCGGGCTTTGCCTTCGGGGACTGTGGGGAAGGCGATGCCGGTGCCCAGGACTCCTTCTTTGAAGAGTTCGCGGGAGAAGTCCATGGTGAGCTTGCCGTCGCCGATGATGATTGGGGTGATGGGAGTTTCGCTGGCTGGCGTGGAGCGTCCGCCGATGTCGAAGCCTAGCAGGGCGAGTTCTTTTTTCCAGAAGCGGGTGTTCTCCCAGAGTTTTTCCATGCGCTCGGGTTCGTTTTCCAATACATCGAAAGCTGCGATGCAGGTTGCCGCTACGGATGGCGGATGCGATGTTGAAAATAAAAATGGGCGGGCGCGGTGGTAGAGGAAGTCAATCAGATCGCGGGTGCCGCAAACGTAGCCGCCTAGCGCGCCGATGGCTTTCGATAATGTCCCTACCTGAATATCGACGCGGCCGTGGACGTTGAAGTGGTCGATGGTGCCGCGGCCGTTGCGGCCCAGCACTCCGGAGGCGTGGGCGTCGTCCACCATCATAATTGCGCCGTATTTTTCGGCGGCGTCGCACAGACCTGGGAGCGGGCCGATGTCTCCATCCATGGAAAAGACGCCGTCGGTGATCAGCAGCTTTTTGCCCGGTTTGTCTTTAATGCTGGCTAGCTGTTCTTCGGCGTGGGCTATGTCTTTGTGACGGAAGACTAGAATTTGCGCCTTCGACAGGCGCGCGCCGTCGATGATTGAAGCGTGGTTGAGCGCGTCGGAGATGATGAAATCTTCTTTGCCCAGCACGGCTGACACCGTGCCTGCGTTGGCCGCGAAGCCGGACTGGAAAACTACGCAGGCTTCGACGTTCTTGAAGCGCGCGATCTTTTCTTCGAGCTCCATGTGGATCTTCATGGTGCCGGCGATAGTGCGAACGGCGCCGGATCCGACTCCGTATTTGCGCGTGGCCTCTAGCGCCGCTTCGCGGAGCTTGGGATGCGTGGTTAGTCCCAGATAATTGTTCGACGCGAGGTTGATGACTTTCTTGCCATCGAAGGTGCAGACGTGTGCTTGCTCGTCGTCAAGAACGCGCAACTTGAAGTGGGTGCCTTTGGCTCTGAGATCGTTGAGCTGGGTGGTGAGGTAAGAGAGCGGGTTGGTGCGGGTGGTCATTTCTTGCCTCGAAAATTCTTTGCCACGGATTTGCACGGATCTACACGGATAGAGCCTGATTAGTGTATCGCTTGGGGCGAGGCATAGGAACTCCGAGAATCGGGCGTTATACTTTAAGCTCTTTTGGTCGTGGTTCATTTTTTGATTTCTGATTACATTTTCGCTCATCGATGAAGCCATTCGGCGTCGCCGTTCTTCAGATGGAGTGAAGGAGCTCGCGCCACGACGCTGTGTGCCACGGGAGATCCCTCGGCCCGCTGGTAAAAACGCGGGCTCTTCGGGATGACGCCTTACGCCTTGTGAGATTCAAAATTCCAACTGCGCCACTAGGGCTGTCTTGAGCGGTCGGCATAACTCGCGGAGGTTCCGTGGAAGCCACGTCTTTCTGGTTTAATCCGTGGTGATCCGTGAAAATCCGTGGCCAAAATATTCAGAACATAATTGGGTTTCCGGTTTGAATGCTGGCTTCGCAGAGAAGTTTCATGTTGTTGAAGAATTCTTTCTCGGAGTCGGCCAGGATGTCGCTGGAGTGCAGGACCGTGTTGACTTCTTTCAACAGCTTCGGCGAATCCTTGATGGGGACCCAATCGCCGGTGTGGGTGCCGTTGTAGAGAACTTTTTCGAGCAGGACGGGAAACCTTGGACCGGGCTTGCCTTGCAGGTGACGCAGAAAGCTGCGCAGGTTTCCAACTTTGGTGATGTTGCCAAGGAAGAAGGACAAAATAAATCCCTCGTGTTCGCAGGATTCCCCCAGCCATTTATCGTGCGCTTCCCATTCTTCTTCGGTGGGATCGCCGGTCAGCAGGGGGTCGCCGGCCTCGTCGAAGGTGAGGCGGTCGGGAAGCGGGTGCGGTTTCGCCTTGCCATCGCGAATGCAGGTGCAGCGTACAAAAGCGTCTAGGGCCATAGGTCGGTTCCAAATTCAATGCTCGGATCATTCGCGCGAAACGGCGAACCCGAACGGCTAAAGCCGAGTCGATTCGGCGTCACCGACGGCACGAGTGGAACTCGTGCCCTTCCCGATTCGCGCAACTTTTGAACGGGCAGCTCCTGATCGTCCGGTTCCCGATCATGCCGCTCCCATCCCGCCGTTTTCTCTACTTCATGCCGTTGGGATATACCAATATTTTACTGGCTTCGCCGGTTTTCAGGCGCTCCATTGCTTTGGAAAAATCTTTCATGGGGATGCGGTCGGTGATTACCGGATGCAGATCTAGTTTGCCAGCTTTCAATAGAGCGGTCATCTGGTACCAGGTTTGGTACATGCGGCGTCCGTTGATGCCTTGCACTGTGATGCCTTTAAAAATAATGTCTTCGGAAAAATTTACTGCGATGGGTTTCGAGGTCAGGCCGAGAAGAGAGATTCTGCCGCCGCGGCGCACGATATCGAAGGCTGTTCTGATCGAGTCGGGATGGCCCGCCATTTCAAGGACTACGTCTACGCCTAGGCCGCCGGTTTTTTCCATGATCACGGCGCTGGCATTTTCTTTCGAGGGATCGATGACAAAGTCGGCTTTCATCTCGCGGGCGAGCTTGCGACGGTGTTCGTTTATTTCGATGGCGAAGACGGTGGTCGCGCCTACGGCCCGCGCTACGGCAATGGCGAAGAGGCCGATGGGCCCGCATCCCGTGATGGCTACGGTTTTTGCGGCGATCTCGCCGGCTAGCACGGTGTGGACCGCGTTGCCGAGCGGATCGAGAATCGAAGCGTATTCCTGCGGAATGCCGGGATCGAGCTTCCAGATATTGGATTCAGGAATGACAACGTACTCGGCGAAGGCTCCGTTGGCGTCTACGCCGATGATTTTCACGTTCTGGCAGATGTGGGCTTCACCGGTGCGGCACTGCAGGCACTTGCCGCAGGCTACGTGCATTTCGGCGGAAACAAAATCTCCTTCTTTTACGCTGGTGACTTCATCGCCGAAGGCGGCGACTTCTCCGCAGAACTCGTGACCGGGGATGAGCGGAGGGTGGATGCGGTTCTGGGCCCAGCGGTCCCAGTTATAGATGTGCAGGTCGGTGCCGCAGATGGATGCGACCTTTACTTTGACCAGAACGTCGTTGCGTCCGAAGGCGGGGATTTTGACTTCGCGAATTTCCGCGCCTGGTGCGGCCTCCGGCTTGACGACCGCCAGCATCGTGGATGGCATAAACACTACCTTATGAATTCAGGGTTAGACACAAAACGTATGATTCTAGCACCGCGAGAGGGTTGCACGTTTCTAGCTCACGGGTTTGGATGGCTTCGGCGGGAGTGTTTTGTAATCTTCCGACTTGCCGCGCGGAATGCTCAGGCTCTTCCACTTGTTGGAGCGGATGTGCTTGGCTACGAAAACAATCTGCCCGGTGTGGTAGGAGTAGTGCGCGATCTGGCGGTTGATCGCCTGCAGCACAGTATGCGGCTCGCCGCGGATGGTGACTTTGCGCATGACGTCTTCCGGTTTGAGCGCCTCGATTGTGGAAAATAAGCGTGTCCAACCTTCTTCCCACATTTTGGTTAGGTCGGCGCGCGTGGTGGTGGGGCTGAGTTCGAATTCCTCGTCGCGAAAACGGTCGGTCTTCTCTCCGTCGGTGGTGAGGAAGTCGGTGAAGCGCGAGCGCATGTTGCCGGCCATGTGCTTCACGATGAGCGCGATGGAATTCGATTCGGGGTCGAGCGTTAAGAAGAGCTCATGGTCTTTGAGTTGGGCCATCGCTCCCTCGGCCAGGCGCTTGTGGCCGCGGAATTGGCGGTGG
>JBEKJF010000425.1:0-4184 GCA_050011375.1 Candidatus Sulfotelmatobacter sp.
TCGTCACAATGCAATCGAGCGCCGAGTCTACGATGGCTGCCTTGCGGACCTCACTGCGCTTCAGTTCCCGCTCCTCTTGCCCGAGCCTCTCTTCTACGAGTCTGCGTTCCGCAAGTTCCTTTTTGAGTTCTTCGTTGGCGGTGGCAAGTTCGGCAGTCCGTTGCACGACCCGTTGATCGAGTTCGCTGGCGACGCGCTTCTGCTGGCCCAGAAGCCGCGCCTCTTGCAGGCCGATCGATGCCTGATTCGCAGCAACGCTCAGAAGCAATGCCTCCGTCGGCTGCGGAAAATCCGGCCGCTCAACCGCTGCCACGATTACGCCGAGTTCGCCTTGTAACCCCAGTGGCAAAAGCACGATGGAAACGTCCCCGTTACCCATAAGACTTCGAAGCAGTGGAGGCCATTTCCGCGAATCGTTTTTCAAACACTGGCCGAGCGCTTCGCAGATCTCGTGCGCCGAAGGCATTGGCCCACGCCGTTCAGCAATTCGAACGATCTCAATCGGCGTCTCGCCGACGGAATTTGTCAGCCTCACTGAAATCAGATCCAGGCGCAGCATGCGCATGAGCGCATCCAGCAATGTGTGGAGAACTTGGGATGGATCGCCGCCACTCCAGACGGCGGGGAGAGCAAGCAGGCTCACCAGATCATTGATGCACCGCTGAAGATGCTTGACGTCGCCGGTAGCAATTTCGGGAAGGACTTCCATATCAGGCAGCCGTGGAGGATGAGGTAGGCCGCGTGGACCGCCGTTGACGCACCTCGCGCAGGAATTCTTCGGGCGGAACGTAGAACGGATTTCGATGCAAGAGGCCGCCGATGATGATCATCGGATGTGTCCGCATAATATCGATTACCGTGTCGCCTCCAAACTTGCCGAGTTGGTAAGTGCAGATCACCGCGTCGTCGTGATCACGCCACACATCGTTCACCCGCGATTCAAATTCAACGACATCGTCAATGTAGGATTGATCTTCGAGTACCCAGTCCATGCGGCAGCAAATGCGGCTCAGCGGGAATCCACCTTTGGCATTGCCGCTAGCAATATGCTCGAACGCCGCCAGCATCCGATCCTGATCAAAACGGCCGTCCCGGATGTAAGCTTCCGTGTTGATTCGAACTTCCAATTGCCCGCTCTGCTCGCCGGCCGCAGGATCGATTCCGACAGCGGACAACCGCTGCAGATGGTCGTGACGCTGATCCGGATTCACGACGTGCACCGCCTTGTCGCCGCACTCGAACCCGTCCTTGATGAACGGAAGCAGGATGCGATACTCCTCCTCATCGCTAGTGAAGAATGCACATACGTGGCGAACTTCGCCGAGTTGGGAACCGGCGAGGGAAATCGGTGCTGTACTCTTCTTCATGGTGTTCTCCTACGACACTTCAGCAAAATACTTGAAAGGCGGAGTCCGCGAATTCCGCGTCTTCACAAATAAATGAAACAGTGAATGTGGCCGTTATGCAGCGGTAGTCGCTGCAGTCGCCGCGCGCAGCCTCGAAGCCATTCTTACCAGGTCGGCAAGAGAATCGGCCTTCATCTTTTGCATCACCTTGCCGCGGTGTGCCTTCACTGTGATCTCGCTGATGCCAAGCTCGCCACCGACTTGTTTATTCAACAGGCCAGAAACGACCAGCGCCATAACCTGCCGTTCGCGTTGCGATAGCGACTCGTACCTGTCCCGGAGCACCCGCATCTCGGCCTCGTGACCGAGCGCGACGCGACTGCGGTCGAGGGCTGCGCGAATGGCCCGCAACAGCACGTCATCGCTGAAGGGCTTCGTCAAGAATTCGACAGCCCCCGCCTTCATGGCCTGGACCGTCATGGGCACATCGCCGTAGCCCGTGATGAAGATGATCGGCATATCCCTGCGCTCGCCGGCGACGAGCGCTTGGAGATCCAGCCCATTAAGGCCCGGAAGAGAAACATCCAGTACGAGGCAGTTCGGAACAACAACTCGTGGGTGGTCGAGGAATTCCTGGGCGGATGCGAATGTCTTCGGCTGCCAGCCTTCGCAGCCGATCAGCGAATCCAGCGATTCGCGCACAGAGACGTCATCGTCGACAACAAACACGATCGGCGAAACTTCCGGCATAGGTCAACCCACCCTCACCTGCGATTGACTGACGACGCCCCATTATTAGGACGGAATTCTATCAGATATTCCTTCTTCTGGGGGGAAGCCGCGACCGTCATTTCGATCCGAAATCGCCGACGGCGAGCGCTCATTAGCACCCGAACCGATACCAACGTATGGTCGATACTATCGTCCAATTGCTCATCCCCCGAGCTTCTGTTCTGATGACTCGCGTCCAACTAATTTCATGGATGGAGGGCATTGCATGAAACGAATCGCTTACTCGTTGGTTGCACTCATAGCGCTGACCGGCGCGCTCGCCTACATGGCCCACGCCTCTGGACGCTCCGATGGAGAGGCTGAGCCGATCTTTGGAATCAAGATTCCTCCCGGATACCGCGACTGGAAACTGATCTCCGTCGCTCACGAAGAAGGCAACTTAAACGATCTTCGCGCGCTTCTCGGCAACGACGTGGCAATCAAAGCCTACCGCAACGGGAAGCTGCCGTTCCCGGACGGCACAATTATTGCCCGGCTCGCCTGGAGTTATGTTCCCTCTGAGGAAAACAACAAAGCCTTTGGACGCGCCCAATCTTTCGTGGCCGGGCCTGTGACGAACGTTCAGTTCATGGTAAAAGACTCGAAAAAATACGCGGCGACAGGCGGCTGGGGGTTCGCTCAATTTAAAGACGGCAAACCTGACGCCACGGCGGCGCTCAAAACCTGCTTCCCGTGCCACGAGCCTGGCAAAGCTCGCGATTTTGTTTTCACTCAATACGCACCCTGATGCAAGAGGCCATTATCGTCGCCCTTAGGGATACGGATTTTAAGTTTACCGAAGCATATTGAATGGAGGAACCACTATGAGAAGCTTCACTTTCTTCTTGACTGCAGTTGCAACAATGGCCGGCCTTGTCATCCTCATCGCTCCCGATCCAGGCCGGGCGGACGGGCAACCCGCGCCCTTCGTCACCGAAATCCCTCATGGCTACCGCGACTGGAGATGGATCTCCTCGGCCCATGAAGCAGGCAAGCTCAACAGTTTAGGCGCAGTCTTGGGCAACGATATTGCATTCAACGCATGGCGGGATGGGAAGCTTCCGTTCCCCGACGGCTCGATCATTGCCGCTTTGCATTACCGTAACGTCCCGTCGGATGAAAACAACAAAGTCTTTGGCCAAGCTCAATCTTTCGTTCCCGGGCCTCCCACGAATATTCAGTTCATGGTTAAGGACTCAACAAAGTACGCCGCCACCGGCGGCTGGGGGTTCGGCCACTTCGCAGACGGCAAACCCGGCGATGCCACGTTTATGAAAACCTGTTTCCCTTGTCACGAGAAGACCACAGCGACCGACCTTGTATTTACTCGTTATGCGCCTTGATGCTGAAAACGACACAAGCAGAAGGCGAAACGATTTTGATCGATAGTATTCAGAAGATTAAGGAGAAAATGATATGTCGCACCATTACTCCGGTCCGGATTTTGGCTTTCCCCACGGGGATGCCCGCCTTGATTTTACTGACTTGTATGCTTTCCCGAAGCCTGGCGATGCTAGCAGGTCGATCCTGATTATGAACGTGCATCCATCGGTCGGTGTGAACCCGCAGGGGCCAACGACAGACGAACCCTTCGCGACTCAGGCAATGTATGAACTCAAGATTGACACCAACGGTGACGCCGTTGCCGATATCGCGTACCGCGTGCGCTTCACCTCAGACGCGAACGGTGCCCAGACTGCAACGGTACTCCGCGTTGAAGGCAAGCAGGCCGCCGGAACTGGCGATGACGGGCAAACGATCATAGAAGGCGCACCCGTCTCAACTGCACGCGAAGCGCACGTGACAGAAGCGGGAGACTATCGCTTCTTCGCTGGCTGGCGCAACGATCCTTTTTTCTTCGACACGATGGGCGCCCTGAACAACTTGCAATTCACCGGTGACGATTACTTCGCCGACAAGGACGTGTGCAGCATCGTGCTGGAAATACCCAACTCTGCCCTCGGCAAAAAGATGGGCCTGTGGGCTCGCACGCTGGAAGGCCCAAGCGGGAAGTTGGTGCAGGCGGATTGCGGTGCGCGGTCAAATCAAACTCCCTTTCTCGCCGGC
>JBEKJF010000426.1:0-4172 GCA_050011375.1 Candidatus Sulfotelmatobacter sp.
AAGTCCGATCAAACCGAGTCGTGCGCCTGCATATAGGCGCGCAGGATGGCGTTAATACGAGTCTGATAACCGCGCAGTTGCCGGAGCCAGCGCAGCAGGTCGGCGTCTAGCCGCATGGTAACAATTTCCTTCGGCGCCGGCATCACGACCTTGGCGCTCTTCCAGAATTCTTCATCCGTGGCATGCGCGTCGGGGTCAGCCGCGATCCCCTTGCGTATCGTGGCAGCACTCATACGGCGCAACTTGCCCCAGTCCGTTCCGCTCTTACGCCTGTGGCTCGACTTCCTCGTCCCTGCCCCGTTAACTTTCAATCGCTGAACCCCTCTATGTTCTGCCAGTAGTAGCGTCGCTCGTGTGGCTCCGAACGCCAGGCTGAGATGATGCGTCTTTCGTCATGCTCCCCGTCGGCGTAGATGACTGTAATCTCCAGGCCGTTCACGAGTCCGACGGCATACACTCGCTGTTCATCGTAAGCAAAACGGTCATCCACTCGTTCGACAGTCGGGCCTTCGAAAATCCGCGCTGCGTTTTCAAATGCGATTCGATGCAACTCAAGATTGCGGCGGTTCTTCTTTTCATCCCAACTATACTGCATACAATGTATTTACACAACGTAAATATACGCGGCTTCGCTAGGCATGTTCCGTCTTCCCATCCAGCAAATTCAGCGCATGAGGCACCAACTCCAGCACAGCCTCCAACGATTCCACCGCGCCGCCAGGACTTCCCGGCAAATTCAGAATCAGAGTCTTCTCCCGCACGCCACACACGCCCCGGCTCAAAGCGGCAAACGAAGTTTTCTTCGCGCCCTCAAGCCGCATGCGCTCACCCACGCCGTCAATCAGTCGATCGCAAATCGCCTCCGTCGCCTCCGGAGTGACATCGCGCGGCGCAATCCCCGTCCCGCCCGTTGTGACGATGAAGCGCACTTCCAGCGCCAGATGCACCAGCGCATTCTGAATCTGCATAGAATCGTCCTGCACGATCCGCGTGTGCACAATCTCAAAGCCGGACTTCTTTAATATCTCAACCACCGCCGGCCCAGAAATATCCTCGCGTTCCCCGCGCGAGCACGAATCGCTGACCGTAACCACGGCCGCCGTGAAAACCAACGAGCCCTCAGTTGTCGAGGAGGACATCATCTTCTTCCTCTCCCGTCCCGCCGCCGGAACTGCTGCCACTACGGGGACTGTTCACGCCGGCATCAGCGCCAGATACACCCTCAGCGCTTTCCTCAGCTACATCGACACCCGCATCGCGCTGCGATTCATCAAGCAATCGCAAACCCTCCATCAGCAGGCCCTGCGTATTGAGCTTGGTGGTTTCCTGATCGGTCTTACCTTCGAAGTTCAATTCGAAATTGCCGCCAGTCCAGCGCAGCACTTTGAAGACAGCCTCATCCCCCACCAACGCTCCGTAGGTCGCGTGCTTGACCTGACCTTCGGCAAAGAATACTTCGCACTTCTCTCCGGCATTGTTCAACTTGAGCTGGCAACTCTTGCGCCCCATCTCGAGCGACTGCATCAGGTCAATCACATTCATCTGCGAAAGATTTCCGCGCACCACGCCGTCGGAAGGCGCAGTCTTCGCCATCTTCTCGAGAGCAATGCGGTCCACAGTACGCTTGATGCGCCGCGTAGCTTCTTTCAGAAAAAAAGGTTTGGCAATGTAATCATCCGCCGCATCCTGCGGAGATAGACGCTCATCAATATCCGCCCGGCTAGCCAGCAGGATCGCCGAAAAATTAGCCGTAGCCGGCCGCGACTTCAGCTTCTCCACCAGCTGCCGCCCATCCATCCCCGGCATCCGATAATCGCAAACCACCAGCTCCGGAGGATCATCGACCGCCTTCAGCAAAGCATCTGCCGCATCCCCAGCAGCCATAACCCGCGCAAACGGCGCCAAAGCATGCTCCAGCATCCCCAACACCATTGGGTTGTCGTCGACAAGAAGAAGTTTGACGTCGTTTGCCATGAATCAGTGTGAATCACGTTACTTCTTTTTGCGGCGGTACTCTCCGCTCTTGCCGCCGGTTTTGCGTTGCAGCAGGATGTTGCGAATCTCGATTCCTTTGTCGAGAGCCTTGGTCATATCGTAAATCGTGAGGGCGGAGATTGCGGCGGCTACCAGGGCTTCCATTTCTACGCCGGTCTCGGCGGTGGTGGATACTTTGGTGGTGATCGCGATGCCATTTTCGCACAGGCTCATGTCGACATCAACGTGCGAGAGTAATAGCGCGTGGCACATGGGGATCAACTCGGCGGTGCGCTTGGCGGCCATGATTCCGGCGAGCCGCGCTACTTCGAGCGGATCGCCTTTGGGATTTTTCGGCAACGCTTGCAGCACGGACTGTGGCATGAGCACGAAGGCGCTGGCTTCGGCCTCGCGGCGCGTAGGGGCTTTGTCCGAGACATCTACCATGCGGGCATGGCCGGCATCGTCGTAGTGGGAGAGTTTTTTCGCCATGCGGAAGTTCTATCTTACATGGAGAGAGGCAGGGGGCAGGGGGCAGTTAAGGGCATCCGGATTTCCATGAGAGTACCGCAGCGCCTGAAGGCGCGTCGATTTGTTGGTATTTGCGGCATCGCTGAAGCGATGCCCTGATACGGATCTTTTGCTCTGCGCTCTTTGCTCTGCGCTCTGCGGCGCGCTGTCACCGCTTAGATTCGAAGAGTCAGGTCAAACAAGGTCAGCTCAGCATGACTGCTATCCATTCGCCTGCTAAGATGTGCTCGCGATCTGGGGGGACTACTAGGTAGCAATTGGCACGGGATCGGGCTGCGATGTCGCCTGAACCCTGCCAGGGCACGGGTTCGGCGTATGAGTCTGCGAACTTGCCAGAAAAGATTGCCGGGAGAAATCTCGTTAATCCTGTTTTGACGCGGATGTCGGATTTCAGGCGGGCATGCGGGAAGGTGAGCGGGCGCGGGGACATTCCTGAGAGCGCTTCTAGCATTGGTCTTGCAAATAGTTCGAACGTGACCATGGTTGAGACTGGGTTGCCGGGGAGGCCGAAGAAATATTTGTGCTGGTCGTGCTTAGAAGCCGGCGCTGTCGCGCCTGAGCGGGTGAGGCACCCGCTCCTCCACGAATTTACTCGGCCGAATACTACCGGCCTTCCTGGTTGTATTTTTGCTCCGGTGAAAAAGAACTCGGCTTGGAATTCTGCCAGGACCTGCTCTACCAAATCGTAGCGTCCCATGGAGACGCCGCCGGTCATGATGAGCAAGTCTGATTGCAATCCTGCTTCGATCAATTCGCGCAGGCGGTGAGGTTCGTCGGGAGCGATGGGCAAGAGCACTGGTTCGCCGCCGGCTTTTTGGATCTGCGCGGCGAGCGAATAGCTGTTGGAATTATGAATCTGCGTAGGGCCGGGTTCGGCATCGACCTCGACGATTTCGTCGCCGGTGGTGAGCACGGCCACGCGCGGACGAACAAACACTTTCAGCTGCGATTTGCCGACTGAGGCCGCGAGCGCGATCGCCGACTCGTTGAGCCGCGTGCCTCGGTCGAGCAGAAGGCTGCCGCGTTTAGCCTCGGCTCCTTGTGCGACGATATTCTCTTCCGGAACGACGCCTTTTGTTATTTCGACTGCGCCTGTTTGTTGCGACGTGTATTCGACCATCACGACTGCGTCGGCGCCTTGCGGCACCGGTGCGCCCGTCATGATGGAATATGCTTCGCCGCGATTCAGCGGGGATGGGAGTTGCGGCGGGCCTGCCTTAATCTCTCCGACTACCTTCAGCTTTGCCGGAAGCTTTGCCACATCGGCGGCGTGAACTGCGTAGCCGTCGCGCGTAGAGCGCGGAAAAGGAGGGATGTCGCGATCGGCGCCGATGGGCTCGGCGAGAACTCGTCCGGCGGCGTTGAGCAGGTTTACGGTTTCGTCGGCGCCCGGAACCAGCTGCGAAGCATGGTCTTCGACCACGCGGCGGGCTTCTTCAAAGCTCAATACCAGTGATTGGTTTGGCGGCTGGGACATGCGGAGATGATAGTGGAAAGATCCCCACTTCTCGCAAAAAACGCGAGAAATGGGGCACCCGGCTCTCCATTCCCCACAGGCGTGGGTCCAGTTGCGCTCACAGCTGTCGCTTTCCCGGTTGTGGATCAGCCTTAACTGAGAGCGCGGCCGGCGGCTGAAGCCGCTTTAATTTTTATGAGCTTTACGCGGC
>JBEKJF010000427.1:0-4167 GCA_050011375.1 Candidatus Sulfotelmatobacter sp.
AGGGATCCAGTTGACGCTCTTCATCGCCGCGGGATTTTCCGTGCCGGCGCTAGCGGTCACGGACGCCTGGAAAAACAAAGATGCCGACTCGCTCTTGCTGACGCTCTGGGTCATCGGAACATTTTTCTTTACCGGATTTTTGAATTGGGCAATCAACGCGCGTTCTGTTCTGCCGCTGATTCCGGCTGCTGCAATCCTAATCGCGAGGCGCCTGGACGCGATGCCGGCCAACTCGATTCGCTGGCGTCCCGCAATGCTGGCCGTCCCGCTGGCAGTCGCAGGCGCAGTGTCACTCTGGCTCGCGTGGGCCGACACAGAGTTGGCAAACTCGGCACGAACCGCCGCGACGATGATCGAGCAAAAGACTCGCGATCAGCCCGGCACAGTGTGGTTCATGGGCCATTGGGGATTTCAATATTACATGGAGTCATTCGGTGCCCGCCCGGTTGTGGTGAATGACCCGCCGCAGAGCGCAGGAGATTTCCTCGCCATCGCCGAGAGAGACCGGCTGTTCGAAATTCGTCCAGCGTTCGTCTCTTCGCGCGATGTGATTCAGATTCCCATGCGTCTAGGCATCACGACCGTCCAACGCGAATTAGGCACCGGCTTTTATTCGTCCGACCTCGGTCCTCTGCCCTTCGCGATAGGGCCGGTCTCGCCCGAGCGCTATGAATTAATTCGGCTGGGATCGAAATCGACCTCGGCTGAATCGTCACACTAAGGCGCTTCGACAGCTTTCGCCGCGCTGCCATCCAATCCCAACTTGTCCGCGATCCCACGCAGCGCATCGATGCAGAAGGCAATGTGCTCATCGAGATCGACGCCCAGGTCAGCAGCGCCGTTAATAATGTCATCGCGATTCACCTTCCGCGCAAACGCTTTGTCTTTCATCCGCTTTCGCACGGACTTCGCATCGACCTCGGCCAACGACTTACCAGGTTTGATCAGAGCGACGGCGGTGATAAATCCCGCAAGCTCGTCGCAGGCAAAGAGAGCTTTCTCCATCGGAGTATCGCGCGTCACGCCGGTATATTCGGCATGCGACATGATGGCTCGATTGATCACCTCAGGCCATCCCCGCTGCTTCAGAATCTCATTACCTTTGTAGGGATGGTCTTCGAGGCTGGGATATTTCTCATAGTCGAAATCGTGAACAAGTCCGACGATCCCCCACAAGTCTTCTTCAGACAACCCAAACTCGGACAACCCGAGCGCCGACGCCTCAGAGTTTCCAGTCGCAAACTTCCGCGAGCAAGCGCGCATGCACGCTTCGACCGCCAGCGCATGCTTGCGCAAACTTTCCGATTGAGTGAACTCAGTTAGTAAACACCACGCGCTCTCCCGATCAATCATGTTTTCTTCCCTGTTTCTGCGAGTTATTCACCGCTCGCTTTGCTTTTCATCGTCACAATTCGCGGCTTCATGCATTTTAACCTTGACATCCACAGGCCTTGTACCTCAGATTGTCACTGCGGTCGGAACCTCTCCCCCAATTGTTTTGGTTCCGTCGTTAGTAGTAAGGAGTAGCCCGCTCTGGCACTCCCACAACCCGATGGCTACGACTCTTGCCCCAGTAGATTCTAGGGAAGTCGTCCGTTGCGATCATTGCCTGTTGGTTCAATTCCGTACGGTCAATAACAACTGCCGGCGCTGCCACTCGTCCATGGACGAGGAACCTGAGCCTGTGCCGGTGGTGCTGACGCCGCCGGTAATTATGCCCATGCCTGGCAACGGCCGTGGGCACCTGAACCTGGCAACGTCCATCCGTTCGCTGCGCTTGCGCAGCGGACTGAGCCAGCGCCAACTGGCGGGACGCATGTCAGTACCGCGAACCTACGTTTCGAAGATCGAAAACGAAAAAGCTACGCCGACGCTGTCGTCCCTGGAACGGCTGGCGCGAGCCCTGGAGGTGACCGTGCCAGAACTGCTCAGTGGCGGAGAAAAGAACCGTCAGGACGAAATCAGCGAACTGATGAAAGATCAGTTCATCGCGGAGATTCTGCCGTTCGTATCGCAATTGAACGGGATGCAGATGTCCAGCGTCCTGACCCAGTTGCGGGATCTGACGATAAGGCCAAGAAGAACTGCGTAAGCGAAAAGGTTCATGTGGGGACAGCCCTCGGCTGTCCGCCGGACGAAGTCCGGCTGTTTTTGACTTTGAATTTATCCGGGCGTACCACCAACTGAATGCCGGGGCCGAACTTGGTCCCGGCTTTTTTTGTGGCTCCGTCACTCGCGTGCTCTCGCCATAGCGATACCAAGAAACACCAGCGCGGCACGATTTAGCCGCATTATGTCTTCGTCAGCGAGGCGCCCAATTCGTTTGCCGATTCTCGATCTCGGAACAGTTGTTATCTTATCCACCATCAGCCGGCAAACTGCTCGCAGACCATTACTCTTGCTGGGCTCAACAACCAGCCGAAATAGCGGAGCGTCCGTCGGGTCGGTCGTGAAAGCACAGATGGTGATCGAATCCGTCATGTCGAAAGAGTCATCCTGAAGAATCAAAGCTGGACGCGGCTTTCCGGCACAGTCCTTGCCGCCGGCGACGGTCCAAATTTCCCCGCGTTTCACACTGTGCCCCAATCAGATACGGCATCCACGAAGTCTTGGTCCTCCCTGGATCGAGCGCTGTTGCCAACAGCGAGCGACTGCCGATGTGCCTCTGCGACGAACGCAGGCGAGCGCATATCCGGAACCCAAATTTGGAGAGGCCGCAGACCCTGCTTGCGCAGGCGGTTGCGGTGCGCTCTGACCTTATCCTTAGACGGCTTAGAAGCAGTTCGTGCTCGCATGCTCGTATCTCCTTGGTTACATGTAACGTAGCAGAACGCACCGCCGAAACTCAACCTGGCAAGAATCCCGAATAGATCGACCGACATCTATCCAGCATGAACCTCGAAGAAGTTGGAAGTGCTTTTTCTCATTTGTCTGCTCGCGCCGCATCTTTGCATCAACCCGAAACGAATGGATGGCAAGCGGAATCTGCGCGGGATAGCGCGCCAGTCGCCGCTTCCGCAGGCGACGATTCCCTGCTCGATGCCTACTCGCGTGCAGTCACTGGAGCAGTCGAGCGCGTCAGCCCCTCGCTGGTAAACATTGAAGTGCATCAATCTGCCGGACGCTCGCGTTCGGGAGAAGAGCGCGAACGCCGCGGCGGAGGCTCGGGCTTCGTGTTCACTCCCGACGGCCTGATTCTCACAAACAGCCACGTCGTGCACGACGCGCGCCGCATCGAAGTAACTTTGTCTGATGGTCGACGAATGCCCGCAACTGCAATCGGAGACGATCCCGCGAGCGACCTCGCAGTGATTCGCATCGAACAAGCGAGTGTTGACGAACCTGGCCTCACTGCCGCTCCGCTCGGCGATTCTCAGCAGCTTCGCGTGGGACAGCTGGTCGTCGCGCTCGGCAGCCCATACGGCTTTCAGTCCACCGTAACTGCAGGCGTGGTAAGCGCTCTAGGGCGTTCGCTCCGCTCGTATTCCGGGCGACTGATCGACGACGTAATCCAAACCGACGCCGCGCTCAACCCAGGCAACTCCGGCGGACCGCTGGTCGATTTCGCAGGGCGCGTCGTTGGCGTGAACACCGCGACCATTCTGCCGGCGCAGGGAATCTGTTTTGCCATCGGCATCAACACGGCGAAGTTCGTGGCCAGCCGTCTGCTGCGCGATGGCCGCATTCGACGCAGCTTCATCGGCGTCTCGGCGCAGACCGTGCCTGTGCATCGGCGCGTCGTGCGCTTCTACGACTTGCCGAAAGAATCGGGCGCGCTGGTTTTGTCGGTCGAAGAGAATAGTCCGGCGAAGCGCGCGGGCCTGCGCGATGGCGACATCATCGTAGCGCTCGAAGGCAAGCCAGTCGCGGGCGTGGACGATCTGCACCGCTTGCTGGCCGACATTCGCGCCGGTGCGAGTTGCTCGCTCACGGTGCTGCGGCACACGGACAAGCTCGAGTTGAAGATCGTGCCTGAAGAAGCGGCGAACTGAGAGCCGGTTCGAATTTCTTTCCAGCTTAGCCATCAAAGAATCCGAAAATAAGTTTTCCCTATTTGGGAAAACCATGTTTACTATTTTATAAGTGGTATGGTACCCCCCTCCCCCTCGGTATATTGGAATCATGGGCTTAACGGGAAAATGCGATTTAATCTATTGGGCTCAATAG
>JBEKJF010000428.1:0-4151 GCA_050011375.1 Candidatus Sulfotelmatobacter sp.
ATTTCCCCGCGCCGCGCGCCTTCTGCGCCACGCGGATTTCGAGCGCGTCTACAAGCAGGGACGCCGGCATTTTTCCGCGTCCATGACCGTTTTCTATTGGCCGCGGCCGGAGGTGACCACGCAGACGGAAGCCAGTCCGCGAACGTTAACGCCTGCGCCAACCGGCCTGCGCGTCGGGTTCACCGTGGGCCGCGCGCTCGGCGGCGCAGTCCAGCGCAATCGCATGAAGCGCCGCCTGCGTGAAGCAGTTCGCATGACGTTGCCAGCCGCAGCGATTGCGGCCGACGTCGTCATCAACCCGAAGAAATCGTTGCTGAGCACCGACTTCGCCGCAGTAAGGAGCGAAGTCACCCGGGCGTTCGCAGTAATCGAGCAAAAGCTGTCAGCCCGAAGCCCGAAGCCGGAAGCCCGAAGCCGCATTTGAAAAACATTGCCAAATTCGTCACGCTGCACCTACTGCGGGCCTACAAGTGGGCCATCTCGCCCTTGTTTCCCCCAGCCTGCCGCTTCGTGCCGACCTGTTCCGAATATGCCATGGAGGCGGTCGAACGCAATGGCGTCCTGCGCGGCGGATGGATGGCCGTAACCCGAATTCTCCGCTGTCATCCGCTAGCCCGCTCCGGCTACGACCCGGTAGTAAAGCGGGCGCAAGGGGTGGAGCAGACCTTCAGGCCTGCGTCCAAGACCGGCATCTAGATTAGGGCGTTAGCCCCCGAGGCACTGAATAATACTTTGGCCGAATTTAAAAATCCGCAGCAAGAACCAGGCGCCGACCGCCGGCTGATGCTCGTCTTCGTTCTAACCTTTGTAGTCCTTATCATTTTCCAGCCGCTGCTGAAAAAATTCTTTCCCCAACCGCCGGCGCCGGCCCAGCAGCAAACCCAGCCTGTGCCCGCGCAACCGGCAGCCGCAGTTTCCGTTCCAACGCCGTCGGCTGCGCCCGCTGCCACCAACACAGTCACGAAGCAAGCCTCCACTGAAACTGAAACTGTAATCGAGAACGATCTCTACAAAGTCACCTTCACCAATCACGGCGCCCAGGTTAAATCCTGGATCCTCAAGAAGTTCAAGAATGACGCGCAGAACGACCTGCTTGAACTAGTTAGTCCGGTAGCCGCACAAAAATTCGGCTACCCGCTCTCGCTCTGGACCTACGACGAAACTCTGCGCGCCCGCCTCAACTCAGCGCTCTACGTATCTTCCAAAGAAGGCAATCTATCCGCCCCGGCTCAGATCACTTTCGAGTACGCCGATCAGGATCTCGTAGTCCACAAGTCGTTCAGCTTCGACCAGACCTACGTGTTGAAAGTAGAAACCTCCGTGACCTACAAAGGCGCGGAAGTTTTTGCCGCGCCCGCATGGCCCTCCGGCTTCGGTGACGAAAACACGCCCGCGGCCTACGCCGCAGCCGGTATCGACTATCACAACGATGCCTCCACCGAACGCAGCGGCTATATCTTCTTCACAAGCTATGTTGCGCGCCTTTCCTTCAAGGCCATCAGCAGCGGCAACACTATAAAAGGACCGTTCGAGTGGGCCGGCACCGGTGATCAATATTTCACTGCCCTGTTTATTCCCGACGACCCAGCCACCGCCGCCATGGTCACCTTGCGCAATCCGCTGGAGATTTCGCAGAAGCCCGGCTTAAGTCCCGTGGGCGCGAGTTCGAAAGACACTGCGAATGTCGATATCCTCGGCGCAGCCGTCGGCAGCCTCCGCGGTCGAACCACTGAGCGCATGTATGTCGGCCCGAAAGAACTTGCCGCGCTCGATGCTGTCCCCGTCCCAACGATTAAGAACGACAGCCCCGATCTTCGCGGAGTCGTCAACTTTGGCTGGTGGGGCATTCTGTCGCGCCCGCTCTTTCTCTGGCTTAAGTGGACTTACAAACACGTCGTTCCCAACTGGGGATGGGCCATCGTCCTGCAAACGCTCATCATCAGCATCGCGCTGCTGCCGCTGCGCATCACGCAGATGAAGTCGATGCTCAAGATGCAACGCGTCGCTCCACAGATCAAGAACATTCAGGAGAGATATAAGAAGTACAGCCTGAAAGATCCGCGCAAAGCGAAAATGCAGGAAGAGATTGCCGCCGTCTACAAGACCGAGGGGGTAAACCCCGCTGGCGGCTGCCTGCCCATGCTGATCCAGTTCCCGTTCCTGATTGCTTACTACCGCATGCTGGGTGGAGCTCTCGATCTGCGCCACGCGCACTGGCTCTGGATCACTGACCTTTCCGCGAAAGATCCGTGGAACCTGCTGCCTATACTCATGGTCGTCAGCATGTTCGCCATGCAGCGCATGACTCCGCAAGCCGGCATGGATGCCCAGCAGCAGAAAATGCTGCAGTGGATGATGCCGCTGATGATGGGCTTCATCTTCTTCAATCTTCAGGCGGGATTGAATTTGTACTATGCGGAAAGCAACTTGATTTCGATGGCGCAGCAGGCCATCATGAACCGCACCAAGCTGGGCCGCGAAATGCGCGAAATCATAGAGAAGCGCGCCAGGAAGAAAGATAAGTGATTGAGCTATTAGCTCTTAGCCTTTAGCTCTTAGCGTGAAGCGCGCGACCGGCAGTGCGATAAGATTTGATTTCAAATTGAAGGGTTACCCTGTGAACCCCCGTGTCCTCCGTGGTAAAGGTTTTTGGTCGCGGAGGGAATACTGCCGTAACCAAGCCGATCCAGCTGAAAGCTGACGGCTGAGAGCTGAAAGCTGCCCTATGGACAAACTAGCCGCCGCCAACCGCATCAACGAATTCCTCCAATCCGTGGTCACCAACGGAGGTCTTCACCTCAAGTACCGCATCGTCATCGACCCTCCCGCGCAAAGCGATTGGGAGAAACCTGAAATCTTCGTCGATTTTTCCGGACCGGATTCGACTCTGCTGCTCGATCGCGGCGCCGAATTATTGCGCGCGCTCGAACTGCTCGCGTTCGAGATCCTGCGCCTGCCCCACGGCGACCACGAAAAAATTTCTTTCGATTGCAAGAACCAGCGCTCCATCCACATGCAAGAACTGCGCATGGCTGCCAACGTAGCCGCAGAAAAAGTTCGCCAGACCGGAACGCCGTTCCACTTCGCCCCCATGTCCTCGCGCGAGCGCCGCATCCTGCACTTAGCCCTGCGCGATCAAACCGACCTCCGCACCGAAAGCGACGGCGAAGGCTTCAACCGCTGCGTAGTCCTCTATCCGGCAGACTACAAATCCGCCACAACAAAACCAGCACGCCGAACCCTCCCATAGTCAGCGCTACAGACCTGTCATCCTGATCCCCACGTGCTCCGGCGCTGCCGGGAGCCACCACGCGAAGGACCTCTGCACTCCACTCGCGTCCGGCGGCCTAACCGTAAGTGAGAACTTGTAGACAGGAGCAAGTTTCCGCAGCGACAATGCGGTTATGAACCGCCTCGTTATCACTGCGCTCCTGCTATGCATCGGCACATCCGCGCCAGCCCAATCAAAGAAAAACCCATGCTGGAAAACCGCGATCGCGCAGCCAGAGATGAACCACTGCGCAGACGAAGACTCCGCTGCAGCCGATGCCGAACTAAACCATGTCTATCAACAGCTATTGGCGAAAAATAAAACTGACGAAAACGCGACGAAGAAATTGCGTGACGCACAACGCGCCTGGGTTGCGTTCAGAGACGCACAACTTCAGGCACTGTACCCGGCAGAAGATAAACAACGGGAGTACGGCAGCATCTATCCCATGTGCTATGCGATAGTCGTCACGGCAATGACGAAAGAGAGAACCACCCAGCTTCGCAGAATGTTGCAAGACAGAGACCCATGTGACACTGGCGACTAGGGCGCAGAAAGATTGCGAGCAGGTCGGATTGCAATCTTCCCACGATCCCAAGCGCCGCCTAACCAAATCTGTACATCGCCGTCCAATCTCAGGCAAAATAGACCGTCCACTGATCCATCCCAGAGGCACGCATGCACCCACTTCGTCTGGCAATCATTATGTTCGCGATTCTACTTCCGATGCTAACCACATTCTCCGCCGCGCAAACCTCGTCGATCACTTACCCTCAAGCCCGCCGCAGCGATCAGGTCGATGACTACCACGGCACCAAGGTCGCCGACCCCTACCGCTGGCTCGAAGACACCGACTCCGCCGAAACTCATGCGTGGGTCG
>JBEKJF010000429.1:0-4133 GCA_050011375.1 Candidatus Sulfotelmatobacter sp.
CCGCAATAATCGAAAACCCCCTTGAGCACGGTCGAGGCCACCAGCGCGTAGGCCACAATCGTCCAGGCATTGTGAAAGTGAGTGGGAACGAAACGTTGCAGATAAATCGCGTGCCCACTGCGAGGAACGGTAAACAGCAGAATGTTTTCAGATCCTGAGGAGGGATTCAACACGCGATCCAGCACAGGCTTCAACAGCACCAACCGAAACGCTTCCAGAAAACCTACGCCAGCCAACAACAACACACCCGGCAACAACTGCAACAGGAACGGAAACACGTAGCGCACAAGTCGCGTCAGTTGGCGCATACCGCTCCGTGCAAACCGCAGCCGCTTGCGAACGATGGCATGAACATTGGGTGCAAGCGCCTATTTTACTGCGTCGTTGGTCGTTTGTCGTTGGCCGTTTGCCGGAGCGAAGTTGGAAGTCAGGAATTGACCGGCCAACGACGCACGACCAACGACGTTCACCTATTTCGGCATATCCCGATGCACAACCTTCACGCGGTATCCAGCCTGGTGAAGGCGTTTGCCTACTTCTTCGGCGATCATCACGGAACGGTGCTGACCGCCAGTGCAACCAAAGCCGATCGTGAGATAGCTCTTGCCTTCGTGAACGTAGTGCGGCAGCAAGTAAATCAGCAAATCGGAAATGCGATGGATGAATTCCTGCGTCTGCGGGAACGAACGGATATATTTTGCCACGCGCGGATGACGGCCTGTAAGCGGCCGGAATTCAGGCACGAAGTGCGGGTTCGGCAGAAAGCGAACGTCGAAGACCAAGTCAGCGTCTTCCGGAACACCGTGGCGGAATCCGAAGCTCACCGAGGAAACCAGAATGCTTTTCTCCGTGGCCTGTTCGCGAAAGCGCTCTGTGATGTGCGCGCGCAACTCGTGCACGTTGAACTTGGATGTATCGATGACGATGTCGGCCAGCGCCCGAATGGCTGCCAAATGCCGTCTCTCAGTCTTGAGCGACGCGTTCACTGGCGCGTCTGTGCCCAACGGATGAGGACGGCGCGTCTCGCTGAAGCGCCGCAGCAACACTGCGTCGGAGGCTTCGAGGAAGGCGACCTTGGTCGGAATCATGCGGCGAACCGACTTAAGAATTCCCGGCAGTTGCTCGAGCTTCGAACCTTCGCGCACATCTACGACCAACGCAGTGCGGCGAATCTCGCTCGATTGCAACGCCATCTCGGCGAAGCGCGGGATCAGTTCCACCGGGAGGTTATCGACGCAGTAATAACCAAGATCCTCAAAGGCTTTCAGCACGGACGCTTTGCCGGATCCGCTCATCCCCGTGATGATGACGAGTTCCGGAGCATGCGGAGCGTCATGCGCGATGGCCTGCGCTTTTGTCTTCCCGCGGCGAGGCGGTTTCGCGCGCTTCCGCGTTGCGGACGATTTCCGTGGCGGCATGAAATGGATAGTAGCATTGCCGGCGCTGCGGGCGCGAGAGAGGAACAGTTTGTAGTTAGGATCAAAGAACGCTTGTTCGGAATGACAATCAACAGGTAAGCTAGTCGGCCATGAAGAAGTTTCAGGAACTCAGCGAACGCGAAGTGTTGGCTCTAGCCATTTCCCTGGAAGAAGAAGACGAGCGCGTGTATTCCGACTTCGCCGAAGGGCTTAGGCAGGATTATCCAGCATCGGCGGCAATGTTCGAAGGCATGCGCGAAGAAGAATCGACTCACCGCCGAAAGCTGATTGAAATGTACCGGCTGAAGTTTGGCGAACACATTCCATTGATTCGCCGACAGGATGTGCGCGGATTCGTGGAGCGTCCTGCGCTGTGGCTGATTCGTCCGCTGCGCATCGAAGCGGTGCGCAAAGAAGCCAGCACGATGGAAGTGGAGACGCGGAGATTTTACGAGAAAGCCGCGGCGCGCACGCAGGACGCCAGCATCCGCCAACTGCTCGACGATCTGATCAACGAAGAACGCGAACATGAAGAGCGCGCGCAAGAACTGGACAAAGAAAAACTTCCCGAAAACGTGAAGCAAGATGAAGAGCGGGCGCAACGCCGCCTCTTCGTTCTGCAGATCGTGCAGCCCGGCCTTGCGGGATTGATGGATGGTTCCGTGTCCACTCTCGCGCCCGTTTTCGCGGCCGCGTTCGCCACAACCAACAGTTGGGATGCCTTCCGCGTGGGCCTCGCTGCGTCGGCGGGAGCGGGCATCAGCATGGGCTTCGCCGAGGCGCTTTCCGACGATGGGAGCTTGACTGGGCGCGGTCATCCCTGGGTTCGGGGCGTGATTTGCGGGGCGATGACTGCTGTTGGCGGAATTGGTCATACGCTGCCGTTTCTGCTGCGCGACTTCCACCAAGCGCTGTGGGCAGCGGGTGCGGTGGTGGTCGCCGAATTGGCTGCGATTACCTGGGTTCGGCACCGATTCATGGATAGTCCTTGGGTTTCTGCTGCCCTTCAGGTTGGGTTGGGCGGCGTTTTGGTGTTCATCACTGGGTGGCTGATTGGGAGTTCGTGAGGTAGCTTTTAGCTTTTAGCTTTTAGCTTTTGGCTTTTGGCTTTTGGCTTTTGGCTTTTGGCTTTTAGCTTCTGGCTTTTAGCTCCTAGCTCCTGCGTGCTGTTCCCCCGGTATGTTTTGTCTAGGGATGCGTCGGTCCGTACCCTTGGTCTACTCGAATCGCGGGCTGCGAGTCGCTCGAAATGACAGAGCTAAATATGACGGGGTGCGATCGCAGCGCTCAAGCGCGACGGCACTCAAAGGCAGTTGTTTATTTCGGTACACTCGGGCAGAGCTGCTGGTAAGCCGCGCCCGTTCAATACAGAACACGTTCTAATTTGCTTTGTAGATCTCAGACAGCAAGTCCGGCTTCGATTCGTCGCGCACCAGGTGCGCGTAGCGCTCGCCGCCGTGGTAATCGAGTTTGTAGGTCTTGTAGTATTCGGTGTTCTCGACCAGCAGTTCGAGGGGCACGGTGCTGTCCTTCCCGGCTTTTAGCGCGTCGCGCAGTCCCTCCGGCGAGTATTGGCGGCCGTTCACCGCGATCAGCTTCATCCCTGGGCCAATACCCGCTAGGGCTGCGGGCATGCCTTCGATCGTGTCGGTGATGGTGCCGTCGTCGCGCAGATCGATGCCGATTGAATACGCCACGTCGACGAAATGCGAACCGCCATCGCCGCGGTCCATGTCAGAGGGCGTTTCGTTGTAGACGAGTTTCCACCCGCTGCCTTCGATGCCGCCCAGCGGCGCGCCGGGGCCGTGATTCGTGAGGCGCTCGGTCCAGAAGCCGCGCCAGTCGTAGGGCACGACCTGGTTGAGAGTGTTGACCACGTCGTCGAACGTGTACGTTTTCAGCATTGGACCTGTGCTGGGAGCGCCGTGGAAGAGCTTGCAAAAATCGTCCAGCGTTTTCTTGCCCTTGCTTTGCTGGCGGATGGTGACGTCCACCCACAGCCAGTTCAGCGTATCTTCTTCGTAGAAGTCGACGCCGCGGCGCCAGGATTCCCAGGCATGCGGAGCGAAATAAAGCTGCGCGGCTGCATCGGCAGTGTCCTGCAGATTGCGCCAGGTGCGGCCGGGAGTGTGGTCGAGAGCGGCCGCGGTTAAGGCGAGATCGTCGCGCTCCTGTTCTGGTGTATGCAGGCCGCTGCGGGCCGTGAGCACCGTGCCTAGATAATTCGTCAAGCCCTCGTAGACCCAGAGCAGATCATCCTGCATCGGCTGCTGGTAATCGGGAGTGGCTAGATCGAACGGACGGCGATACTTTCCATTCCACGAATGCACATATTCATGTGGGAGCAAACCAGCCGAAGCTTTGCGCTCGCCGTCATCCACTAAGCCTCGCTCTGCGATGCGGCTGTCGTCGGACTCGTGGTGCTCGAGTCCGAAGTGCGCCACGTGATCGCTCAAACTTAGCAGGAAGTGGTAATCGCGATAGTGATGCGCGCCGAAAAGTTTGTTGGCCTGTTCGACCAGATTCTTGTAGTGATCCCACACTTCCTGCGGAGGCGCGAGCGCGGCGGCGCTGTCGGCGGCTATATCCATCTCGGTGAGGGGATCGTCGGCCAGCTTGACGACTTTGAGAAATTCGCCGGTGATTACAGGCGAATCGACCAGCGTGGTGAGAGACGCGGGCTGGAAGGTAATCTGAGTCTCGCCGTTGTCGCCA
>JBEKJF010000430.1:0-4132 GCA_050011375.1 Candidatus Sulfotelmatobacter sp.
GAGTTGAATGAAAACCGATTCCAGGGAGGGATTGCTTCGGAAGTGGAAGTCGAGCAGGCGAAGACTCAATTGCAAACGACGCGCGCAGCGGCAATTGATGTCGGTGTGTTGCGCGCGCAGTATGAACACGCAGTTGCAATTCTCATTGGAAAGCCTCCCGCTGAGTTCAGCCTTCCCCCACTGCCTCTGACTGCGCCGCCCCCGCATATTCCGATCACCCTGCCATCAGAATTGCTGGAGAGACGGCCCGATATCGCGGCCGCGGAGAGGCGAGTGGCATCCGCCAACGCCCAGATCGGAGTTGCAAAGTCCGCCTACTACCCACTGATCAGCTTAGGCGCCTCTGGAGGATTTGAAAGCTCCGCCATCTCCACTCTCATCAACGGCCCGAGCGGCCTGTGGTCTGTTGGATTGTCTGCTATCGGAACAGTCTTCGATGCAGGAAGACGCCGTTCTCTTAACGACCAGGCGCGAGCGGCTTATGACTATCAAGTCGCTGCTTATCGGCAGAACGTGCTGAGTGGATTTCAACAGGTAGAAGACAATCTGGCCGCTGTGAGGATTCTGGAAGACGAGGCGAAGGTCCAGGATGAAGCAGTCGTCGCCGCGCAGCGTTCGCTCGATCTTTCAATCACGCGCTACAAGGGCGGCGTCACAAGTTACCTCGAGGTGACCACCGCGCAAAGTGCCGCCCTCGGGGATGAGGTCACGGCGGTCAATCTCTTAGGGCGGCGGATGGCGAATACGGTGTTGCTGATCCAGGCTCTCGGCGGCGGATGGGACCGCTCAACGCTGCCAGACCGGCCCGAATGCTGCGGTCGGCTGGCGAGCAGCACAGGTTCAAAGTGAACCTCTCTTGCAACGATCGTTCGCAAGTATGCGGCAAACCCGTAGCTGCGCCACGAAGACAAGATCATGGAACTAGATGTACTTCGCTTGATCCGAACCCTCTGTCGGAACAATCGAACGGGGCAGGTACTTGTCGAAAATGTGTAGCTGCCAGGAATGTCACTCGCCGCGGACCGCGGGCGGTGGTTACGTCGAGGGACAGCTGTTTCAGGGAGGAGGATTGCAAATGCCGTTGCCTGATGGGCATTTGCTAGTTGCCCCGAATATCACGCCAGACTGCATGTCATCACTTCGTCGTCGCGGTAACCGAAACATTTGAGTCAGGCTGTCTAGTGCAGCGTTAAAGCCAGGGAGCTGCGACAAGGTATCTTGCTGGCGTTAGTCACAGGGCACTGGTAAGCAGCCTGCGAATGGAGATGCCGCGAGCGGAAAGTTCTGCAAGCAAGAGCGCCACTCCCGGAGAAACTTCACTCTCACCCGGGACTATTACCGCCCATTCCAGATTCTCTCGAAACTCTTTTGACTTAATCTCCCACTGGCCGCAAGATGACGATTTTGCCTCGCCAATTTGGATGATTGACCAGTGCCGCACTAACGCCAATGCGGTGGCTTCGTCAGGTGAGGGTCCGGACAAAATGAAGTGGTTATTTCCATGCACCAGGATTCCGACCATTTAGTTTCAAGCCTCCAAGCGCGGATCGGAAACCGGGTAGCCAATTGCGAAATGGTAGACGACTTGTCCCAGCTCAGGGGCCAAGCTGAGATATCGGTTCACCTCGTCGTCAAAAAACGCTCCGATGCCTGTCGCTCGCAGGCCAAGCGCTTCAGAAGCAAGATACATTCGTTGACCAATAGCACCTGCCTCGAAATGCACATATCGATATCCACGGTCGCCGTAACTGTGGGCCGCACTCTCAAAATCGCCGATCATCGAGAATGCCAGGCAAGCGTTACCCGCCAGGTCTTGTCCCAAACTGAGAGCTGCCGCCACGAGGCGTTGGTCCCCTTCCTTGATTTTCTCTAGCTCGACATGCTCCGGCCAATAGCGGTAAACACCAGGCGCCAAGCCTTCGACGCGGTGGACGTAAAGATAAAGGTGGACGAAACGTGTTGTAGCGAAATCGGCGAACAGGGGCTCTTTTGTGCTGGAGAGGAGAGTCGCAAGTTGCGAGAGGGAGATGCACTCGCGCCCGCCCCTAAAATCAAGAGCGGAACGCCGGCCACGAACGACATCGCCGAAGTTGCGGCTTGTGGAGACATGATGGGGCGGCATCCTAATTTCGCCGCGACCGGATGCCTTCGGCTGGCCAAGAGAAGGCCTAGTCCCTTCCGTGCAGAGCTTCGTAGCAGCGTGCATTCTTTCAATCAGTGGATAAGGTATTTGCTCCTCCGACAGCCGATTGGGGTAACCACCAAATAGTATCGTCTCGACTGGGTCCTTCATGCTCACGGGAATGGATGGACCGTGAAGTCCGACGATCAACATGGGCCACTCATCCTGACTGAGGTGACACTCTCCCGCTATTTTTTCGTCCGAGAATTGGCCAAACGCAAAGCTTTCACACCCGATCGATCGAGCGGCAAGGGTAAGAGCCTGCCAGGCATGTCCGATGTCGTGCAAGCAATACCGATATGCGCGGTCTTGATATTTCCACGCTTCTCGCCACGCGATGCTGGTCAGAACGAAAACAAGCGGGGCAGAAGTGTCGACAAGTTTCCCGCCAAATTCTCCGTTGGCCCGTTGTTCTGCCATGTGGGAAGAGGGACGGTAATGATAGAGGCCGTCGACCCAATCCGCGAGGCCATGGGTATAGAAGTGAAATTCAGTCGGGTGCAGATTGCCGGAAGAAGGATTCACGCGCAGTGCGTATGTAGATCCGGTTGACGGCACTCGTTTGGACGCGCTGATCGAGGCTGAATAGAACATCAGTTGCGAAAGGAATTCCGCACCATCCCTGGCTGAAGTGTTTCCCACTTTCCCTTCGAGTACTTCGAGAGCTGAAATCGGCGGAGCCGGAGGGTCGGAGGGCAAATCGAGGATGGGAACATCCTCATAATGCCGGAATGGATTGGGCATGTTGGCCCAATCGAGATAGTGGCGATTTCGCCGCACCGATTCGGCACTGTGCTTCGTCAACTCGTGGTATTCGAGCCAGGTCATGTTGGGTGAATCCTGAGGTGACCGTACGTAAAAAAAGAGACATTCGAATATTTGGTCTGAGATCAATTGTCAGTTAGAAGAGCGTATCAAACGAAAGGCTTCCCGCGCCCAAGCGGGAACACCACGCGGTGTTTCTCCTGTTTTCGGTGAACTGCGCTACTTCGCGCCCGAATACCCTACGCTAACTGTGAACGCAGACGATTTTACGGGTCCCCGCCATGCTGCCTACCATCTGCGGTAGGATTGACGCACGTCCACCTTCTAGGAGTTCAGGGGTTGAACTTCAGGAACCAGATCGAGCCACAGGAAAGGTCCGTCCGACAGGGTACCATGGCGGCGCGAGAGCCTTCCGAACACATCGCGCGACGAACCGCGTTCAGCAGGGACGGTCGGGAGTGGCTCTGCACCTTGCTTGTGATCGGCGTGTTGTTGACTGTTCCTGCCAAAGCTCTTGACCCGCAGAAACGAATCACCCAGTTTACGCACACATCATGGACCGCGAAGGACGGCATTCCGGGGCCGGTTCGTGCAATTGCTCAAACGCCGGATGGGTATTTGTGGCTCGGTACCGAAGTGGGCTTATACAGATTTGACGGTCTACGCTTCGTCGCTTGGGAGCCGAGTTTCGGAGAGCGGATCCACAGTTCCTCGGTGTGGTCCCTGTATACCGCGCGGGATGGAAGCCTTTGGATCGGCTTTAGTTCCGCTGGAATCTGCCAGCTGCACAACGGCCATTTGACGACCTATTCGCAGGCTGACGACGTACCACCTGGCGGAATTCTGTCAATTGTCGAGGACGGGAGTGGATCAATTTGGGCTGGCGGTCCCTACGGGCTCAGTAAGCTGGAGAACGGGAAGTGGAGACGGGTTGGAGCAGAAGCGGGTTATCCAGCGCTCGGAGCCCAAACAATGCTGGTAGACCACAGTGGAAGGCTGTGGGTAGCAACCGATCATTTCAACTTCGGGCTCAGCAGCGACTCCGTCAACACAAATACAATCCTCACTCTTGACCCGAACGCAAAACACTTTACGGCGACGGGGCAGGCGGTAGGAATGATCCGATCGATGGTGTCTTCGTCGCTCGGAAACGTTTGGATGACCCACACGTCCGGTGATGTCGTA
>JBEKJF010000431.1:0-4127 GCA_050011375.1 Candidatus Sulfotelmatobacter sp.
ATCGAAACTCTGCCCCAGCTCTCTTCCTCCCTCTACCTTCACGCCATCGATCAGGTACTCAAGCTCGACATCCTGCGCGGCGACCAGAAAAAAACTCTCTACATTCCCGCCATCGAGCACCGCGACCAAATGGATCAACTCTTCGACGCCGCCAATGCCGAAAAAGATATCGTCCCGCGCCTCGGCATTCTCGCCCTCGACTTAACTCCCGACCTGCGCAGCCGCATCGGTTCGCTCCGCATCTATTCCGGAGTGATCGTCCTCGGCCGCGCCGCCGATCTCATCATGCCCGACACCGGCCTCCAAACCGGCGACGTAATCCACGCCCTCAACACCACGCCCATCCCAGACATGGCAACGCTCCGCACCGCCGTTCTGGCCCTGAAGCAGGGCGATCCCGTAGTAATCCAGGTAGAGCGCGCCGACGGCCTAACCTACTTGAGTTTTGAAATGGAGTAGCCGCGAGAAGTTGGGTGTATTAGGCTGCCCCAAAACCACGGGAGGTGCCCCATTTCTCGCGTCTTTCGCGAGAAGTGGGAATTCGCGGAGCCGGCAGTGAAGGATTTTCTCAGCGAGGCTGCCCCACCCTGGAGTTTTTTTGCAAGGATATGAATTCGTGAGGCATGCAGCAAAAGTTTTTCTCAGCGACCTCCGCGGAAGTTCTCAGCGATCTCCGCGTTAAAAGCTCTTCAACGTAAGAAAACTCAATCACCCCCAGCGCGCGCAGCCGAGCTGTCGTTCTCCGAACCCCGCAAAGCCTTCTCAACGACCACTCCCAGCCCACTTCTCAACTCCTGCGAAACCCCAAGCTCATCCCGGCTGAAAGCATCCGCTCTCGTGCGATACAGTGCCACCACCGCGACCACGCCAGAGGCTCCCTCTAAAGGCACAGCCAGCGCCGAGCGCAAAGTGCTGTACTTCGTCGGATCATTCAAATACCCCGGCTCGACCGAAGGATTGCCATTCAAAATCGGCTTGGCATTCTGCGCCACCCATCCCGAAAGCCCATCGCCAATCGGAATCCTCAAAGAAGAAAACATCCGGAAATTTTCCCCACTCACAAACTCCGGAATCAGCGCCTCGTTCCGAACCACGTACACCGCCAGAGAATCGTGCGCCACCAGATGCTTCACCCGCACCGCCAGCAGCGAGAACAAGTCCTCCAAACTGAGCGCGCTGCCAAGCTTGTCCCCAAAGTCAGACAAAGCCTGCGCCTCCCGCCGAGCCGCAGCCATCACGTCGACATAATTCTTAGCCGCACCAGCTCTATGCAAAACAGGCTCTTCCGGCCTCGCGAAACCCGCGTCCGGCGCCAGTCCCCGCTCCACCTTGATGTCAGTCGATAATTTCGGCGGAGCCTGAAAAGGCTGCTCGTGGGCGAGCTTCTCCAGTTCCACATAACGCCGCTGCAGAATCCCAACCACCCGCGGATCGAAACTAATCCCGGCTTCCGATGCGACTTTAGCCATCGCCTCATGCAACGGCAGCGCCTTCCGGTATTGCCGGTCGGAAGCCAGCGCGTCCAGGCAATCCACCGCGGCAAGAATTCGCGCCCCAATCGGTATAGCTTCGCCTTCCAGTCCATTCGGATAGCCGCTCCCATTCCATTTCTCATGGTGCGCGCGCACAATCGGCACCACAGGATAAGGAAAGTCCACCTGCTCCAAAATCTCCGCCCCAACTATAGGATGGATCTTCATCTTCTCGAATTCTTCCGGCGTCAGCTTGCCCGGCTTCGAAATAATATGTTCCGGCACCGCCAGCTTCCCGATATCGTGCAGCACCGAAGCCGCTCGCAAAGCCTCAGTTTCGTCTTCGGTCAAACCCAAATCCCGCGCCAGTTCCATGGCATAAATTCGCACCCGCTGCAGGTGCTCGCCGGTAGTTTGATCCTTGGCCTCAATGGCCAGCGCCAGCGCTTCAATGGTTCGCAGATGCAGCCCGGAAAGTTTCTCCGCATGTTGCTTTTCCGCTTCCAGCTTTCCCAGGTAAAGACGATAAGACCGGTACATCAAGTAGATCGGCGGCAAAACCAAAAGCGAAGCCTGCCATCCAATGTGCCGGTTCAAAAAGCTGACCAGCCCCGCAATCGCCGCTCCCACCATGTAATAGGGAAACGACCAGAGATAGCTCGAAGTCCAAACTTTCGGAATGGGCTTGTCTTCCGTTAGTCCGATGATCGTCGACATCGCCGTGGTGTTGCAGGCGAAGTGCGTAATCGCCGCCACCAGCAGCGCCAGCGGCCCGGGAACATGCAGTACATAAATCGAAACCAGTTTGTAAGCGCCATACGCCGCTGCGCTGCACACCGTCACCTGCGACAGATTGAATACCAACTGCACTGCCTTCAACTGTCGCGCCGGCCGCCAATAAAACTGCGCCAGGGTGCTCACCAGCCCAATCAGCAGCGTCTCCGGCAAACTCATCTCCAGAATGCCGATCAGCGTGAACAGGAAATTTACCGACAGCGTCCCTTCAATACCTGGGAGGCTCACCTTAAGCGACGACGCCAGAATCACCGCGACCAGATAGCAGACAAACTTTACCGGATCGGTGGACTGCCAATGAAAAAACGCGAAGGCAAAGCAGGCGGAAGCCGCCAGCGCCATTCCGGCGACATAAGCGCGCACACCAATTTGTCGTCCCCATGACATTGGGAAGCCCCCTTAGATTCTTGCCGAATCAAGCCCCAATGTCCGCTCAAAAGTGACAAAGACCGGTTACCATCGTGCGGTACCCAGATCCCAATATCCTCTCATTCCGACCGGAGCCGTAGCGAACGCGACGGCGGAGTGGAGGAACCTGCCGTTCTGGGAAGCTAATAAGGATTTTGTCGTAATGTCCTTCTGCGAATTCCCACTTGGCTAGGCCGTCAAAGCCTTTCGCCGCGATGTACTTCGCTTAGGCCTGTAAACCACCACGTCGCGCACGTATTTTCTCGGCTGCGTGGTCCTGATCTCTGTGCGTAACCCCAGTAATTCGGCGTACACCACCAACGTGTCCAGGCTGAATTTGGACATCTTACCTCGCAACAAATCACTCACCCTGGGCTGCGATGTTCCCAACTTGTTCTGCAGTTCCTGTTGCGTGTAACCCTTCGCTGCCTTCACGATCCTTGTGTTGAGGTCCGCCTTCAGTTTCAAGGCTGCCGCTTCCTGAGGCGAGAACCCGAGATCCTCGAATAATTTCTGTGACATTGGCCGTGCTCCTGTTGGCGGGTCCGGTTCCGGTCCCTGAATCATGCGGTTAAACCTTAACTCTTCTTCTTTTTCTGTTCCGCCAGCCCCTTCCTTAGGGCGGAAAGCCGTTCTCGTGCAATCTTGATGTCGTTCAAGGAAGTCTTGTTGGTCTTTTTCCTGAAGCAGTGGAGGACATAAACCGCGCCATCAATCTGCTTGTACCGCACTCGATACCAGAAGTCCGGGTCCTCGTCACCCAACTCGAACACCCGGCAGTGGGTTCGTATGATTTCCACAGGGGCAGCGGTCGCCCCTGATTCCGTGGCATCATATTCTCATGCCGAAGAAGTCCGCACCAAAGCGCGACTTTATGGAAGTTGCCCGAAGCGTGGTAGAGCACGCTATAGGCGAACAAATGGACGGCTCGCCCCTTCCTGTACCGCCCCCAGATGAGCGCAACCCACACGCGGTAGCCCTTGGCAGCATGGGAGGCAAGAAGGGCGGTAAGGCTAGGGCCAAGAGCCTCAATCCCAAGCGCCGTTCTGCTATCGCAAAAAAGGCCGCTAAGGCTCGATGGCGTTAATTAGTCCATTTCCATGACGAACTTCAAGCCCGCCTCTATTGCATAAATTGCAGAGTCTGTTACTCGCGCAACTCTAGGAAAATCAAAACGCTCGACCGAAAGTGCCCGCACTTGCTCAGTAAGAGCTACGCGCTCACAAGCCTCAAGAGTGGAGTTTGGTTCCAAAATAATATCGTTTTGGAGGATGGCCATTCTGAATTGACGATTCCTTTTTTGTATTTTGGTCGTTAACGGCACCCCGATAACGAGTCGCAACTGAGCAATTGAATTTGTGGAAACTATCAACCACGGGCGCTTCTTAAACTGTTCGGTGCCTACAGTGTGGGCGCGCGGTACGTTAACCCAATAAATCTCGCCGCGTTGTG
>JBEKJF010000432.1:0-4116 GCA_050011375.1 Candidatus Sulfotelmatobacter sp.
CTTCGCGGCTAGACCCTTTTAGTCCCTGACTCCATCCATGAACGCCCGCAGCTTGCGCGACCTCGAGGGATGCCTTAGTTTGCGCAGGGCTTTGGCTTCGATTTGGCGGATGCGTTCGCGGGTTACTGCGAACGACTGACCGACTTCTTCTAGCGTGTGCTCGCTGCCGTCTTCTAGGCCGAAGCGCATCTTGATTACTTTTTCTTCGCGCGGGGTCAGCGTGCGCAGGACCTGTCCCGTCTGGTCCTTGAGGTTCACGTTGATCACGGCTTCTGCCGGGGAGACTACGGCGCGATCTTCGATGAAGTCGCCGAGATGCGAATCTTCTTCTTCGCCGATCGGCGTTTCCAGCGAGATCGGCTCCTGCGCGATCTTCAGCACCTTGCGCACTTTCGCTACGGGAATGTCCATGCGCTTGGCGATTTCTTCGCTGGTGGGTTCGCGTCCCAGTTCCTGCACCAGCTGCCGCGATGTGCGGATCAGCTTGTTGATGGTCTCGATCATGTGGACCGGGATGCGAATCGTACGCGCTTGATCAGCAATTGCACGAGTAATCGCCTGCCGGATCCACCACGTAGCGTATGTCGAAAATTTGTAGCCGCGGCGGTATTCGAATTTGTCGACGGCTTTCATCAGGCCGATGTTGCCTTCCTGAATTAAATCGAGGAACTGCAGGCCGCGGTTGGTGTACTTTTTCGCGATCGAAACCACGAGGCGCAGGTTGGCCTCAATCAGTTCGCGCTTGGCCTGCTCCGCATCCATGTCTCCCTGGATGATTTCGCGTTGCGTTCGCTTGATCTCCTGGAAGAGCAGTCCGGCTTCGACTTCGAGCTTTTCGATTTCGCCGCGGACGGCGCGCGCCTGCCGGCGGTATTCTTTTTTCTGCTCTTCGCTGCGCGTGGCGTCGGCCTTGCGCTCGAGATTGCCGGCCTGGCGGTCGAGCGAACGCATGCTGTCGACCGTTTTGTTGACGCGGTCGATCAGGCGCTTGCGCTCGGCGTTAGTGAATCCCAGCTTGCGCACCGCGATGGAAACCTTCACGATGGCGCGGGCGAAGTTTTTGCGGGCGCGGCGATGGTCCTTGGGACGCTTCTTCAGCGATACGGCCGCATATTTTTCCTGCACCACGGCGACCTTCTTGTAAAGCTTCGCCATGTTGTCGATCTTGCCGGTGAACTCGTTCAGCCGGTTCTGCAGAATCTCGTCGGTAATTTCCTCTTCGTCGAAGGTGACGACCTCTTTGATGGAGCGCACACCTTTCTTAAGGTCTTCGCCCATCGCGAGCAATTCATGGATGACGATCGGAGAGCGGGAGAGCGCTTTGAGCACGCGAATCTGGCCGCGCTCGATGCGCTTGGCGATTTCAACTTCGCCTTCGCGCGTGAGCAGCGGGACGGTTCCCATCTCGCGCAGATACATCCGGACGGGGTCGTTGGTTTTTTCGAGCGCGCCAGGAGTGAGATCGAGTTCAACGTCGTCGCTCTCTTCGCCTTCGTCGAACTTTTTATCGAGCGCGGCCGAAGGCAGCTTGGGGCCTTCGAGCACATCGATGCCCTGCGTCCCGATCGTGGTAAGCAGGTCGTCGAGGTCGTCGGGGCTCACCACATCCTGAGGGATGAGTTCGTTTACCTGGTCGTAGGTTAAATACCCTTTTTCCTTGCCGGCATCGACCAGCTTTTTTATGTCGTCGTACTTGTCTTCGAGAGCCAAAAGGTGTTCCTCAAATTCGTCAATTCGCTCGCGTGGAGCGTGTGATGCAGTTTGAAAGGTGGGAAACTGGGGTAGCGCGGAGTTGTGCGCCTAGCACAAACTTATAGACTTTAACATATAAGTGCTGCTCCGTCTATCAGTTGCCCCTTGAATCTCCCACCGCCCGCCGCTATCTGTAACTGCCCTAAATACTTAGATGATTTTAACGTCCATTTTGTTTCACGCTGTTTTCTGGTTTCCGGGACCGGGCCGCAAGCCGTCTTCGGCGAGGCTGGGATCCCGCAAGGCGCGGCTTAGGCGGTCCTTTTCCAGAAGCAGTTCGTTCCTCAATACCTTATCGTCACCTAGCCCGGGCTTGGTTAGTTCGCGCTGCACCTGCTCGAGGCGGCGGCGCAGGTGAATTCGGCGGAGAGCGCGAACGGCGCCCTCTAAGCGCTCGGGGCTGAGTTCTTCGTCCTCTTTCAATAGGATAGAAGCCAGCATGCGGCGCTCGGTCTGGGAGCAAGGCACCTCCATCACATCGGCAATTTCGGCGGCGGCATTGAGCAGGGCTTCGACCAGGGATTCGGTGGCCAGACCGCGATGCAGGCCTTCGCTCTGGAACGCGTACTGGGCTTGGCGGGCTGGGTCAAATTCTTCTTCAGCGCCATCGCGGGCGGAGAGATGCTCAGCGTCAGGATTCATCTGCCGTGCCGAGGCCAGAGCGCGGATCAGGATTCGCTCGGCGTCGGTGGCTTGCGCTTCCGGCGCAGATTTTACTGTTGCGGCTGAACGGTCTGCTGCGACGTGCCGCAGCTCTTGCCGCAAGACAGCGGAATCAATTCCCAACTTCTGGGCAATCTCCTGCGCGAGTTCATCGCGGACAATGCGGCTGGGGACGCGCTGAATGTGTGGCAGGAGATAGTTCACAGCTTTCTGTTTGCCTTCGGGGCTGCGCACCGGGAAATTATTGCGAGCTCGATCGATCAGGTAGTCGAAGTATTTCTGCGAGCCTCGCAGGGCTTCGCCGTAGGCATCTTTGCCTTTGCGGCGAATGAAGAGATCGGGATCGAAACCCTGCTCGAGCGTTAGCACTTTGATCTGAAATTCTTCTTCGACCAGCAGGCCGAGCGTGCGTTCTGTAGCTTTCGCGCCAGCAGTGTCCGGATCGAAGTTGACGACTACGTTCTTGCTGAAGCGTCCGAGCAGCTTCGCCTGCACCTCGGTGAATGCCGTGCCTGAGCTGGCGATCACGTTGTGCAGCCCGGCGGCGTAGACGGAAATGCAATCCATCTGGCCTTCGACGAGGATGGCATAATCCAGCTTGCGGATGGCTTCTTTCGCTTTGTCGAGGTTGAAGAGAACGCGACCCTTGGAATAGATGCCCGTCTCTGGAGAATTCAAATACTTTGGACCGGACTTCTCGTCGGTGGCGAGGGTTCGTCCGGTGAAGGCGATGATTTTTCCTGCATCGTTGGTGATGGGGAACATTACGCGGTTGCGGAATTTGGCATAAACCGTCGTTGGTCCCTTCGCCCCGCTCAGGGCAGGCTCAAAACGGTCGTTGGCCGTTGGCGGGCTGCTCTCGTTTTCAGCGGCATCGCTCTGTTTTGGCTGACGGCTGATGGCTGATGGCTGACGGCTTTCCTCCTGCTTCCACGAGAACAGTCCGCTCTCGCGCAGCACATCTTCGGTGAACTCGTTCGCCAAGCGATCGCGCAGTTGGAAGCCGGAATCTGGGGCGTAGCCAATGCGGAAGTGGGCAATTGTCTCTGCATCCAACCCGCGGCCAGTTAGATACTCGCGGGCTCGCGCTCCTTCGGGACGCTTTAAGCATTCCTGGAAAAAGGCGGCGGCGCGTTCCTGGGCGTCGAGCAACTGCGCGCGCAGCTTGGCGTCACGAGCTTCCGCCGGACTTGAATACGTGGCCTTAGGGAGCGGGATGCCCAGCTTTTGCGCGACCAGCCGGACACTCTCAGGAAAGGTGATGTTCTCGATTTTCTGGACGAAGCTGAAGACGTCTCCCGAGACGCCGCAGCCGAAGCAGTGATAGAACTGCCGCGTGGCGTGAACGGAGAACGACGGCGTCTTCTCGCCATGAAACGGGCACAGCCCGGAAAAATTCTGCGCCCCGGCCTTTTTCAGCTTGACGTAGTCGCCGACGATGCGGACGATATCCGCCTGCTGCTTGACCGTGTACGCGAAATCGCCGGGGTTGGCCATGTAGGAAAGTTACACTGCTCCGAGGGAATTGTGGGGCATGGAACAGATGATCGGAATATACGTGAGGGGGATTGTTGTGGAGAAGCTGTGGAATTGTCGGATTAGCAGTGGACCCATGAGAAAAAAGTGGACTCGCTCACGCCCCGTTCTCAGCTATCCGAACTCGGATTACGTTGCTGCTGTCGTTGTAAACTGTTGTTCGCT
>JBEKJF010000433.1:0-4110 GCA_050011375.1 Candidatus Sulfotelmatobacter sp.
GCCCGGCACCGCGTCTTTTGCATCAAGCTGATTGTTGATCACCGAAGCGGTGGTGTGACAGGCAAAACAGGCGCGGGTCTCGGCCGGCGGCATGCGGCGTCCCGCTGCCTCTTCAAGATTGCGTGGCATGCCAGGAGATTGCCCCGGCGTGATATTCAGATCATGGGAAGACGAAAAAAAAGTGAGATGGCTTTCGTAGTAGCTGCCGTTTTTTTCGTAGACATAAGTTTGCCCGAGGTGACCCACGCCAAATGCCCACAGCAAATCGGTCGAGAGTGGCGTCGCGGCACCGCTAGCCGTGACGGTTAGAACACTCTTCGCACCTTTGGTTACGATTTCTTCACGGTAGGAGCCAATGCGAAACGAGAGATGGTCATGCTGGTGAAGTATCTCCGCGTCGCCGGCGGGAACGGCGGCGCGGGCCATGGCATGTTTTTGCTGGCTCGCAACTTTGGACGCATGACATTTCGCGCACGCAGCCGTGCCCACGTAACTGTTTCGCGCGGCATCTCCTTTGGTGGGCCACCAACCCGGTGATTGAACACGGGATGCGGTGAGCATCGACATGCTGTCGGGAGCGGAACTTTGCGCGGACGATGCGGAGGCTGCAAAACAGATCGAGAGCGCGAAAGCAAGACGAAGGACGATACGAACTCCCGAGATCGACGCCCCTTGGGAAGGCTGACGATTTTTAGCCGGATCGGCTCGCACAGTCATACTCAAGACTTTAAGGCACTGCCCTGTCTCACCGCTACCCCTACCTTCACACCTGTGCTACAGTTTTGCTCCTCATGGCGACTCACCCTCAGAATCCCGCGCCAGAACCCGGCTCCGCCTCGCTCTATTGTCCAAACTGCGCTGAAGAGGTCACTGATCCGCTGACCTGCGGCGATTGTTCCTCCGTGATCTGCCGACGCTGCGGCACACCGCTCGAATCTTCCGATGAACTCGGAATCGGATAATGAACTCAATATCCGCCACCGCCGAAAACTCTGCAGAGGGCCGGAAGCCGGAAGCCGCTTCTCCCACTCTGGTGCGAGGCCTCGGCTTGCTTGATTCTGTACTTCTGCTCGTGGGTGGCATTATTGGTTCGTCGATTTTTCTTACGGCCAAAGACATTGCTGGAGCACTGCCTCATCCCGTGCTGTTTCTATTGGTGTGGTTTGTCGGCGGCGGGATTTCGCTGTGCGCATGCTTCGCATTCGCCGAACTGGGCTCAATGTTCCCCGACTCCGGCGGGCAGTATGTTTATTTGCGAGAGGCCTATGGCGATCTCACCGCATTTCTCTACGGATGGATGCTGTTCAGCGTGGGCAACGGCGGTTCGATCGCGGCGCTGGCCGTAGGTACAGCGGCGTATGTCGGAGCCTTGATCCCCAGCATCTCGCAAGAACATCTTGTGCTCTCGCTCGCGGGCATCGTGGTAACTCGCGCCCATCTCGTGGCCTTGATTCTGATCACAGTTGTGACTGCGGTCAACGTGGTCGGCTTGCGGCAAGGCACGATTCTTCAGAACATCGCGACCTGGGCCAAGTTCGTCGCCATGGCGGCGTTCGTGATTCTCGGCTTCGCCATCGGCAAGGGCGACTGGCATCACTTCACCACGCCTCACGGAATGCTGGCCGGCATCACCGCGAGTATGGGCTTTTCTCAGATGCTCTCCGCATTCGGAGTCGCCTTGATCGCGGTCTTCTGGGCGTATGACGGATGGGTTTACATCACCTGGGTGGCCGGGGAAGTGAAAGAACCACGTCGCAATGTGCCGCTGGCGATGGTGCTCGGAGTTTTGATCGTCGGCGTGGTTTACGTCGCGATGAATATGACATATTTATATGCGCTGCCGCTCAGCGATGTGGCTCAGCATGAAACCATCGCGCAGGCAGCGGCCGCGGTGCTTTTCTCTCCCGCAGCCGCCACATGGCTCTCGGCGCTCATTGCAGTGTCTGTGTTCGGCGCGCTGGCCTGCGCCATCTTGAGTTGCGCGCGCGTCTACTATGCGATGGCGCTCGACGGTGCTTTCTTCCCACAGATGGCCAGGGTTCACCCCAAGTATCGAACTCCGGCGGTGGCACTGATTGGTCAGAGCGCATGGGCCGCGGTTCTCACCCTGAGCGGCCGCTACGATCAGCTTTATACTTACGTGATTTTCGGCATGGTCCTCTTCTACACGCTAACGGTAATCGGAATGTTTCTGCTGCGTTGGAAGCGCCCTGAGATTCCGCGCCCGTATCGCTGCACGGGATATCCGTGGCTGCCAGCGCTTTATATTTTGGTGGGCGCGGCGTGGACTCTGAACACGATTATCACGCGCCCCATCGAAGCTTTCTGGGGAACGGCAATTGTGCTGGTCGGTGTGCCCGGATATCTATACTGGAAGCGAAGCAGCCGGAGGGCTGCTGCGGTGGAGTAAGACATGTTTGAACGCTACACCGAGAACGCGCGACGCGTAATCTTCTTCTCGCGGTACGAAGCCAGCCAATACGGCTCGCCCTATATCGAGACCGAGCATCTGCTTCTCGGTCTACTACGCGAAAACAAATCTCTGTGCCGCTGGATTCCGAAAACTGATCTTGAAATTATTCGCAAGCGAGTCGATGACCATGTAACAAAGCAACCGCCAACATCAACCTCAGTCGATCTGCCGCTCAGTGCCGCCGCAAAGCGCGTTCTAAAATACGCTGCAGATGAAGCGCTATCCCATAAACACATCGGCACCGAGCACCTTTTTCTTGGCTTGCTCGACGAGAGCGGCTGTCTCGCCGACAAGCTTCTGCGCGAAGCCGGGGCCGACCCCGAGTGCGTGCGTCTCCAACTGACGCAGTCACCCGAGCGCCGGGAACAATCTCATGACGGACCCCTTCGAGGTAGGCTGACCAGGTCTGCCTCAATCGGCATGTTAGAAATCCACGGCGTCGGCCTCAACGCCGAGCGCGTCCGCGAAGCGGTCCAGCGCTGTCGCGTGTACAACTGGCACTGGGAAAAGCGCCGCTTCACCAATATCGATATCGTGATCGCCAAACCGACGGGCAAGGTTTCCTTCGACTTGACCCTCGCGGCCGACTCAGAAAACTTCGAACTGGTCAAGGGCGGCTGGAAGAAAGACCACTGCTTCATCTGCCGCTGGGAGTTGTTCGAGTCTCAAAACGAAGCCGATGCCGCTCATAGCACCGGCTACACTAACGGCCACGACTGGGTCTGCGTCGAGTGTTACGAGAAATTCTGGGAGCGTCCGGATTTCTTTTCTTCAGCGTACTCTGATATCACTTAGTTGCAGGATTTCGCGCCTCCTGCCAACTGTCGGACTGCCAATTTTGGTCACTCTGCGGTAACGCACCTTTCGGTTGTCGTCGAAAGGCACATTGCATCTAGCAAGAACGTCGTTTTTATCCGCAACTTTTCACAACGTCCGGGGTTTGATGGCTATTGCAAGGACCATGCTTTGGAAGGGCTTGGACTCGCGATCTTATTGACGTTTCTTTACATGAGTCCCCCGGTTGAATTTCTCCCTTGGCTGAAATTATGATGAGTCGTGAGCGATATCCTTGCATCCTAACGAATTCGCGGACGCATCTTAGACTTCACACGAACTAATACGGAACTAATAAGGAGGTTTCTCTTGAGAAAGTTAGCGGTTCTCGCACCGGTTTGTGCTTTCCTGTTTTTCGCCCAGTTTGCCTCAGCCCAGCAGGTGGACGCTTTCATCGGCGGCGGCACCCTGGTCTCGTCCAGCAGTGACAATAACAATTGCGTATCCCCAATCGGCTCCGGCTGTCCAGCGGAGAAGGGCGGTCTCTATATCAACCTCGGCGGTGACGTCGTGTTCTACAAGCACCTCGGCGTGAACGTCGAAACCGCGTGGAGAGCGACTCAGGGCGTCTATGTCAGCCAGGAACTAAACTACCGACCCATCCTGACCGACTTCAACTTGCTCTGGCAGCCGCGTGTCGGTCATCGACTGGGCGCTGACCTTATGGCCGGTATCGGCTCTGGCGACACGCGATTCTATACCCCGGGCGCATCCGTCTCCGGTTATGCCAACTACGTCAGCACCGATCACTTTATGGAGCATCTTGGCGGCGGCGTCCGCTTTTACCCCTGGAAACATATTTT
>JBEKJF010000434.1:0-4101 GCA_050011375.1 Candidatus Sulfotelmatobacter sp.
CCATGCGCAGCAAGTCGCCGAGACTGACCAGCAGATGGCTTGCAGCATCGACGTCTTCCTGCATCAGGACTCCAATGGTGTGAAGACTGTTGAACAAAAAGTGCGGATGTAACTGGCTCTTAAGGTTCTCAAGTTCGGCATGGGAGAGCTGCGTCTCCAGTTGCGCCGCTATAGTCTGGCGCTCCATAGCGGCCTGATAAAAGTGGATCGACTGATACAGTCCCAGAACTAACCAGTACGTAAGCATGCCAGTAAAGCTCATCGATAGAACACTGACCGCGAAGGGCGGGAGAAGGCGCAGCACGCCAGGATCAGTTATCCGAAAAACTGACCGCACAAGTCCACGGCTCAGAAAGTATTCGGTGACAGATTGCAGGAGAGCCATCATGAGCGATGCGATTGTGTGGAGCGCTATATGAGGTACAAACCTCGGCCCCGTCAACGGGAACCCTTTGGCCAGAGCAATCACAAGCGGTGTGTAGGCCGCCCATACGTACCAGTTGAGAAGTTCGATCGAACCCACGAACACCCAGCTAACGTGGATGCCCTGTAGCTTCACCATCACGATCCTGTTTACGGCAAACAGAAGTCCTACCATCGTCCACGCACACAGGATCAAAATCCATCTCGTCCGTCCCATATCTGGTGTGGCCTGCAGCAATAGGCGTGTCGACCTCTCCGGCACGGATTATAGCTGAACCTTTTTTGCCCTTAGTACCGCTCAGTGGCGACAGCATTTGACGGCCAACTCTGACCGCTTGTCTCATTGCGGACACCGCATGTCACTTTTCCTGCAAACAGTGGTTCTTTGCGGCATATGTTCCGTGAGCAGGAGCATCGCCAAGAACGTATTGGCATTGGGATGGCGCTGTGGCCGACAAGGCCTGCAAGAGGAGGAGAAGCGAATGATATCGAGATTGGCAACTTCAATACGCCGTAGCTTTCTACACATGAATCTGGGGGGGCGCATTCTGGTCTCCACGTTACTGGCGGTAATCGTAACCGCTGCAGCCGGGGCGCAAAGTGCTCCTGCCATGAGTTCGGCAGAAGCGCGGAAAGCGATTGAAGGCGCTTACGTCGTGTTTGGCAAAGCGGCTGTGGGGTCGATGGACAAGAACACAATGGAGAAGATGCTGGCTCCCGATTTATACGTCCAAACTGCCACCCGACGAGCAACAAGGCAGGAGTATCTCGATTATCTCTACACCCGCCCGTTGACCCTGACACGATTTGACGCCACCGTGCTCACGGTCGAACCCAGAGGCAACGACTGGGCGGTACTAGTATTTGAGAAACTAGAGGGCCAGCTGAAGGACAAGAATGGCAAAACGAGCAAGATCTACATCTGGGGGGTTGCACGGGATGGCTGGGGACAAAGGAAAGACAACCAGTGGACCGTCCTATTCTCCGAGGAACTGGGGGGGCCGCAAACGTCGGAAGAGATTCCGCCGATCGCAAACTGGTAACGGAGTTTTCCAGTGATGTCCTCCGCCGGTCCCGATTCAGCTAGCAATTGCTGTTGTCGGGGGTAAACGCATCGCCGATTGTAGCAATAGTTTTCACTTGCTTCTTCTATCACCAGAATCGATGCCAGATATCTACGCCGCGCGCAGTTCGGGGTAACGATCAGATTGGGCGGGCTCTAACTTTGCAGGAAGTAAACGGAAGTCACTGGGGGAAATTGGTGGACCTGGTCGGGATCGAACCGACGACCTCTTCCATGCCATGGAAGCGCGCTCCCAGCTGCGCCACAGGCCCACGATTGAAGACAAAAATGCTTGAGCCCGAAAAGTCGGGATCGCGGGAAGTACTCGATTCATTTTCGCCCACATCTGCGGGATAGTCAACGCGCGGCGGCTTCTGCGAGGTTCTTCCTTGCTTCGCTCGGCGGGACAGCCGGCCGGCTGTCGCTTCATGGGCATCCTTCCCATGAGAATTATTCCGCTCTCCACATTTAGAATTCTTCTGTTTGTTTCCACAGGCCTCTTCTGGCATAATTGATCGTGCACCCCACCTGCACAATCTTTCACACACAATTTAGAGCGAGGAAGAGATGCCAGCAAAGTACATCTTTGTGACGGGCGGAGTTGTGTCTTCTCTGGGCAAGGGATTGGCCGCGGCTTCGATCGGTTGCCTGCTGGAGAGTCGCGGGCTGAAGGTCAACCTGATGAAGTTTGATCCTTATTTGAACGTGGATCCGGGGACGATGTCGCCGTTTCAGCATGGCGAAGTTTTCGTGACTGACGATGGCGCCGAAACTGATCTTGACCTCGGCCACTACGAACGCTTCACCCACGCCAAACTTTCTCGCGACAATAACTGGACGACTGGCCGCCTTTACGAGCAAATCATCGCTAAGGAACGGCGCGGCGATTATCTCGGCAAGACGGTGCAGGTGATCCCGCATGTGACGAATGAAATCAAGGCGGCGATGAAGAAAGTTGCGCAGGATGTCGACGTGGCGATTGTCGAGATCGGTGGCACTGTGGGCGACATTGAATCGCTGCCGTTTATGGAAGCGATTCGGCAGATGCGGCAGGAACTTGGCCGCGATGACACGCTTTTTGTTCACGTCACGCTGGTGCCGTTCATTGCCGCGGCGCAAGAGTTGAAGACCAAGCCTACGCAACACTCGGTGAAGGAACTGCTCAGCATTGGAATTCAACCTGACATTCTGCTCTGCCGCACCGACCGTTTTCTGGCGAAGGAGTTGAAATCGAAGATTGCGCTCTTCTGCAACGTGCAGGAAGAAGCTGTGATCACCGCCAAAGATGTGGCGTCGGTATACGAAGTGCCGCTAGTGTTTGCCAATGAAGGCGTGGACACACTGGTGTTGAAATATCTGCGCATGGAGGCGAAGGATCGCGATCTTTCCAAGTGGGAAGATATTGTGCACCGCGTCTACAACCCAAAAGACACGGTCACAATTGGGATCGTTGGCAAATATGTGGAGTACGAGGATTCTTACAAGTCGCTGAAGGAAGCGTTGGTGCACGGCGCGTTGGCGCACAATTTGAAACTTCAGGTGAACTGGATTGAAGCCGAGGGACTGGAAACCGGCGACGAGAGCAGCGTTGCGGCGCAACTTGAAGGATATGACGGTTTGCTGGTTCCGGGAGGATTTGGCAAGCGCGGCATTGAGGGCATGCTGACCGCGATTCGTTATGCGCGTGAGAAAAAAGTTCCTTACTTCGGGATTTGCCTGGGAATGCAAACCGCTTGCGTTGAGTTCGCCCGCAACGTGGTTGGATTGGCGGACGCAAATTCGAGCGAGTTCGACCCTGCGACGCCGCACCGCGTGATCTACAAGCTGCGCGAGTTGCGCGGAGTGGAAGAACTTGGCGGCACCATGCGTTTGGGCGCGTGGACTTGCAAGATCGAACCCAATACGCTGGCGGCTAAAATCTACGGCAAGCTTGAGATCAGCGAGCGGCATCGCCATCGTTACGAATTCAATCGCGAATACGAAGAGCCGATGGTCGCGGCAGGGCTGTGCATTTCGGGTTCAAGCCCCGACGGCACTTATGTGGAGATGGTGGAGTTGCCCGACCATCCGCATTTTATTGGCTGCCAGTTCCATCCGGAGTTCAAATCGAAGCCGCTGGAGCCACATCCGCTGTTTAGCACGTTTATCGCGGCCGCGTATAAGCACGGCTCAATGCGGCGGGCGGAGAAAGAGACTGCGGCGGTGGAGATGTTTCATCGTCCGGAAAAAGTGACGCGACGATAAGAAAGTTTATCGCCGAGTACGCCGAGAAATAAAACAATTCCCGGTACCTCGCGGTTTTATTTTCTTCTCGGCTCCGCGTGCTCTGCGTACTCGGCGGTGAAAGGTTTTGTATTTTGGTCTCTTCTTTCCAAGTCGGCGATATCCGCATCGGCTCAGGCGATCTTTTTCTTATTGCGGGGCCATGCGTCATCGAAAGCGAAGAGCACGCTATTCGCATGGCCGAAATCATTAAGGGAGTCACCAAGGCGCTGGGATTTCCGCTCATCTTCAAAGCGAGCTACGACAAAGCTAACCGCACTTCGATTCGCAGTTTTCGCGGGCCAGGAATTAAAGAAGGCCTGCGCATTCTGCGGAAAATTAAAGATGAAGTT
>JBEKJF010000435.1:0-4078 GCA_050011375.1 Candidatus Sulfotelmatobacter sp.
AAAGGGTTTGCCTAAGCCGCGAGCGGCCATAGCTGCTGGTAAGGGTTGGTTCTGATGCCAGCTCCGCTGCCACTTTTTTGTGTCTTGACCCGAAAGCGCCGCAAACTTCCAACCCAGGAATCTTCCATTCTTTCGGATCGCTGCTCGCCGAGCGGTCGAGTCCTGACTGGCTGCAGGATAAAGGGCAACTGGACGGCGTGAAGGGGCTTGAGCGAAAACGTGAGTTGTAAGTAGAAGACCAAGAAGGACACCTTTCGTCCAATGGAATAGGTTAGTGTGAAGGACGAGATGGCGAAAGGTTTGGTTCACTTACAACCTCGGAAAACCAACTGGTATGCGCGCCAAGCTATCCGATAGGGGACTGAATAATACCACAGCAATTTCTCAGAATCCGGTCGAAATCTGCAGTCGCCACTGCCCCGAGTTCAGCATGTTTTGGAGCAGAAGTTTCCCGGCCACTTAGCGCCGCGTTCACCGTCCAGTTTCCGAGCGCCCAAGTCCCAGGCCAGAACAAGTTCGACTCATGGCCTTCGCGGGAAGCCTGCTATTAAGCCACAATCCGCGGAGAAGCCTCGACAAGTTCGAGAAGGTCTGCGTTGGTCCATCTCGGTCGTTCGATTTTTCGCCACTCCAGGTTTGATCTTCGTACATCCCATGGACAGACCGATCGAGCCCAGTCCGCACGCGGCGAAAGAGTCTGATCATTGGGATTCTGGCGCGTGTAGCGGATCATCTGGCAATTTCGAATCTTGTCGGCAATTGCCTTGGACTGTGACCGCTTAAGAAACTGCGGCGGTGTGAGCCGCTCGATGCGGATCATAAAGGCCCACATCACCAACCCGTGACACACGATAATGACCCTCTTCTCCGAACACTCACGATGCAGGGTCTGAAGTACTCGATCAATTCGCAAACAGACCTGCGCCAATGTATTGTTGAGCAAAAATTACAACCAAAAAACAACCATGCCTCAAGGGGTCGCCTGCCGAGTAGTGCCAACAGCGGAAGCTTTTTAGTCACTTCAGAAATACTTTTTCGGAAATGCGGGATCAGGCCCTGAAGGCAGGTTAGTTGTTCATCGGGCTCAAAGCCAAGCAAGCCGCGTACGTGGCCGGAGCGGTAATGACGCCCGGCGCGCCGTTGCGGATCACGCCATCATCGGCAGCGCAGAACGACTTGGTGCCCGACGTGTTCGATATAGGAACTGCCGTGGTAAAGAAGGTCGGAGGAGCCGCAGCCGCAGGAGCCGTGACGATGATGGCAAAGCTATAACCGCTCTTACCATTGCCGCCGCCGTTGGTGGCCAAGTTGTTGTCAATCAAGCAGCCATTGGCGGTTCCCGGAATGCAAGGAGTTGCAGCGCCGCCCAACTGGGCCAATGTCGCATAACCTTGAGTGGGATAGGAGCCATAGTAGCCGATTTCGCCGACGATGATGGTGTGCACAGAGGCAGCTGCGGATGAATCGTTGGCAGCCATGCGGGCGCGCATCAGGTTTGGAATTGCGATGGCCGCAATGATCAGGATGATGGCAACCACGATCAGCAGCTCAATCAGTGAGAAACCCTTCTGTTGCTTCCGCATCTCTTTTTCCCCTCGTTTTGCCCTTCCGTTGATTTCATGCTGGCGGGCATTTTGTCGGAAGCCCTGCCGTTGGAGGCACTATCGAATAAAACTGTGCAAACCCGCTGCCAAACCAACGAGTATTAAGGCTGTGCCTATCAGCGTAAGGCGCGTCTTGAAGAGTTTTCCCTGAAGTTTGTTCACGGACCAATCATACTCTCGAATCTGGTGGGTGGTTCGACCGAGGACCGCTCAGAAGCTTGGTCAGCAGTAAGGATTCTGCTGGAGGGCGAGCCCTTGTCTTCGATCAGTCAAGCAAGACTCGCGTGGCAGTATGGCGGTGATTTAAGACGTGTCAGGGGCGATGAATTTGGCAGAAATTCCGCTGTCAAATCAATAAATAATGATCCCGGTCGCTCCAAGCGCAAGGCGCAGACGGAGGACGCACGCAACGCTCCCAGACCAGTTTGTGCTGCCCAGCGCCTAAGTTATTTCGCGCAAGCGGGGTGACCACAATCGCAAGCAATCTCGGTTTCACTCGATCCAGCATCTTTGCAAAACTGGCTGCAATATTTCTCTCCGGCTGGTGGGATACAAACACAGGGTTGATGAGCACACTTCTTAGAACTTTGGCTAGGCATCTTCATTATCCTTTCCATCTTGAATTTTCTCAGCGGAGCTTACAGCTCGCGGAAAGGCTGTTGCTATCGGGTGATCGCTGTAACTTTACCTTCGGACTTAATCGTTGATTACGTTGTCGCGCACGGCGAGAATTCGCAAGCTTTTTGGTCATTTTGAACTTTCTGGCCAAAGCCCCCAGCCTAGATACTTTTTCCGAAAATGTTCGATTTGCTATCTAAGAACATCCACCCTACCCAGAGCCTGGTTCCGTCCTTAAGCCTGAAGAAGATCTTGCCGTCCTCTCTCTCTTCTCTCGGAACAGCGGGCCACAACTCGGGCGGAAAACTGGCCGCCCAAGCGTTGCGATATTGAACGCTCCGTCGCTGCCTACGAGCCGGCTCCCTTTCCGCGAGCCAACCCGCCACAAACATTTGAAAAACGGGTTGCTTGAACCGATCACCCTGCAAGGGACACTTCACTTGGGCAGCCACTGGCTCCTCAAATGGGGAACAAAAGAATGGCTGCTCCTTTTCCGGGAAGCAGATGCAATCTCGAGAAAAGATCGAATGCGCCTTGGAGAGCTACGCCGCTTGGCGAAATGTTTCCCGGAGCACAAGACTGCACGCGCAATTCGTTTCCTAATGGCTCCCCTTTCCCGTAAGCGAAACGTTCTGCTTGCTGATTTCGGCGTTGTCGATGACCGTCAGATCGGCGGAACGTGTACCCGTCGCGCTGGGCGTGAACGTGATCGAGATGATGCAATTGTCGCCCGGCGAAAGCGAACTCGGACAAGCGTTGCTCGGTACATAGTTGCTCTTGTCGGGGCCGGTGCTGCTGACGCTGGTGATATCCAATGCAGTTGTGCCGGTGTTGGTGAGGGTCACGTCTTTCGTGCTGCTGTGGCCGACCTCTATGGTCCCGAAGTTCAGGCTCGTTGGATTGAAGCTGGCCTGAGGATTGATCACGGTAGCCAACAGGCTGACTTGTTGCGGGCTTCCTGCAGCATTGTCGTTGACATTGACCGTGGCCGAGAGGTTGCCGATGTTGCCGGCATAGAAGACCACGTTGATAACGCAACTCTTGCCCGCCAGCAGCGTCTTCGGACACAGGTTCAGTGCGGTAAAGTCGCCTTTCTTGGTTCCGCTGCCCAGCGTGACCGAAACGCTATTGATGGTGACAGAAGAGGTGCCAGTGTTCTTCACCGTCACGTTCTGGTCTTTCAAGCTGTGTAAGTAATCGGTCCCGAAGTTGATGCTGCTCGGGGTCACACTGACCGTGAGAGTCCCGTTCACAACCTGGCCGCCGCTCAACGTCCCCACACTTCCGCTGTGGTTGGTGTCGCCGCCGTAGGTCGCCGTGATTGTGTCGGTGCCCTGCGGTAGAGTGGTGGTGGTGCACTGTGCGGTTCCGGGATTGCCCGACACTGTGCTCGGACTGCATCCCGTGTTCGCGCTCCAGGTCACAGTCCCGCCAATCGCCTGCGAATGCGCTTGTCCTTTCTGGACCAGGCCTTTCTTGGTCAACCTGCTGCCGAGCAACGCTCCGTTGCGCCCTTTCACTTCCCCGTACTCGCCGTCGATGGTGGCGGTAAACGTCACCGACTGGCCGAAGGTCGACGGATTCTGACTCGACATCACCGACGTGGAGGACGTCGCCTGCGTGATGCTGAAGTTGTTGGTTTGCGAACTAGTGGAGCCGGTATAGTTGCTGTCGCCCGTGAATGTCGCCGTCTCCGTGTAGGTGGCGACCGTATCCGAGGCCGTGGGTGTATACGTGGCGGAGCAGGTGAGAGTGTCGCTGACGGGTGTGCCGCAACTGGTCGAGCTATAGCCGCTGGGCCCGTTGCCGCCAATGCTTATGTCGCTGGCGGTAGGCTCTGGGCCGCTGCCCGTCCA
>JBEKJF010000436.1:0-4062 GCA_050011375.1 Candidatus Sulfotelmatobacter sp.
CGACATCGGTGACCTTTCCATTGACGAATGTCACTTTCATGTCCGGGTAGTAATAGATTTCTTTGGCACCGACCGCTGCCGCTTTCTTCGGCTGGCCAAATGTCGCCACGACCTGATCTTTCGTTTGGCCCAAAGCTACGGTCTTAGGAGGCGGTGGGGGCGTGTCGGGCGGTGGTGGAGGGGGCGGTATGGGCGGAGGAGGGGTCTCCGGTGTTGCGGCGCCAGCGACGGGACTGTCCGAAGGTTCGACCGTCAAGACTTCCGCTATGGTGTTCATCAATTCGTCGGCTGGCGGAGTCTGTCCCTTAGGGAACGGAAACTTCAGCTCGCCGAAATACCGGACGTCGTTAATGGGATCGCTGAAGAAACGGAAGATTACTCCGTCGTCCCTGACGTCGAGATTGGTCACCCAGAATTTTTCACCGTTCACGAAGGTCCGCTGCACGATGGCAGCGGATGCCCCGGGGGTAGCCATCGAGTTTCCCAAGTCCGACAAAAAGCCCTTCCCAAAGGCGTTGCGGGTTATCTTGCCTTTCTTGTAGGTACTCTGGGGCGGGATTGGATTAGAGATGGCGTACATGAGCAAATTATTCTTGTGCAGAACCAAGACCGCGCCGGCGGTTGCAATGTCGCTTTTGTCCTGGGTTGGCTGGGTTAGGGCAAACTGCGAAGATAAGCTCTTCTGGAGTTCGGCCTTTTGACCCTGGCAGTACATCGAAGGCGCGGCGACCGCCAGTAGTAAGGCTACGGTCGAATGGAACACTCTCCGCATAAAAACCTCCTGGAGAAATCCTTTGTTTCTTTAGACCAATTATCCTTGGGAAACAACTCGGCCCGAATCGAAATCAATGAAAACCAGGTCTAAAACTGCGGGGAAAAGGCGTTTACATAACAGCGCGTGTGCGCCTTGCGAAGCAAACGAGGTAGTTTCCTCCGTAGGCTCGCGGATGTCAACGGAAAATTGGAGGGGCAAGAGGGGTCGTGATCGCGCGTTAAGGGTCAGACTAGAAGGCGGCCGCTGATTCTGGTTTCGGGGCTCGGGGTTGGCGCAGGGGGCAGCGGCACTGGGGAAGGGATTCGGAGTCGTCCGGCTCGATTCTCAGCGGCTACAGAGCAGTTTTGCCCTCTCCCCCGTAGCTGGCTAAAGTTGAAGCTGGATGGCTGCTAATCCTCCCCCCGTGACCGTGCTGATCCGCTCCAGCCGGAGGTTTTCGGCCGTAAAATGAGCGGGAAGCTAAGAATTGCGGTGCTTGCGAGGCACTTGTAACATGAAAGACGCCTGGGAGAAAGGTGGCCCCCACCACCACGTTCGTGCCCTACCGAGAACTCGCCAGACTCGGATAAACTTCTGACCGAACGACTCACAGGCCCGCACTGATGTGGTGCGGATGGGAGTGTGCCGCAGGCGGCGGTTAGAAGTCGTTAACAGAGCATCATTTTTTTGTAAATATTTTCTCAAGGCAGTAATGCATAAGGCAGTCAATCACTTATACGAGTTCGGGCCCTTCGTGTTGGACCCCGGCGAGCGCCTGCTTAGGCATGGTGTGGCGCGGATGGAATTACCTCCCCGGGCCTTTGACACCCTGCTGGTGCTGGTGGAGCATAACGGCCGACTGCTGGAAAAAGACGCCCTGATGCGAACCGTGTGGGGCGAAACTGTGGTTGAGGAGAACAACCTTACGCAGGTGGTCTACCTGCTGCGCAAGGCTTTGCGGGATGGCGAAGATGGGACGCGCTACATTGAGACCGTCCCCAAGCGGGGCTACCGGTTCGTGGCGCAGGTGCGGGAGTTCGAGCCGGAGGACGACGAGGTTGTGGGTCGAAATGGAGCTGCCAGCCCAGGCTTGGCGGCTGCCGCCTCGACTTCCCTGCCGAGCAATGAGAGCGGCCCGGCAGCGGCGCCGGCGACCGTTGCCTTGAAGGAGGTGCCCGCCGCAGTCGATGGCGCCAGGCGCGGGTGGATGCAGGGGCTGATTGGCGGCTTGGCGATCGTAGGCGTGGTGGCTATGCTGCTGGGGGCGGGCTGGAAGCGGAGGCTGTTTGGCGAGGCTGAGCTTGGTCCAATTCGCTCGGTTGCTGTGCTGCCGTTGGAGAATCTCTCGAACGACGCCAACCAGGAATATTTCGTCGACGGCATGACCGACGAACTCATCACCAATCTGGCGCAGATTCGCGAACTCAAGGTCGTTTCCAAGACTTCGATCATGCAATACAAGGGGACGCGCACTCTACTTCCGCAGATTGGGCGGGAACTGGGAGTGGATGCGGTCGTGGAAGGGTCGGTGCTGCGCTCGGGCGACCGGGTGAGGATCACGGCGCAGTTGATTCGGACATCGACCGATCGGCACATCTGGGCAGAAAGCTATGACGGCGATTTGAAGGATGTGCTGTCGCTGCAGGCGCGTGTGGCTGAGGCGATTACCAGCCAGGTAAAGCTCAACCTGACTGCCGAGGAGAGTGGACGCTTGCGCCGCGCGCGCGCCGTGGATCCGGAGGCCTTCGATCTCTACTTGCGCGGCCGTTACGCCTGGAACCAGAGAAATATGGAAGGGTTCAAGAAGGCGGTCGAGTATTTCAATCAGGCCATCGAAAAAGACTCCAACTTCGCGCTGGCCTATTCCGGCCTGGCTGACTCCTACACGCTGCTGGGGCTTTATGGGGAAGGCGCTGAAGGAACGGACAAGGCCAAGGCGGCCGCAGAGAAGGCTCTGCAACTCGACGACACGCTGGCCGAAGCGCACACCTCGCTGGCCGCGGTTAAGATTTTGAATGATTGGGATTGGCAAGGAGCTGAGCGGGAATTTCAGCGGGCGCTGCAACTGAATCCTAATTTCGCGCAAGCGCACCATTGGTATGGAAATCTGTTGCTGGGGCCGGAAGGTCGGCACGACGAAGCGATCGCGGAATTGCGGCGGGCGCAGGAGTTGGATCCGCTCTCGTTGATCGTCAATGCCGACACTGGCTTCGCATACTATCTGGCTGGCCGTTACGATATGGCACTGCAGGCTTACCAGAAGGTTCTGGCCGCTAACCCCAACTTCGTGCCGGTTCACTATTACCTGTCGCAATACTATCGGCAGATGGGCCAATACGATCTTTGGATGAAGGAGACCGTCGAGAATAGCCGGCTCGCCGGGCTTACGAGCCGGGCTGACGCTTTCGAGAAGGTTTATGCTCAGGGCGGGTTTCGGGGAACGATGGAAGAGATGGCCAAACCAGGAGCGGGTAAACTCTCGCTGGGATGGGAAGCCAGCCGGGGCTCATGCTCTTCCGCGTATGCGGATGTGGTGCTGGACAGGAAAGCCGCCGTTTTGGACGCACTTGAGGATTGCTACAAGTGGAATGGAAACTCTCTAATCTATCTGAAGGTCGATCCCGCGTGGATGAACGTCCGTCCCGAGCCGCGTTTTCAGGAAATGCTGCACCGCATGCATTTGCAGTAAGCAGATCTCCCGGCGGCGTGCTTCTATTGGGTGGATCATGTGTGGGGAATGGCGGGGCTGTTAGCTTAGTTACCAACAGAGCGCACGGCATTGAAAACAAAAGGAAAACACTTAGCACTGGGACCCGGCGCCGACCTTATAATTGAGATGCGGATGGGTAAATCCTAGGCAACCCGCGACGCCCTACAAGGGTATCGTAAGCGCGGTGTAAACGCGCCGGACTTAGGGTCCATCCAAATGGATTTGGGACCTATGGGCCCCCTTCGGCAAAGGGGGCCTTTTTATGAGTTCTATCATCCACGCCGACGAAAGCGGCGATCTCGGTTGGACTTTTACCGCTCCCTACCGTCAGGGCGGGTCCAGCCGTTACCTCACCATAGGCGCATCGTGCGTCCCTGTCGGCAAGAAACATATTCCAAAGAGGGTTATCAAAGACTTATACAGCACGTTCAATTGGAATGTCAGCATAGAGAAAAAATGGCATCAAATGACTTCGCAAGAGAGAGCGGCATTCGCGGCCGCGGTATTAAAGATGTGCAATCAACACCCCGACATTCATATTCACGGGATCACAGTCAAGAAACAAAATGTTGAGCCACACATTAGGCAGGATGAAAAC
>JBEKJF010000437.1:0-4061 GCA_050011375.1 Candidatus Sulfotelmatobacter sp.
GCGATGGTCATGCCCTATTCCGTCAAGCCTTCTGCCATGCTCGCTCAGTTGCAGCCCGGCGACGCCATCACCGCCGACGTCGTCGTCCAGCCCGACAACAAATACTGGCTGGAGAACGTCAAAGTCGTCGGACACTCCAAGCCACCCCAAGCCGCGCCCAAAGCGGCCATCCACATTCCGTCCCCCGGCGACCAGGTGCCGGATTTCCACCTCGTCAACCAGAACGGCAAGTCGATCTCGCTGCGCCAGTATCGCGGCCAGACCCTCGTCCTCACTCTCATCTACACGCGCTGCCCGTTCCCGGATTTCTGCCCCCGCGTCAGCCACCAGTTCGCCGCCCTCGACCGCCGACTCCGCGCCGATCCCGCCCACTACGGCAAGACCCACCTGTTAAGCATCAGCTTCGACCCCGCGCACGACACCCCCAAAGTTCTTCGCGCCTACGGTTTCTCCTGCGCCTCGACCAAGGATCCCGCGCTCTTCGCGCACTGGGAATTTTCCGCCGTCCCCTCCGCTGAGCTTCCGGAATTCGCCGACTACTTCGCGCTCACCTACAAAGAAGAAGCCGGCCTCATCACGCACTCGCTCAGCACCGCCGTCATCTCCCCCGATGGCAAGATTTTCAAGTGGTATCACGGAGCAGACTGGCAAGCTTCCGACCTGCTGCAAGATATCGCCGCCGCGCACGCCGCCAGCTGATCATGGCAGAATGTAAAAGACAAAGAGGAAGCCAAAAAAAGAGGAAGCCGAAATGAAGTACATCCTAGTCGTACTCTCCGCGCTCGGCATCGTCGTTTCCGCCCTCGCCCTGCGCGAACACTACCGCACCGAAGGCGACTCGCCGTGCAGCATCAACGAACGCTGGGATTGCGGCATCGTCAATCACAGCCCCTACGCAGTAAAGTGGGGTATTCCCATCGCGGTCTTCGGCATCGCGGCATATCTCCTGATGGGTGTGCTGGCGTGGCGCCGCGATTATTGCTTCGTTGTGCCAGTAGCCGTAGTTGGACTTGCCTATTCTCTCTATCTGGCCCATATTGAGGCGCATGTTCTGGGAGTCTGGTGCGTCTACTGCGTGATCTCGCTGGGGACTATCTCGCTCATCACGCTGCTGACGTTGGGAGTCGCGCTCGCGAATCGGTTCCGCAAACCATCCGCGGTGTCTGCGTGATTCAGCGCAGGCAAGAACCAAGTTCCCTCGCTTCGCTCGGGATGACAAGGGTTTAGGCGCTTCGCTCCGGATGACAGGTGTGTCGTCGCATTGCTCGGAATATCAATGGGCTCGCGATGAATTGTTTGGCGCATTAGCCCGGATGATGGTGGAAGTGAAGAAGAAACATGTGAGCCACAAAGCCCACAACAAACCACGCCGCCGCTTCCAGTATCCGCTTGAATCGTGGGGTCATGAGGAAAGGATACCTCATGACGCAGGTTTGTCGGAGGCGGAGGCGCAGACTTCGTCTTAGTTCCGGTACGCTCCCGGCCGGATGCCGAGATGGTCGAGTTTAGACTGCAGAGTGGTGCGTTTCAAGCCCAGCCGCGCGGCTGCCCCATCCGGTCCACCGAGTTGGCCGTGGCAATCCCGCAAAGCGCGAAGAATACGTTCACGGTCTTTATCGACAATGACATTGCTGTCATCGCCCGGACCTGAGGCGGTTTGCAATTCAGAGAGCGGAGCCTGCAGAACCGAGCCCGGAGTGAGAATGACCGAGCGCTCTATAAAATTTTCCAGCTCGCGGATGTTCCCCGGCCAATCCCACCGCACGAGAGCTTCCATGGTTTTTGCTGGAATGCTGGTGATGGACTTTCTCATCCGGGTGGCGAATTTGCGGACGAAGTGTTCCGCTAGCGCCCGAATATCTTCCCGCCGCTCCCGCAGCGGCGGGAGGTAAATAGGAAATACATTCAGGCGGTAATAGAGATCGCTGCGAAACTCGCGTGCCTTTGTGCTTTGCAGCAGATCGCGGTTGGTGGCCGCCAGCAGCCGAAAGTTGACTTTGAGGGTCTGCGTGCTGCCCAGGCGTTCGAATTCCATATCCTGCAACACACGCAACAGCTTGGGCTGCAAGCTGAGTGGAATTTCTCCAATTTCGTCCAGAAAAAGGGTGCCCCGGTCGGCCAGCTCGAGACGGCCTAATTTTCTGGCCACGGCGCCGGTGAAGGCTCCCTTCTCGTGGCCAAACAATTCGCTCTCGAGCAAGCCTGAGGGGATGGCGGCACAATTCAGCTTGATGAAACTCTTGCCATCCCGCTGGCTCATGCGGTGCAGCGCGCGGGCCACCAACTCTTTGCCTGTGCCAGTGTCGCCCAACAACAGCACGGTCGCGTCGCTGGGGGCCACCTTTGCCACCTTTGCCATCACCTCTTTCAAGGCGCTGCTGCGACCGATGATTTCTCCAAATCCCAGCTCCGTGTCGATGGCTTCTTCCAGATAAAGCTTTTCCTCTGCCAGCTTCTCTTTGGCCAGCCGCAGTTCTTCCGTCACTCCCTGCAGTTCGGCCACATTCTGCCGCAATGCCTCCTCGGCTTTCCGGCGAGATTCTTCTAACTTCACAGTCTCGGTGATCTCTCGTTGGATGCCCCAGGTGCGCACCAGCATCCCATTCTCCACCGTGCCGATCATGCTGTTGAGGAAGATCTTGGGGTTACCGTGTATATCGACTTCGTGCGACTTGTGTTCCAGCAAACGAAAGCCGGAGCGAATGAACTGCCGGTTCATTTCGATATTCTGCGGATCCTCGGGCGGCACCATTTCCGTCCAGTGTTTACCTCGCAACTCGTTCGCGGAAACCAGCCCGTACATGGCAGCCAGGGCGTCGTTGCATTCCACAATGTGGCTGTGACAGAGGATGTGATGAATCAACTCGTCTTCCGGAAGATCGATGGAAACCGGCGCGTCCATTTCCTCCCGGAAAATGCCCTCGGAACTCTGCGAGACGAACATGCGGTAATTCTCCTCACTGCGCCGCAAAGCTTCCTCCGCCTGCTTTCGCTCAGTGATGTCCTGCATAACCGCGGCGACCCGATCGATGCCATTCGGACCCTCGATGGGGAAGTACGAAATGGACAAGTCCCTCTTCCCCAGCTTGGGATATTCGCAACTCATTTGGAAGCGGACGAGTTTGCCTTGAAAACATTCATCCAGCTTCGGCTTGAAAACCGTCTCAAAGGCCTCTTTATCATTGATCACCTCACTTGCCAGATGGCCTATGACCTGCTCCGCCGTCTGGCCGCGAAGGTTGAGGCAGGCGCGGTTGGCGATCACGTAACGGCAATCCCGATCCAGCACCGCAATCACTTCTTCCGAACCTTCCACGACTCGTTCGTATTCCCGCAGCCGTGCGTCTGCCTGTTTGCGCTCGGTGATGTCCTGAACAATGGCCATGCTCCAGCGCGCCTCCGCACCCTCGGCCCGCATCGGGACCACTGCCAGATCGACCCAGCGGATCGATCCATCTGGGCGCACGTACCTTTTCTCCAATTCATAGTGCCGGACCTCGCCTTTCCGGAGCTGCCGCAGCTCTTCCAGGTTCCTCTCCACGTCGTCAGGGTGCGTGATGCTCGCGAAGTCGCGCCCCAACAGATCTTGTTCCGTCCGTCCAGTGATCTCGCAGTATTTCGGATTGACTCCCAGGATGCATCTCGTCCGGGTATCAACCCAGGCAATGCCCGCCGGCGATCGCTGGTACAACGTCCGGAACTTCTCTTCACTTTCCCGCAGCCTCGCCTCCACCTGCTTGCGTTCGGTAATATCGCGTGCGATCACCACTACATAATCCCGGTCGAGATGGATCCATCGAAAGCTTGCTTCCACGGGGAAAAGCGTTCCGTCCTTACGCCGGTGGACCCGTTCCATGACCAGGAATCCCGATTTTCGAACCATCTCCGTGATTTTGGCGCTGGCGAACTCGCCCACTGCGGGATTGATGTCGGGCGTTCGCATGGAGAGAAGTTCTTCCCGGCTGTAGCCGAGATCGGAGCAGGCTTTCTCATTAACGTCGAGAAAGCGAAGTGTCTCCGGATCCACCACTTCAATGGCATCGCAGCATTGGTCCACCAGC
>JBEKJF010000438.1:0-4034 GCA_050011375.1 Candidatus Sulfotelmatobacter sp.
CACTTCAAGATTGCCCACCGGGCGGCCGTGCGCGCCGGTGCCTAATCCAAAGTCGCCGCCGCTACCCTGGCCGCCTCCGCCTCCGCGTTTTGCCGCGCGCGCCGCCTCTTGAATCTGATCGCCTGCCGACATCGAACCGCCATACTTGCTGAACTCGCTCCTGATGTCGGGCTTAGGCGGACTCTGCAACTGCGACATCTGCGGAGTAGTCGCTGGCTGCGGCGGCAGCGCAGGCTGGCTTTGAGTCACGCCGGCGGACTGCTGAACAGGGGCTGGTTGCGACGTCGGCGATCCGCTGAAGCCCGGCGCTCCGGGGGGCGGCGTGGCCAGACTCTTGCGCAGCTCCTTCACATCCAAGTTCGGATGCCGCGTCATTGCTAAGCGGTCTTTGTCGGAAATGATGTTGCCCTGCTTGTGCGGCACCTTCTGCAAATCCGGCGGAAGCTCCAGGAAAGTCGCATCCTTAAAATTGACCGACTTTTTCTCTACAGCAACGGCATGCCACGGAAGGTATTTCTCAAAATACTCAATCTTCCACAGGAAGGCGATGAGAACCATGTGGACAATAATCGAGATCCACGCGGCTTCGCGCCGGCGCGAGCGCGCCAGATCGTCCTGCAACTGGATGAGCAGGTGCGGCACGCGCGCCGCGTCGTCATCCAGATCGCGATAGGCGGTCTCCCATCCCCGGGCGTCGTACAGGCCGAGTTGCTCCGGTTGCGGCTTCTCGGGAGGCGCGACCGGATCCTGGAATGGGATTTGAGTGATGGGCATGAACTAGTTTTGTCCGAACTAGGCTTCTTCGAGCACTGCCTTTCCGAGCCAACGCCTGTCCGTTAGACACGCATTCCCAGCGCTACGTTGCATCCTGCCTTCACAGGATTACGCAGCGAACGGTGCGGACCAAGGTACCTCTATTTTCGCATCTTTCAAGGGATTCTGCTCACGCACAGATGGAGTGGGACTTAGGTGTGTAAACATTTGTAACCGGCGGCACTCAGGCCTTCGTCTTGGCCATGCCGGCAAGCCCAACCTTCTTCCCATGCTCGCGAATCGCCGCGACAATATCGAGCGCCAGCGCAAGAGCACGGCGGCCATCTTTCAGCGGCACCACAGGCGTTGAGCGCTCGCGCACCGCGTGCAGGAACGATTTCAACTCCGCGTGCAAAGGTTCTTCCGAAGTGACGGGCGGCTTGGCAACCTGAATCTGCGGATTCACGGTAGGCGCGCCAGCCGCCGATGTATCCGCGCCAACGGTGAAGACGAGAACTTCCTGCCGCCCATAGTCGACTGAAACATATTGCTGGGGCTGAAAGAAACGCAGCTTGCGCACACGCTCGGTCGAGACGCGGCTGGCGGTAAAGTTCGCTACGCATCCTGACTCGAATTCGAGCCGCACGTTGGCAATGTCAACTTTGCCGGAAAGAATGGGCAGGCCCACAGCACGAACTTCTTTCACCGGAGAATTCGCAAAGGCAAGCACGATGTCGAGATCGTGAATCATCAAATCGAGCACCACGTCGACATCAAGAGAACGCGGCGTGAACACGCTCAGGCGATGCACCTCGAAAAACATGGGCTGGGTAATCAGCGGCATCGTGGCGCGCACCGAGGGATTGAATCGCTCGAGATGTCCCACCTGCACAATGCGCTTGTGCGTAGCAGCGAGATCAACCAACTCATTCGCCTCAGCCAGCGACGCAGCTAGCGGCTTTTCGATCAGCACATCGATGCCGGCTTCCATCAGCGCGCGGGCTACTTCCAGATGATGCACCGTCGGCGCCGCCACCGACGCGGCGCGCACTTCGCTGTGCGTGGTCAGCATCTGCTCGACTGAACCAAAAGCCCGGCAGCCGAACTCGCGCGCCACGGCATCGGCGCGGTCAAGATCAGGATCCACCACGCCCACGAGCCGAACCGGCTCGCCCTGCTGTTCCAGTTCCTGATAGACGCGGGCATGGTTGCGTCCAAAGACGCCCACACCCACCACCGCAACGGAGATCGCATTATCAGCGCGCAGGAAGAAACTCTCAGCCGGCTGGTTGCCAGATAGGAACTAAGGAACAATAAATTGTAAACGCAAAAGAGCGGAAGAGCATCTCGAAGAGATTGAGTGATTTTGCAATCGGCCCATTGAGGGATTAGAAGCAGTTAAGATTTTCAAATCGCCCAATGACCCGATCGCTCAATGGCTCAATGGCTTAATCACTCAATGACTCAATCCCACGACAATTTCCTCAAAATCGCGATCTGCCCCGCATGATAAAGCTCATGCTGCGCGATGCCGTGCAACATGTGATAGAAATCATATTTTTTCCCCGGGACACGATCGCGCAACCGTGACTCAGGAAGCGCGGCAACCGTCTTCACCAGCACATCGTGCGCGCGCTTCGCATGGCCGATGGCTTTGCGCCACGCAGCTTCCGTCGGCTTTGGAACCAACGGAAAATTCGCAGCGCCCTCCGGCTGCCATACTTCTCCAGCCAGCCGGCGGCAACCTGCCTCATCCCAAACAGCAATGTGCAGCACCAATTCCCAAATGCTGTGGACATCGGCCAAAGGCTTGGCCGCGGCCATGGCAGCATCGACGTCTTGTAACAACTCAAGCACAGCAGGCCCATGCCACGCGTCGCCGTCGAATGCCCGGCGAAGCTGTTCGGCGATCAGCGCGGATTCAGACTTTGAAGAAGGCATAATCCCTAACTTCTCCGATTTAGCTTGTACGGTCAACCGATTTACGCATACACGGTATTCGTGTATACTGTAGAAATGATTGTCTCCTTTGGAGACAAAACGACGGAAGACATCTTCCACGGCTATGAAACGAAGGCGGCCCGGAGAATCGCGCAGGCATTGTGGCCGCGAGTCCGCACCAAGCTGGATTTGCTGAACGCGAGCACTACGCTGGAAGATCTGCGCGTACCTCCGTCGAACCGGCTGGAGAAACTGCGGGGCGAGTGGGCGGGGTTTTACAGCGTGCGGGTAAACGATCAGTACCGCGTGGTATTCCGCTTCATCAGCGGCAACGCAATCGATGTGCGATGCACGGATTACCACTAAGGAGACAACAATGCTGCCAAGACGTCGTATCGCCACTCATCCCGGACAAATCCTGTTCCACGAATTTCTCGAACCGCTGGGCCTCACCCAGGCCGAACTGGCAAGAGCACTGGGCATCCCTTTGAACCGCGTAAATGAACTGGTGCGCGGCAAGCGAGGCGTTACTCCCAGGACGGCCCTGCTTCTTGCTGAATATTTCAAAAACTCCGCTGAATTCTGGATGAATTTGCAGACCGCGCACGACCTGACGCGAACTCTCCAAGAGATGCGCAAAAGTCCAGCGACAGCCTCGCGAGAAAGCCAGCGTTCGGTCGGAGCCGACTAGATTCGAGAAGCTTTGAGGTTGCAAATTGTGACCTCAACCTTGTTCACCCCGCGCCTCAATCAGGCCGGGTCCGCCACAACCGCAATCCCCGCAGCATTGGCAGCGTCAAGAATCGTCTCTCCATCCAGCATCAAACACTTGCCGGCATCCAGCGCGAGGCAGGTTGCGCTCGCGGACTGCATAACTTCAATAGTCTTCACCCCAATCACGGGGACATCGAAGCGCATATCCTGATTCGGCTTTGCGATCTTCACCACAGTAAGCGCGCGACTCAGCGTGGACGCATCACCATGCAGAGAACCCATAATGCGCCCGGCGCGCTCAATAGTCGCGTCTGTGCCTTCCATGGCTTCGACCGCCACGCATGCCGATTCGGCGATCACCACGGTCTGGCCAATGTCATGCTGCGCCAGTTGCCGAGCTACGGCGCGCCCGTAGTCGATGTTCTTGCGTTCCTGCTCGTTAGGTGCGCGCTGCGTAAGCACGCCAGCTTTCACCAGCAGCGGCTCCAGCAGGGAAGTCGAACTTTCGAGGGTGATACCTTCCTCCGCCAAAACCTTGGCCACAGCCCCGAGCAAGCTGTCGGTGTTGCGCGTGGTGAGCGAGAGCAACATCTTGGCCAGCCGCCAATCCGGCCGGATCGCGGAGA
>JBEKJF010000439.1:0-4348 GCA_050011375.1 Candidatus Sulfotelmatobacter sp.
AGGAGAACGTTCCTATGAAAGCAGTTCGGATTCATCAATTTGGCGGGCCGGAAGTTTTAACTTACGAAGACATCCCAGATGCGCAGCCGCGTAAGGATGAGGTGCTGGTGCGCGTGCGCGCGTGTTCGCTGAATCATCTCGATATATGGGTGCGCAAGGGCTTGCCGGGGGTGAAGTTGCCGCACATTCTTGGCAGCGACGTTGCGGGCGAAGTGGTTGAGGTGGGCGAGTACGTCAGCGGATTCAAGGCTGGGCAGCGGGTGCTGTTGTCGCCGATGCATTACTGCGGACATTGCGAGAAGTGTGTTGCTGGAGTGCAAAATCAATGCCGCGCATTTACTGTGCTCGGCAACGGCGTGGATGGAGGGAACTGCGAACTGATTGCGGCGCCCGCGGCGAATGTGATTCCGATTCCTGATTCGCTCGATTTCAATCAGGCTGCGAGCGTGCCTCTGGTATTTGTGACCGCGTGGCACATGCTGATCGCATTGGCCGGCGTTCGTCCGGGACAGACCGTGCTGGTGCTGGGAGCGAGTTCGGGCGTGGGCATCGCTGCGATTCAGATTGCCAAACTGTTTCATTGCCGCGTGATTACGACTGCAGGGGACGAGGCGAAGCTGGCGAAGGGCCGCGAACTGGGCGCCGACTACGGCATCAACCACTATCAGCAGAAGATTTCCGACGAAGTGCGCAAGATCACGAATAAAGAGGGCGTCGACATCGTTGTGGAGCACGTCGGCGCTGCCACCTGGGACGAGAGCGTGAAATCGCTGAAGACCGGTGGCACGCTGGTGACTTGCGGCGCGACTACAGGGCCGAACGTCGCGATCGATCTGCGGCACCTGTTCGCGCGGCAGTTGACCATGCGCGGCTCTTATATGGGAACCATGGGCGATTTGCATGAAGTGCTTCGGCACGTGTTTGCCGGGCGGCTGAAGCCGGTAGTGGATCGCGCGTTTCCGCTCAGCGAGTTACGCGCTGCGCACGAGTATCTGGAGAAGAGCCAGATGTTCGGGAAGATCGTGGTGAATCCATAGCTGCGTTTATGCAGAGGCTCTGCTTCACGCCCCTACTTTCTCAAGGACCAGAAGTATCCAAGCGTGAGGCCGATCATCACGAAGGTCGTCAGCCAGGCGACGGCATTGAATAGGCGGGAGTTGACGTACTCGCCCATGAGTTCTTTCTTGTTGATCAGCAGCAGCATGAAAATCAGTACGAAAGGTAGGACGATACCATTTACTACCTGGGATAAGACTGCGATCTTTACCAGCGGCAGGCCGGGAATCAAAAGGACCGCACCGCCGGCCACGATCAACAGCGTATAGAGCCAGTAGAAAAATGGAGCTTCGCCGAATCGTTTATCCACGCCGGATTCGAAGCCCAGCCCTTCGCATACCGTGTACGCGGTGGAAAGCGGAAGAATCGATGCTGCAAAGAGGGAAGCGTTGAACAAGCCGACGGCAAAGAGAATATAAGCGTACTGTCCGGCCAGCGGTTTCAGAGCCTGGGCTGCATCGGCGGCATACTTGATGTCGCGGAATCCGTGAACGTAGAGCGTTGCGGCGCAGGCGACAATTATGAACCATGCGACCACGTCGGTAAAGATGCAGCCGACGATTACATCCCAGCGCGAAGCATGCAGGCCGCGCCGGGTCACGCCTTTTTCCACAACCGAGGCTTGCAGGTAGAACTGCATCCATGGAGCTATCGTGGTTCCGACCACGCCGATGACCATGTACAGATATGTCTGCTCCCGAAACCTGGCCCACTCCGGCGGTTTGAAGGTTGCGGCCGTTGCGACTTTCCACGCCGGATGGGCGAGCGCCCCGGCGAAAATGTAAGTGATATAGAAGAACGACGCTGCGAGGAAGACTTTCTCTACGCTTTTGTATTGACCCTTGACCACGATCAGCCAGACGATGACGGCGCAAACTGGCACGGTCACGTAGCGCGAAAGACCGAACAGTTCCAGGCTGGTGGCGATGCCAATAAATTCCGTGACCACGTTGCCGAAGTTGGTGATCAGAATTCCGAGCATCATCAGGAACGTGATGCGCAAGCCGAACTCTTCGCGGATGAGGTCGCTGAGTCCTTTACCAGTTACCGCGCCCATGCGGGCGCTCATCTCCTGTACGACGATCAGGGCCAGGGTGATCGGGATCATAGTCCAGAGCAGAAGGAATCCGTATTGGGCTCCGGCCTGCGAATAGGTGAGGATGCCGCCGGCGTCGTTGTCGACGTTGGCGGTGATGATCCCGGGTCCTACAACTGCGAGGAACAGCAGGGTCCGGACTCGGAATCGTTTCAGAAATTTCATGCGCGCATTTCGCAAACATGTTGCAGAAGAAGATGAACGCCCCAGGTGTTGCGTTGCCAGCATGGAGCGGAACGAGAGCCGCATTAGGATAACCGCACTTGCGGATTATGGACAAAGAAAAAGCACTGGAAGATAACAATTTAAGATAAGAATCCCGCGTTTATTGGTTTAGCGCGCCGCATCGATGAGATCGGACAAATCTAGGCCTCATTTTCGCTGCTCGAGTTTGACCGATGCGGTTATCGGCTGTCCGCCGCGCAAGACTTTCACTTCGACGAGGTCGCCGATCTTGCTGCGGCGGAGGGCGTCGGTAAAGTCGTAGAGATTCTTGATGGGTTTGTCGCCGAATTGAATGAGCACGTCGCCTGCTTTCAGACCTGCTTTGGCCGCGGGCGAACCGGGTTTCACATCGGCGAACTTCACGCCGTTCGGAATTTCTCCGAAGTCTGGAATCGATCCGAAGTAGGGGCCGTAGCCTGCGCCGCTGCCGCCACCGGGCGGCTTTTGTTCGATCACGGTCTGAAACTTGGGTGTGTCTTCGGCATTCGCGAGTTGCACCGTCACATTCGCGATCAGGTCGAGTAGCTTCGCCGCCGAGAGAGCGTTGATTTTTTCCCAGGTGTCGGAGGGCTTGTGATAATCGGAGTGCAGCCCCGAGAAAAAGAAGAGGACGGGAATCTTTTTGGTCACAAAAGAAGTGTGATCGCTGGAGGAATAGCCGCTCGCGGAGTATTCGATTTTGAACGCGGAACTCTTCTGCGTTTGGTCTTCTTCGGCTTTTGCGAGAATAGGCTTGAAGGTTGATCCCGTGCCCACGCCGCCAATGTAGACTTTGTCGTCTTTGATGCGGCCGATCATGTCCATATTGATCATGGCTACGGCCTTGTCGAGAGGGCGAGTTGGCTCTTTCACCCATTCAGCGGATCCGAGCAGGCCGAGTTCTTCTCCGGCGAAATCCATGAACAGAATTCCGCGTTTCAATTGACCGCGCTGGGGCGAAAGCAGACGCGCTAGCTCCAACACGCCAGCGCTGCCCGAAGCATTGTCGTCGGCTCCGGGATGAATCTGTCCGATCTGCGAAGGCGCGAGGGAGTCGAAGTTGCCGCGGCCGAGGTGATCGTAATGCGCGCCCACGATTACGTACTCATCGGTCTGTCCCGGCAGGTACGCGAGAATGTTGTTCACCGTGGCTCGCGTGGTTTCTATGTCCACCTTCATGGTGACGTGCAAACTTTCGGGAGGCGCGAACGATGCAGGCTTGGTAGCGGCGTTGATTTGATCTTGTAATACCTTCAGCGATTTTCCGGAGGCTTGCAACCAGGCTTCTGCGATATCGTTCTTCACTTGGACGAATACGATTCCAATGTTCTCGGGACCACTGACGCTGCCGAAGCGCGTGAGCAAGTCTTCTTCGCCATCGCCGAGCTTGCCGTTGATCATCACGACCGCGCGCGCTCCGTGATTGCGCGCGTTGATCGCTTTCGTAATCATCTGCGAGTGATGAGTTAATCCTTGCTCCCCACTCTTTGCGGCGAAGGCGGTGGGCTCGTAGCGGAGCACGATTACAATCTTGTCTTGCACATCGAGGTTGGCGTAATCGTCGTACTGATATTCGTCAGCGGTTACACCGTAGCCGGCGAAGACCACTGATCCTTCGACCTGACCCGAGGATGAAAAACTGAAGGGGACAAAGTCCTGATTCGTTTTCAGTTTCAGTTCTTTCTTTACGTCGCCGTTGGCGACCATGAGGCGATTATCTGATTTCAACTTCGCCCCGGTAATCAAAGTAAAGGGCTGCAGATAGCCGTGAGTGCCGGCGGGCGGAATCTGGAATTCTTTGTAGCGCTTCACGATCAGATCTGCGGCGCGCGCCAGGCCTTTTGTACCTGCTCCGCGGCCTTCCATTTCGGGCGCCGAGAGAGCCTTGATATCGTTGAGAACCCGCGCGGGGTCGGCTTGAGTGATCGGTGCGGTCGCCGCGGCGCTCGACAGCGCGATGAGTATGAATGCTAAAAATACTTTGGCCCTGGG
>JBEKJF010000440.1:0-3992 GCA_050011375.1 Candidatus Sulfotelmatobacter sp.
TAATGTACTTGGCTACCTCTCGCAACAAACCGAGATTTACACATTCCGACCTTGCGAAGATGGCAATAGAGATTTTGTCCAGATCATCGAAATGCAAGGCGAGAGGAGACTCGCAGGACACCAAGCAAAGATCGACCTGTTCAACAGACTTACCCTTGCCAGCACGAATGCAAAGGGTTTCAGTCCATTCTTTGATGGTGAGGGCGCTCCCATTGTCAATTAATTGTCAAATGAAGGGTTGCAAAATTGGGAGGAACGAACGTGCAAAATTAGAAGCTCAGAAACGCAATCCGAGACAAATGTCAAAGCGCTTTCTTGAATCTTCCGTTTCTTGGCGTTGGGGAAAAGCACATTCACCCAGGCAGGCCAATGTGGTGCACCAAGTTCTGGAAGCGCGGGTCGGCACGGAGAGGATCGAACCCCGACCGCAGCAGGACGCCCGGGTTAAATCGCTCTTCATAGGCTTTTTCAAGCCAATTCATCGCTTGATCGGTGTCCCCAAGGGATGCATAGACTGTGGCAATCTCCGACCCATTTGAATAGCCTGGAATCGAGCGCTTCTTCAGATCATCCAGCAGCCTTATTGCTTCGCTCCTGTTGCCGGATGCGACGTAAGCACGAGCTAGATTAGCTATGCATGTCGGACTGTTCCCAGACAGGCGAACTGCTTGTTGAAGTTCTGCGACTGCCTCACTGTACATGTGTTTTTGCAGGTACGCCTGGGCGAGTTGATTATGTGCAAGACCAAAATTAGGATCCATCTCGATCGTCTTGCGGCTTTGTGTTACGGATTCGTCATAGTGGTGCGCAATCACAAGAAGCTCTGCCTCATCGGCGTTAATGATCAGAGATAGGGGATCGATGTTTTCCGCTTTTCTCATTTCCGCGATCGCTTCGTCAAACCGACCCAATACACTCAAGTGCCAGGCGTACCAATGGTGAGCGGTTGCGTAGCCTGGATTCAGTTCGATGGCCCGCTGGAATTCCTTCCCGCCAGCCTCCAAATCCCAATCGAAGGCATCCAAAACGTATGCCAGCGAGTTGTGCGCTTCGCCGAGTGTGCCGTCCAATTCCAATGCTTTGGTAGCCGCCGCTTTGGCTTTGGGGAATGCTTCTTTGGGGGTCATCACTGCGTACTGCCAATCTCCCAATAAGGCGTAGGTGTCGGCCAAGCCTGAGTACGCTTGAGCATACTGTGGATCTTCTTCGGTTGCCTGCTGGAAATAAGCCAGAGCAGCTTTCAAACCATTCCCCGTACGCTTGTTCCAAAAGTAACGCCCTTTAAGATAGGACTCGTAAGCCTTGGGATTGACAGCTTTTACATTTTTTAGTGCAGCTTGTTCCTGCGGAGTCACACTGATCCGAATTTGATCTGCAATGGCGCTGGCCACTCTGCTCTGGAGCGCCAAGGTATCACGCAGCTCCCCGTCATAACTCTGGGACCACAAGTGCTTATCTGTAGATGCGTCGATCAACTGCGCCGTGATGCGGACCTGGTCGCCGGAGCGGAGCACGCTACCCTCTATCACGGCGTCAACATTCAGCTCACGAGCGATCTGCGGCAGAGGTTTGCGCGCTCCTTTATATGCCATGACAGACGTGCGGGAGATTACCCGTAAAGCGCTGATCTGGGCCAAGTCGGTGATCAACTCATCCGTCATGCCGTCTGCAAAGTAATTCTGCGAAGCATCTCCCGAAAGGTTCTCCAGCGGCAGCACCGCCAGGGATCGGATCCTCGTTGGCCCACTGCCACTCGGACGAAAAAGCCAGATGGCCAGAATCAACAAACTGAGAATCAGCGCCAGGGCAATGATGACGCGAGGCGTCAGCCGCAGTTTGTGTTCGGGAGCAACCGCCAAACCAGTGCTTTGGAACTCATCCCCAAGCCCGGTCTTACGCTCCGGGCCATGCAGACCTCCGTCTATCGGTTCCGGCCTTTTGGGACGGACCTCCGCATCGACAACCGACACGTCCGCAATAAAGCGGTAGCCGCGTTTTGGAAGAGTCTCTATGAATCGCGGATTCTCAGCCGAGTCACCCAAGGCACCCCGCAGCTTTCCGATTGCGATATTGAGAGCCTGATCGAAGTCCCCGAAACTTTCGTCCGGCCAGACCCGGCTGCGCAACTCCTCCCGGTTAATGACTTCGCCCGGACGTTCCAGCAATATCTCCAGCAGTTTCAGCGGCTGCTGCTGCACTCTGATTTTCATACCCGATTTGCGCACTTCACCCGACTGGAGAGAAACCTCAAAGGTGCCGAATCGCACGACGGAGTTGGGCTTTAGAGGTTCCATAGCGTTTGGTGCTTTGCACAGGAGTCTAGCACTTCATCGCCGATACTGCTGAACCGAGGATAGATGCGTGGTTAACTCATTTGCCCACAATTACTTAACAGGCGATGCGTTGGATATGTGGAAAAAGTCCTCAGTTAATTGACGGTGGGAGACTCACGCGTCAAAGTGGGCTGCAACCTGTGATTCGAACTAATTCATTCGTGCTGATTCTGGAGAAGGCCATGAATCGTATTGAACTTAGCTCACGAGACATTCAACCGACGGGAGGGTTCGAAGATCTGGCCATGCCCCTGTTCGATTCCCTTTACAACTTCGCGCGCTGGCTGGCACAAAACTCGAACGATGCGGAGGATCTTGTCCAAGAAACCTATCTCAAGGCTTTACGCAGTTTCGCGTCGTTTCAGCCCGGCACCAATTTCCGCGCATGGATGTTTCAAATCCTGAGGAACAGCTTTTTAAGTTCGCGCTCAAAACTTGAATGGCGCATGACCATAGACCTGGACAGCGACGAGGATGGACCTCAACTGGCTGTTGATTCGGAAACTCCCGAAACCATTCTAATGAATCGCGCTCACTCCGAAACCGTGCAACGGGCTATCGCGGACCTGCCGGTGCATTACCGGGAGACGCTACTACTCTGTGAAGTGGAGGAAATGACATACCTGGAGATCGCGGAAGTTTTGTCCATCCCAATAGGAACGGTCATGTCGCGACTCGCCAGAGCCAGGAAAGCAATTCGCAAGTCACTTGTTGTCGATCCCGGGGAACCACTATCGAGAAACTTGTCTCATCCTATCGCGATGCACTAGGAGGAAAATGCATGGCAGCCAGTACCTTGGCAGCAACCTCAAGCATCTCAACAGCAAAACCACGATCGGGTTCAAGGGAGCGGATTTTGGTCATTGAGCACGATGACGCGTTGCGGACGGTTCTGCAGCGGCTTTTCTCCTCAGAAGGATATGAGGTGGACGTCGCCTTCGATGCCGTGTGCGGTTTGGAGAGACTTCGCCAAGAAGTGCCAGCCGCAGTAATCCTCGATCCGCCGCGTCCCGGATCTTCGGGGTGTGATATTTGCAAGAAGATCGCGAATCTGGTTCCTGGCCTACCCTTCGTGATTCTGAGCGCGAGTTCAGATGTCACCAACAAGGTGCTTCTTCTCGAAATGGGTGCCGATGATTACGTGACCATACCTTTTAGCCCGCGGGAACTCGTTGCACGTGTACGCGCATTAACCAGGCGTGCCTCTCGTTTTAGCCCGGAAGACACGGACGTATATGTCTTTGCGGACGTGGTGGTAGATTTTTTTAAGACTGAAATCACCCGTGGCGGCGAGAAAGTCATCGTCACTCCAAAAGAATTCAAGACGCTGGAGTTCTTGACCAAGAACGCACAACGAGTGATTTCGCGGGAAGAACTTCTCAATGAAGTTTGGAGCTACCAAAACTACCCACACACGCGGACGGTGGACAACCATATGTTGAGGCTACGTAAGAAACTTGAGAGCGACCCTTCACACCCGCTACACTTTCTCACAGTGTATGGCCGGGGCTATAAATTCTTGCCTTAGGCAGGACACGTCTGCCATGGCAGGGCTGCCCGCCCTTACTTAGGCTGGATCAGCGGAGAGCTCGCCTACGGCACGCCAGACTGCGAAGAACTGAGCCGTTGTGACGAGGTTCCTCTTGCCGTCGTAAACAG
>JBEKJF010000441.1:0-3953 GCA_050011375.1 Candidatus Sulfotelmatobacter sp.
CATTTCGCGAAGAAGATATTCCGCAGAGCCGACCGGAGAAACGTATTGAGTTGCCCCCAGCTTTTCACAGATATTCGCCAGCAACTCTGTGCGCTTTCCTTCCCGTCCAAGAGAAGATGCCGATATCAGGGGAGTGTCAATACCGAGCAACTTCAACGCCCATTGCAGCAAATCCAGATTAAGATCGATCAGAGGCATCCCGGAACTGCATGCTTGAAGAATCGAGGATAGCGCGGGAAAGTACGCATCAAAAAATGGGGCATGGCTGTAGTTGAGTTCGATGGCACGCAAATGCTTACGCGAAAAGTCCGCATCGCGAATTTCGACTTCCTGGATTTTTTGTCCAAGGCGGCCTCGAAAGATCACAGGGACCGTGAGCCACAGCAGTCCAGTCGGCGTCTTGATGCGGTTGCGCTGCTGCCACGACTGCTTCTCAAACTGCACGTTGTCGAGAAGGACGAACGTGTCGACCTGATCGATCAAATCCAGAAAACCCAGCCACGGTAGATAAGTGGGCTGCGAGATGGCGATTTTCATTCCCGACCCGCCCGACTGGGAGAAGATCTGTCCCCCGCTTGTGCGCAACGCAAACCCTCCACAACTCTCTGCGCCCCTTTTCCGTCAACCACTCGTGCGGCGTTCTCGACAAATTCACGGCGCAACTCCGCGTCACCGATCACGCGCCGCAATGATTCAGACAGAGACTTTCTCTCTAACACGTCGAACCAGCCTCCTGCCCATGCCGCCTTCGCCCGACCCCACGCCTCAACGCTCTCCTCATGATTCGTGGCAAGGGTGATGAGAAACATCGGCACTCTCATAAACGCCAATTCGCAACAAGTGACGCCTCCGGCTGAAATCGCCAAATCTGCGTGAGAAATTATCTCCGGCATCTGATCCACGTTCGACAGCAATCTAGAGGCATGGGAAGACTTCGCGGTTGCTTTCGCGAGCGACTCCATGTTGGGATTACTGGCGCCGATGACAACAGTGATCTCGAGGCGAGGTTCGCTGATCTCATCAAGGGCCTGGAGGACTAACAGCGTTACGTTGTCTTGATCGGCTCCTCCAAACGTTAGCAGTATTCGTTTCGCAGTAGTGGGAGTGCTCGGACCTTGCCTGGGAAAATCCAGGAACTCGCGGCGCAGCAATGCGTAGTGCGGGCCCACCAGGAAACGAGTTTGATCGCCGCGGCTGGCGTAGAGGGCGTCCGCCGCATATGGGTTTGGGTTAAGCACTACGTCGCATTGGTAGGGCGCACTTTTTCCGTGATCATCCACCAGCAATAAACGGGTTGTGCCTGCATTCACACTCTCGCGATATTCTCGCGAAAAATGGTATCCATCAAGCACCAACCACTGGGCTTTGTATCTCCTGCATAACTCGACCGTCTGGGCTGCGTCCTCAGCAGTGCCGGGTTCAGTGGAAACCTCTAGGACATCTGCTCCTTCGGCGCGAAGGCGCGGTCCAAGTTCCTTCGCGCCCGCAGCCAGTGCGAAGGCGACCCGGCCACCGGCGTCTCGCCACGCTTGCGCCAGGGCCACACAGCGCATGACATGCCCGATGCCCATCTCCGCGTCCGCATCGGCCCGGATGAGTAAGGTTTCAAGAGGCATCGCGACAGGGGTTGAGATAGGCATCCACAAAGTTGTCGATTCGAAAGACCGGCATGTCTCGCTTCTAACCCTCGCGCAGAGCCTTCTGCCGTACATGCGAATTCAGAAGAGCAAGTTCGGCCTGGTTTTCCATAAGATCCAGCACCTCGTTCCAGCGAAAGTTGTCCCGGTTCCCAAAATGCTGGTAAACCGCGCGTATCATTTCCAAATCCTCGGGCATGTCCAGAGTCCAGCGACAGTGGCTGTGATCCGCTTCGTCGGTGATCGAGACTACTTTGAACAATTCTGGGTTCTCATACAAATATGGCGTGACATGTACTCTTTGATGTTCTTCCGAGGCGGCGCTCCAGGCGCGCTCGAGGGCGTCGGCGGTGAACATCTCAACATCCAGACCACGCGGGTAAGTTAAAACTAGGGAGTTGGTCGCGTAGTCTGCTTTCTGGTCGAGGCCTGCGCGAATTGTAGTGTCGATCAACTCCGGATCGATAAGAGGACAGTCAGCCGTGATTCGTACGATCACGTCAGCCGCGAATTCTTGCGCCGCTCGGTAGTATCGATCGAGGACGTCCAACTCATCGCCGCGGAAACAGGCTACCTTCAGCCGCTCGCACTCCCGGACGATCACGTCGTCCGCAGGCAACACAGTAGTGGCAACAACAACTTCATTCAGCAGCGTCGCGCGCCGCGTACGATTCACCACCCTCGCCAGAACCGTGTCGCCGCCCAAGTCTTTGAGAACCTTCCCGGGCAAGCGCGCGCTGCCCATACGCGCCTGGATGATGGCAACGATTCTCACGCTTCTCCCTGATCTGTACGCAGGACGGTTCGCCAAGCCTTTCTGCGAAGCAGAAACGCAGTATCGACGTTCTCGTTGTCGAGGTAACGCATGCGATCTTCGCGCACCAACTCCAGATCGTGAAACCGCTCAAGGTAGCTTCGGGCATAGTCGGTCTTCCACAGCAAAGCTTCGTGCCCGCGGTAAGCCACTTCCGTCATCTCGGGCGCGTAGTATTCGAATCCCCATATCCATTGCTTCGCACAGCGATGGATTTCATCCATGGCCGTCGGCAAATCCGCGGGCGCAATGTGGATCAACACTCCCGACGTGAAGACCAAATCAAAATTCCGATCCGCATAAGGAATCGCTAACACCGAGGCCTGGGTGAGGGCCGCGCCCTCAACTCGCTCCTTAGCTCGCTCCAAGGCATAGCTCTGAATCTCGATGCCACACAGATTGTGGAAGCCCATCTCCTGCAGAAGCAGCAACTGGTTGCCTATGTTGCATCCCACCTCGAGGATCCGCGCGTCTCTGGGAACTTCCTGCAGCAGGCATCGATTTAACTCCGTGCGGCTTACACCGTAGTTCCGGCGGTACAATTCGTCCAGTTCCGCCGGCGTGTAAATATTGCGGTCGGTATACTCGCGCCCGAAGTCGCCGCTCCATGTGCGGACCTGTTCTGTCTCATTGGTGGTTTTCAAACCCATTCAAGAATCTCCCGAGCGTCACGCTTTCCTGTAGTGCTCGCAAAGCTTGGTTACGGCGGCGATCACGTCATCCGCATCCTGGTCGCTCATCCCGTGAAACATCGGCAAGCTGATGAGTTGCTCGTACGCTGTCTCTGCCACCGGGTATTCCCCGCCCCGGTATCCAAAGCGGTCGCGATAATAAGGATGAAGGTGGACCGGAATGTAGTGCACGTTGACGCCAATGTTCTCCGCCCGCAGCGCGCGGAAGACTTGGGCCCGGTCCGCATTCACAAGCGCCGGATTCATCCGGATCGGATACAGATGCCAGGATGGGTTCACGTTCGAGCGCACGCTCGGCACAATCACGCAGGACAGGTTGCGAAATGCTCTCGTGTAGCGAGCTGCGATCTCGCGGCGGCGGGCCACGTTCGCCTCCAGTTTTTTCAACTGCGAAAGACCGAGAGCACAAGCGATGTCCGTCAAACGGTAATTAAAACCCAGCAAGACCATTTCGTAGAACCACTGTCCCTCGGCCTGACGCTGCCGCGCGTCGCTCGATATCCCGTGATTACGAAACCGTCGCAGCGATTCGGCGAAATCTGCGCGGTCGGTCGTGACCATGCCGCCTTCTCCGGTCGCCACGTGTTTCACCGGATGGAAGCTGAAGACCGACATGTGCGCGACGCTGCCGACGCGGCGTCCGTGGTACTCCGCTCCCAAGGAGTGGCACGCATCTTCTATCGCCACGAGCCCATGTCGCGCAGCCAAGTCCAGAATCGCGTCCAGATCTGCCGGATGCCCCGCGTAGTCGACCGCGATGATCGCCCGCGTGCGTGGCGTGATTCGCGCCGCGACTTTCTCCGGATCTAG
>JBEKJF010000442.1:0-3952 GCA_050011375.1 Candidatus Sulfotelmatobacter sp.
CTGACTGCAAGTGCTCCGGGTCGGTGACCAGATCGAACCACTCATCAAATAGCTCCTCGTGAAAACCTGAATCTTGTTCCCCATCTGACCTGATTAGTACGGATAGGAGACCTTCATCGAATTCAGCCGCCGTTCTCTTCCACGGGTCTCCTTTGTAACGCCTCAAGTAATCGCAGATCGCTGGCATGTCCGCAGGCCAGACCGCGTGGGCTGCGCCTTTGAACAAAGTGCGTGTCAATTCCTCATTGAACGTCGGTGCCATGCCACCACCACGCCAGTTGCCTTCGTGTGCAATGGAGGTCGGGAGACTGCCCAAGAATGGGCACGACTCGTGGCCGTTGGTGGTGAACAGCATGAAGGCGAATCTTCCGATCTCCTCAGCAGCGACTTCATGCGGCATCACGCCGAAGGCCGCTTGCTGGCGCTCAAAGGGATTATCTGATCGGAACATGAGCAGCCCCTCCTCCGTTTCTGGAACGGGCGTGTAGAACAGCGCCGACGTTGTTGGCCCTAATGGATTGAAGTGCATCCACGCAACCAGAGTCATTCCGGGCAGTTTGCCGAGGTCGCAGCCGAGCACGGGTTGCGTTATGTAGAGTTCGTAATCAGATTTCGCTGTTTTATCGGCGATTCTGCGTTTCAATTCAGCCGCAACTGCGCCCGGTTGCATTCCGACGGAAGTATTTCCCCGAATGTTTTTCATTAGTTAGCCTCCCGGCTACTGCACCAGTTCAATGGGAGCAGGGGATGATTTCTGAGGTTCAGCCCACAGCAACTGCTCCCCGACGAGTGCTCGGACAGCCTTTTGGGTCGTCACATAGTCGCCTATCGTAGGCCACTCCCCTTTGAGCAGAAACAGTACGTTCAAGAGTTGAGCTAGGGATAGCTGTGCGAAGGCACCCTCTGAGCCGGGGATCGCCTGTTCAAGCCTCTTACAGGCGGCTTTCAAAATGGATTGGTACACGTTCTGCCTTGCGTCTTCTGATGGGTTCATATTTTGCAGCCTCCTTAGGCTACCGCATCCGCCTGCTTAGGCTTTCCACCGTGACGCTTTGCGTTCGGTTGGCGTGATCTACGCTGGGTAGACCCGCTCTTGATGCTTGTCTACATGGTACTGAAAAGTCGCGGAACTTGTCCAGACCTGTCGCGCATTGGCAGATGTTGTGACAACGTGTGTGGGGTCACTTCCAGCCATAGACCGCGCTTGCGGGGGGGGGCCACCGACCTCGCCAGCGCCAAACACTCGGAAGGACATAGGAGCGTCGGTATAGCGATGCGTGTCGGAGTCATCTATGGAGACAAAGCAAACGATCATCAGCGGGACAATTTTGAGTTCTCAGACGAATGCCGTGCAATTATCTCCTCATCGGCTCTTACTTGCTTTGGCTCGTTACTCCGTTCCTCAATTTGAACCAACTGTGCGCTTGGCCCGGTCGCCTCTGCGTACCCGATGCACGCTTTGCATTCTTCGTGCATGTTCTTTCCGAAGGTCTTCGTTGCGAAGCCCGCTCGCAACTCGTGATAGGCCTTGCCTCGCCACACTTCGCGCACTCCGTCCCGGATAGCGTTTCCCAGCGCGAAGTCACGAGGTTCGTGGCAGCAGGGTTTCACGTCGCCCTCCGACGTGATTACCATCGCATTCCAAGGAAAGAAACAAGCTCGCTTTTTCTGGACTAAGCGGGTGTTGAAAATCCGCTTCTTTGAGGCAAACGCTTGGCCAGACCAGTCCGGCACAAATTCATATCCATCGAAGCCTAGGCTTTTGTGAGTACGGCGAACAATCTCCATCTCGCCCTCGTTATAATCGAACACCACGAGTTTCCAGATTAGCTTCGGACGCTTGCTTTGCAACGCCTTCTTAGCCTCAGCAAGCAGTCGTACGTTCTTCACTACCAACTGGAAGTCGCCTCCGACGCGGTAGCGAGCATAGGTCTCCTCGGTGGTGCCATCTAGAGAAACGTACATTGCATCCAAGCCGGAGCTAACAATTTCGTACGCCGTACGCTCGCTCATCTGTACGGAAAGATTCGTGGGAAAGCTTGTAGCGATTCCTTCTTGGTGCGCGTAGCCAACAATTTCCGGCAAATTCCGGTTGAGCAGGGGTTCTCCGCGAAGACTTAGAGTAACTCCCAGTAATGTGTCCTTGACCGGATCGATAACGCGCTTGAAATCTTCCAGCGTGAGGTTCATCGCCGGATGAAATTGCCTTTTGTAATCCGGGTCGTGGTGCGAACAGCCAGTGCAACTCATCTGGCACACGGGAGTCGATTCTACCTTTAAGTAAGGAGGCATACTGCGGGGAACGAGAGTCTTGAATTTCCACTCCGCCAGATTCAGTGCAAGGTTAGCGAGCTTTCGGGCCGTCAGATAGGGAAGGGTCTTTCTAAGATGCCGCATTAAGTAGTCGAAGCGGCTGACTTGGTGGAAGGCAAAGTAACCAAGCTTACTGCGGAGTTGGTATTTGGCCTTTGCAGGAGGCTGATAAAGTGGCGCAATACTCATAGGAAAGCCCCTGTGATAGCTGCGGCCCCTGTTTCTCATCTGACCCCAAAGCCACACGAGTGTAACCCGTTTCGTTTACTTGCGATAGTGTGAAGCAATTTGCACGGTGGTAAACCGAACCGCGCCGATTCCTCAAGAAAAATTGCCGACAACGGTTGGTTCGTGGTCTTCAGCTCCGCAGCCGCGCCCATTCATTAAAAAATTGAGCAAGGGTATGCCGAGCCGCGAAGAGGGGTCCTACTTGGGGGGCTGGGTAGCCATCGGAAACCCGGCCAAGAAAAACACCTGTGGCCCGGCGCTCCACCGTGGACGTTATAGAATTTCCTCTCGGTTGGCGTGATCCACGCTTGGTAGACCCGCTCCTTGATGCTTGGAGACATGATACTTAAAAGTCGGGAGGAGCGTCCAGAGAAATCAGCAGTTCTGGAGGAAGGCGAACCCGCGCCTTGGTCAGGCAGGGGATTGACAGGCCGCTCATCTAGGGAGACAATTTCCGCGTTCTTAGGAATGCCGCGAAACTCTCTTCCCATATTCAGCAGCCAATTGGGGTCCCCTATGGTGGGTCTGATTATTCTGATTAGCTGGGTAGTGATCCTTTTTGAACTGAAGGCCTACTGCACCCAGCACCCTGACTATTGGGGAAGTAGGGAGTGCATTGAACTGTGCGTTCTGAGCTTTCTTCTTGCTCCTCTCGCGTTGGTGTACCTGCTGGTTAAGCTCTACCGAGGCCGGGGGAATGTTGGCGCGTTGGAGTCCGCAACCGGAAACACGGGAAACAAGGCGGAAGATGCTGGACGAATCGTTGACTCTCTAAACTCACAACTCCCAACGCAAGAAACTAGGACAGTTACAAAGCCTAGACGGTCGTCTTTGGGAGGGGCGATATTGCTGACGATTTGTACGGCGCTCCCTGTCCTCAGTGGAACTCTGTACGTCATCCGAAGCAGCGACCCCCTTGCTAGGGGTGGAGTTGAGTATGCAATCACGTCTTGCATCATTCCCTTTGCTTGCTGGTATGTGTACTTCCGACGGCATTACTTCACCAAAACTCCGGTCTCGATGGACGGCTGGAGCACGACTCTCCTCATTGTCGGAATTCTATTTGCGATTGCAGCGTCTAGAAACCTTGTGGTGAAGTCCCCGGCGCAAATTGTTCACGAAATTAACGCCAACGCCCCCCGTGACACTGAGAACGACCAAAATGCCAAAATGCGAAAGACACTCACGGATTTGATGGAACTCAACAAAGAAGCACACGCCATAGATGTTGAGTTCGAGAATTCCTACGGTGGTAAGAATTTCTTGCAAGCTGGGTGCTTCTTGAGTCCCGATGTTGTGGGCGTGTGCCTTGCTGACACGCAGAAGGCTCTTGATAGCAACGAGAGAGTCATAGAGCGCATGAATACCCTCAAAAAAAGTAGATACGAAAACCCGCTACAAGTGGCCCAGT
>JBEKJF010000443.1:0-3932 GCA_050011375.1 Candidatus Sulfotelmatobacter sp.
ACTGGTGGCGCGAAAACCTTCAACTGGCGCGTTAACGGAAGGCAAACAGCAACTTCTCGATGTCGCGGGTGACGGCAACCTTGATCTGGTGGATTTCGAATTTGGTCAAGCGGGATTCTATGAGCGCACCACGAATGGCGCGGGATGGCAGCCATTCCGCACCTTCCGCTCCCTGCCGGTCATCAACTGGGAAGACCCCAATCTCAAATTTGTCGACATTACTGGCGATGGCGTAGCCGACGTCCTGATCACGGAGGATATCGCCTTCCGATGGCATGCCTCGTACCTGCGCGAGGGCTTCGGAGAGGAGCATCGCATCCCTGCCGCTCAACATGAGGAGCAAGGCCCGAGCGTAGTGTTTGATGACGGCACGCAATCGATCTATCTGGCCGACATGTCGGGTGACGGTTTGTCCGACATCGTTCGCATCCGGAACGGAGAAGTCTGCTATTGGCCGAATCTCGGTTACGGACGCTTCGGTCGCAAGATCACCATGGACAATTCTCCATGGTTTGATCTGCCCGACACGTTCGATCAGAAGCGAATTCGACTGGCGGACACTGATGGTTCCGGCACCACCGACATCCTTTATATAGGTGTGCACGGAATCGATGTCTATCTAAACGAATCCGGCAATGGCTGGACCGCGCGCCGCACGCTGCATGGCATTCCCGCCGCCGATCTGACCACGATTTCAGTGACGGACTTCCTGGGACGAGGCACCGCCTGCGTAGTGTGGTCGTCGCCGCTGCCTGCCGACTCCCAGCGCCCACTACGCTATCTCGATTTAATGCGCGGCCAGAAGCCGCATCTCCTGACCCGTATTTGCAACAATCTGGGCGCCGAGATCTCTGTCGAGTACGCCTCTTCGACCGAGTTCTATTTGGCCGACGAAGCCGCCGGGCATGCTTGGATTACCCGCCTGCCGTTTCCCGTCCACGTGGTGAAGCGAGTTGTAACTCACGATGCCATCAGCCGCAACCGATTCATCTCGCGAAAAACCTATCACCACGGCTACTATGATGGCGTCGAGCGCGAATTTCGCGGCTTTGGCCGGGTCGAACAACTCGATACGGAAGAGTTTAGCTCCCTGGCCCAGAACGGCAGTCTTCCCGTCGCGAGCAACGAGCAGGCTTCTTTCAACGTTCCCCCCGCGCTGACAAAAACCTGGTATCACACCGGCGTATTTATCGGGAACGGCCGGGTCTCGCGCCATCTGGCGCACGAATATTATCGCGAGCCGCACGAAAGTTCCGAGATGCTGCTCGACGACACGATCCTGCCCACTGATCTCACACCCGAAGAAGCTCGCGAAGCCTGTCGTTCGCTGAAGGGCTCGATGCTGCGGCAAGAGACGTATGCGCTCGATGGCACAGTGTTTTCGCCGCGGCCTTACGTAGCTTCCGAAAGCAATTTCAGCATACGTCCATTGCAGCCGCGAGAATGGAATCGGCACGCCGTGTTCTTCACGCATCCGCGCGAAAGCCTCACCTTCAACTACGAGCGGCAACTTTACCCAGTCGATGGCGTTGAGTGTGCCGATCCGCGCGTCGCCCACGCCATGACTCTTGAGGTGGATGAGTACGGCAACGTGCTCAAGGCGGCGAACATCGGCTACGGTCGGCGCTTCCCAGATATCTCCGGCCTGCCGCGTGATGAGGATCGGCGCCAGCAGGAGCAAATCCTGCTCACCTGCACCGAGAATGACTATACGAATGCGGTTTGCGAACGCAATGCCTACCGCACTCCCCAGCCATCGGAAACGCGTTTGTATGAACTGTATAACCTTCGGCCGGAGGTGCAGCGTTTCGGCGTTACGAATCTTTTTCGCTTCGAGGAAATGCAGAGGAAACTTGCCGAAGCCAGCGATGGCCGCCACGATCTTCCTTACGAAGAAATGCACGCCGCAGGAGCGTTCGATGGAGCGCCGTGCCGCCGCCTTTTTCAACGCTCGCGCACGCTCTATCGCAGCGACGATTTAGAGCGCCTGCTTCCACTGGGACATTTGGAGTCACTGGCGCTGCCGGGTCAGGTGTACCAACTCGCCTTGACGCCCGGTGTCATCCGCGACATTTACCGCCGAGAACTGCCACATCAGCCGCCTGAAAATCTTTTCCTGGACCCCAAGCCGGTGCTGAAAGAGGGGGGCTATCACGATCTTGATGGCGATGGTCACTGGTGGATCCCCTCGGGGCGGTTATTTTACTCGTCCCATGCGGACGACACCGCAGCCTCCGAACTCGCGTATGCCCGCCGGCATTTCTTCACGCCTCGCCGTTACCGCGATCCCTTCGGAAACACAACGTTGGTTACATTCGACGCGCATGATTTGACGTTGATCAAAACACAAGATGCGGTCGGTAATACAGTGACATCCAGCACTGACTATCGCGTTCTCGCTCCAAAGCTGGTTACCGACGCCAACCGCAACCGGGCCGCGGCGGCGTTTGATGCGCTCGGGATGCTCGCTGGCACGGCCATCATGGGCAAAGAGGGCGACGGCCAGGGCGATTCGCTCGACCGCTTCGTTGCCAATCTCAGCGAGCGCACGATTCTCGAGCACATCCGCCATCCGCTGCGCGATCCGGAAGAAATCCTGCACGGTGCGACCACTCGATTTGTCTGCGACCTTTTCGCATTCGCACGCACGCGGCGCGATGCCCAACCGCATCCCGCCGTCACTTATGCGTTGGCTCGAGAGAATCACCTGTCTGATCTTGAACCCAGCCGCCACACGAAGATTCAGCATTCGTTCGCGTACTCGGACGGCTTTGGCCGGGTCGCGCAAAAAAAAGGACAAGCTGCGCCCGGGCCACTCGAACCTTCCGGACCCCAGGTCGACCCGCGCTGGCTCGGAACGGGCTGGACCATTTTCAACAACAAAGGAAAGCCCGTACGCCAGTACGAGCCCTTCTTCAGCGCCACGCACCAGTTCGAATTCGCCAATAGAGTCGGCGTCAGTTCGACTTTGTTCTACGACCCCGTGGGACGCGTCATCGCCACTCTCCATCCCGAACATACCTACGAAAAAGTGGTTTTTGACCCCTGGCGGCAAATGACATGGGATGTTAACGATACTGTACTCGAACGCGATCCCGTCGATGATCGCGACGTTGGCGGATTCTTTCGCCGCCTTCCGCAGGACGATTTCCGGCCCACTTGGTACGAGCAACGTCGTAATGGCGAGTTAGGACCGAAGGCAAAAGAAGCTGCCGAGCAGACTGTCCTGCACGCCAATACTCCGAAGACCGCCTATTTCGATAGCCTCGGACGCACATTCCTCACCGTCGATCTCAACCGCTCGAAGCGAGACGGAACGATAACCGAAGAGCGCATCGTCACCCGACTCGAACTCGACATCGAAGGGCAACAACTCGCAGTAACCGACGCACTTGGCCGTCGGATCATGACCTATGCCTACGATCTGGTATCGAACCGTATTCACCAGTCCAGCGCCGATGCTGGACAGCGGTGGAGCCTGGTGGAGATCGCCAAGAAGCCGCTGCGCACCTGGGACAGCCGCGGTTACCGATTCCGTTACGAATACGACGCGCTGCGCCGCCAAACTGCGCTGTTCGTAAGAAACGAAAATACCGCCGAAAAACTGGCGGAGAAGATCATTTATGGCGAGGGGCAATATAACGATCTTGCGCGAAACTTGCGCGGGAAGCTCTTCCAGCATCTGGATGCGGCGGGTATCGCGGCCAACAATTCGTTTGACTTCAAAGGCAACCTGCTCAGTGGCTCACGGCAATTATTGCGCGACTATCACGACGAGGTTGACTGGAGCAGTTCGCCGGAACTGGACGATACGATATTTACGACCAGTACCAGTTACGACGCGCTGAATCGCATCGTCACATTCACCACGCCCGATTCGAGCGTGGCCCGGCTGGAATACAACGAGGCAAGCCTTCTCGACAATGTAAAGG
>JBEKJF010000444.1:0-3928 GCA_050011375.1 Candidatus Sulfotelmatobacter sp.
AGCAGGCTGATTCGCAGGCTTGCCCATGATTGGCGTCGCAGGTTTCGCCGGAGGCGCAACCTTTACTGCCGGATGTGCGGCTGCGGATGCTGCCGGATGCAAACTCGCCACTTGCTGCCTGCCAAGCGGAACGCCGGGATGGGCTGCCATGGCCTGTTGCCGCGCGGCAAACGAAGGCGGAGGTGCCGGCGGAGTCTTCTTCGCGACTACCTGCCGACTCGCCACTGCCGCCGGAGGCGCAGCTACATGCCCCGCCGTAGAAGCTTTCGCTCCCTGCACGGCTTGCCGCGTAGGAGCAACTGCGACCCGCCCACTTACCTGCGCGGACGCAATCAGCTGCGCATTCACCGTCACCGACACCTTCGCCACCGGCTGCGCGCTCGCGAACGCATTCTGCGGAACCGCCATCACTGCGCCCTGCACACCACGATTCGCATAAGTAATGTTCACGATGTTCGTGGTGTTGTTCACGACGGTCGTGTTATAGACGTTCGTGATTACGGTGGTGCTAACAACTGTATTGCTGACATTGATGCGGGTCATGTATCCCGCGCTGACGTGGTAAGAAGGCACCCACACTTCACGCGGACCAAGTGGGAACCATCCAATATTTCCGCCCCAGCCGCCGCCGCCTCCGCCAATGAATACAACCAGCGCGGGCGCGTACACGGCCTGCACGGCTACCGGCCCGGGGATCCAGCCCCAGCGTCCGCCCACCGAAGCCCAGCGTCCGTAATGGAACGGTGCGTAACCCCACGGAGAATCGTCCACCCATGTGTATCCCCACGGATCGATCCAGTCCCAATGACCGGTGTGATAAGGCGCCCATCCCACCTCAACCTGCGGAAACCAGACGTGCCCGTATTGCCCATCGTCGCGCCAGTCGCCGTGATCGTCGAGATCGTCATAGCCGACCACGTCATGCGAAAGATACTGCGCCGACTTGGAGAAGTCGTACCGGTGATCGCGATCCTCGGTCCAGTTATCGAATGTATCGAAGCCGTAAATCGGTTCGACATTCGCGGTAAGCGAGTCCGTTCCGCTGAACGTTCCTCGTTGCCCCGTGCGCAGATCGAAGCTCTCGCCGCCGCCCGTGGCCTGGCCTTCGCCCACTCGAACGCTCACCACTGAATAGCTCCCGTCCTCACTCGCTTCCACGCGGTAGCGGCCGGGCTGCATGATCGTGAACGCATCGTTCGGCGTGTCGATTTCGAAGTCGTCGTCCTCGTGGAGCCGACGGACGGAGATGTTGATCATGCCGGAGGAAAGTTGGACCTGAATCGTGTTGTCATCGAGGTTCAGGAAAGAGATGCCGGTGTTCTCCGATAAGCGAATCGAGGCTGAACCCAGTTGCAGTTCGGCGCGGGAACCCCTGTCAGTCCAGAGTTGATCGCCCGTAGTCATCGGCCGGTTCAGGCCCGCGCCAACCCAATCGGTTTCTCCCGCGGGCAGGAATGAGACGGAACCTTCCATATAACCGATTCGAGCGACTCGAGTCGGCGGATCGTCCTGATCTTGAGCGCTTAATCGCGCGGGTAGAGCGATGGTGGCGAGCGTAAGCGTGAGCAGCGCGCTCCACAGGCCAAGCTTCTTCAATGCATTATCCATAGTTGCCCCAACTTTCTATTTGTTAATTCGCCCGAGTTGGCGGATTGTGTGCCGATTATGATGCCGGAAGTCGTCGTTTCGTCTACTCTTTCCCGCATCTTCGGAGTGGAACAATGATACGACGTACGGACTGTTCCGGCATAGGTCTGAGAGGTTTGACGATGAGGATGTGGCGATCTGAACTGAGGTGCTGACCGTTTGAAAAATAGATCGGAGGGACGCAACTTGGAGTGATGTTTGCAAGATTGGATTCTGAAACTTTGGTCAGAGGCGCGACCTGCCTTTGTACCACAGTTAATGCCATTCATTATGGTAAAGTAAATGCCATGATGACTACCCTGACTATCGATCGGGCGGGGCGCCTGGTGTTGCCCAAGCCGGTGCGCGAAGAACTGCAGCTTGCCGCGGGAGATTCGCTTGAACTGGAAAGCTCAGAGGATCAAATTATCCTGCGGCCGGTGCGGGGGACTGCGTCCTTACGGAAGAAACAGGGTGTATGGGTGATGCGAACCGGCAAGCCGCTTTCCGCGGAAGTCGTCAACCAAACCGTCCACAAAATTCGCAATGAACGCGGGCGGATTGATGCGGCCTCTCTCCGAAAGTCGCGAGGTCGCACTGGGGAAGCGCGTTGAAATGGTTCTTTGATACCTCGGTGTTGCTTCCGGCATTTCTAGAAGATCACGCGGAGCACGAGCGCTGTCTGGCCGTTTATGCTCCATCCAATAAAAGAGTCGGATGCTGTGGTGCTCACAGCCTTGCAGAGGTCTATGCGACAGTGACGCGGTTGCCCGGCGAGTTTCGCGCCAGTCCGGAGCAGGCAATTCTCTTCCTTACCGATATTCAGGAACATCTCACCATCGTGTCGCTTGAGAGTTCCGAATACTTCCAGGCCATTCAAGGCGCGGCACTGAACGGAATCGTTGGCGGAACGATCTACGATGCGCTCCTCGCGGCGTGCGCGATTAAAGCAAAAGCCGAAACCATTTATACCGACAACGAAAGGCACTTTCGCATGCTCGGCCCCGATGTAGCGCGTCGAGTGAGAAGGCCTTAGCAGGCTGGGAAAAAACTCTTTGTGCGCACAAAATGCGACCACTGGGGCTAAAAGCCCTCGTTGATTGCGGGGGCCTTACGCGGCGCTTCAGCGATGTCATGGAACTGAACAGCCGAAGCGCCGCTCTTCCACGGCACTGCATGCATTTTTGTTTTTCCGCAGCCTGCTAGGGTTGGAGTCCGGCCCGAAACGCCTTCTATCGAAAATCGGAATACAGAACAGACCCGCGAGCTGTAGGTGCTCTGTCACAATCCTCTGCTTGGGCGCGTGCCGAACTAAAATGTCGGACCAAAAAAAAGTTAGTGGGAATCATCTGTTTGCGTTTTACTCGGCGAGAACTCGAATCATCAGGGGCTGTCAGGTCGGGATCGGATGGAGAAAAAAATTTAGGGCCTACCGCGCTAAAATAATACAAACAAAGGAGTTGCGAGAATTGATCTGCGCGAGATCTAGCTAAAATCCTCCATCTAAAGGAGTTAGCTGCAAAATCCTCAAAGTAAAGGAGTTAGCGATGCAAATCGCTGGCTCCAGCGTTCGTTTTTCGGTTTTCAAAGAGCTTGCGACCCGGCGCAATTCGCGCCCCACAGGGGTACTTTGTAAAAGCTTAGCGCAAAGGCGGAAATAAAGATGTGACGGATGAACATGAGGGCTGTGGAAAACTGGTTGTTGTGCATTGCATCGGTGCCGAATATTCCCGCGAAGCTTTTCGGCCTGAGCAAGTCCCCGAGCAAGGCGAATGCGGAAACCACCGTCCCGCCGATTAGCACCCTGATCAGGATTTCTTTCATGCTGAACCGTCGTAAACTTCGGTTCGAGAATCAAGGAGAATGATCGGCAGCGGAATCAGGTTTAGCGTTTAGGCCGGCCATTCGTCTTACCTACGACCGGGTCACCGGCAAGAGCAGGTTTGAGAATGCCGTCTCATGCTGAGACGGCGCCGTTGCCCTACGGCTACAGAATCCTCGTAAGCCCCTGAAAAATATAGCGCCTGAGTGCTAATCCTTCCGTTCCGCACTATGGTCTCGGTCGTGCTCCCGTCTCTGGCGTAACCGCGTGTTCTGGCTCCCCAACGTTCCTTCCTAACCGGGAAGAGGGGGAGCCCAACCGCACTTTTCGGTCGCGCGGCAAGAGATAGTACGGTTCCTCACCGGGCCTTTCGCCAGGTTTGGAATTACAGGATTTTCTTATGGCGCATCAGGCTACAGCTCCATCGCGGACGGTACAAAGCAGCACGGTGGCCGATCTGGCGCGTTTTTTTCCCGAGGC
>JBEKJF010000445.1:0-3916 GCA_050011375.1 Candidatus Sulfotelmatobacter sp.
CCATGTCCTAAATTTTTCTTGTAATACCAGCCTTTATCTTGTTCGGAGAGCACGCCGGAGATGCCCACACCGTCCAAATCAAGCCAGCGATAATTCGTTCCGTCGATGCCTTCGGGAAGGTTTTGCGCCTCGGCATCCTTGAGATCCGCATAGCGATCGAACGACTTGTCTTCGATGGGGCTGGCCGAATAGCTCAAGTCAAGAGTTGGCATGCTCTTCCGTAGATATCGACGTTCGGATTCTCGGGTGTAACCTGACTGCACTGCGCGGGTCAGAAATGACCCAATCGCTTTCTGCTCATATTCCAGTTCAGTGGAGCGCACCAGGTACCGCGGCGTACCCAGTTCTTCCGGAAAGTGGTGAAACAAAAGCAAACGCTGGCACAGGCGGTAGGTTCGAACCTCGAATCCAGAACGGTACTTCGAGAACGGGTCCCTGCGTACAGGCCATGGGCGAACAGGCGAGTCGTTTGTAACTTCGACAAAGACCTTGCCTTCGGCATCGACTGGGTGTGAGCGATAATCTTCTTCGCCGTAATCCAGGACGATTTCGAACATCCAACCCGCGTCTTCCATTACAGAGTTCGAGCGCAGATGTGGTTCTCGATTACCGTACAGAATACGTTTCAAGTACCGGTTGGCGGTTCGGTCGCGGTTGCGCTCATTGGTGAGGGTCAAATCGACTTTGGCATCGTTTTCGGAGACGTATTCGTAGACGATGGCGTTTCCTTTGCCATCGAAGCTCGAAGAAATCAGCCAGCTGAAAACATGGCGCTCGTTGGCCGGGTCGCAGATGCGTGACTCGTGGGTCGCTCCATATACGGTCAGAACATCATCTTTCGAAAACGATCGCCAATGGATCTCGCCATCCTCGATGCGGGTCCATTTCTCGATACGCGCAAACATGCCCTCGATCCGAGGACGGTACAGTTTGACGCAGTATCCATCGCGCTCGAACTCTTCGTTCACCCAGACTCCATCCCGTTCGCGGCGCAGAACTGGAACCAGGTCTTCGGCTCCGGAGAGAATGAAGACGTCCGGCTCACTGAAATCGCGATACTCAGGGGGGCCGACGCGATCGCGATATTGCGGTAGTCCTTTGTCGGTCTTGCGGGTAATTGAAGGTGCCGAGAGGGACCAACCCATTCCAAACGGACCGTTTCCAGAGCCGGAATCGTATTGCAATGACAGCTGCGGCGTGAAGCCGGAGCGCGCAGCACTTGCCGCAATGGGGATGGTGAGTGAACCGGTACCCGTAACCGCATTGGCGGAAAATTTCTCGCCGATGCCGCGAATCGCACCTCCGCCTTTGGGCAGGTTGATCTGGGGCGCGGCGAATTGCGAAGGTGTCGAAGAACCTTCGTTCTCGGCGCTCGCCGGTTTTACATTTTCATCCATACTCAGCCGTGCGATCCCGCGCTGCGTGATTGCCGCGCTAGTCTTCTGATTACTCTTTCTGCTTCTTCCGTGTGGTGGAAGCGGTCTTAGGGGCGGTCTGAGACGAAGAACCGCTGTCCGGCGAGGGAGCCGATACCGGAGGCGCGGCAGGCTGCACTCCCGCCTGACTCTGGCCAGCGACGGTGGCTCCGGGCCCGGACGGTGCCGCACCAGCCGAGGGAACTACGACGCAGGCGATTTGAGAGAAGGGAATAAAGAATGCCCAAGTCGTCGCCTGCTGCGACTTGTAACGATGATCAAGAAAGCCGCCAGCCAGATCGGGGCTCTGCAGCCAAAGTCCGATCAATTCAATTCCGATCAGCGTATAAGGTTTGCACTTAGTGTCCTCGGAGAGAACGGGGATGGAAACCAGGATAGTTTTGTTCACGTACTTGCTGAGATTCGGAGTCATTTGGACCGCCTTGGGGATAGTGCCAAAAATTGTGCGAACGTTTCAGGGATTCTGGAACCGAGCGCGGCCTAGCACAAAAGCCTCCGAACCGCGGGAATATCGGCTACAAGGGCCAGATCGCACCGGCGAGGGGAAACGTCTAGCACGGTGCTGGCGCGGCTAAAAAGTGCGCGCAGTCTAATGCGTCAGTAAGTTTTTTCAACGGCAACGTGGTTTCTGTTACGAAAAGCGAACACACTGCCTGATGGCAGAATTCAGCTGCGATGGCGGGCAGGTGATGAAGCGGGGATGGGACAAGCAATGAAACCTTTCATGTGAGCTTCGGATGGCCAAAATGTACGACGACTGTATCTGGCATTTCGCCACCCTCGAACGAGCTCTTGTTACAAAAACGGAACAGGAGAGGAGAGCGCGGAGGTGGTTCGCCTTTAGAAGCTTCGCGAAACCTTGCTTCGAGCAAGCCACGTTATACCATGGGGTGTGGATCTTCCAGTAAATCCGCCGATCTTGCCGATGCTCGCGAAACGGGTGAGTGAATTGCCCGCAGAGGGCGATTGGATTTTCGAGCCGAAGTGGGACGGTTTTCGCGCCCTGGTGTTTCGCGATGGAGATGAACTTTTTATCCAGAGCCGCGACGGAAAACCACTCAATCGTTACTTTCCTGAGTTGCTGGAACCACTGCACGCAGCGCTGCCCGCACGTTGCGTGCTCGATGGAGAAATGGTCATTGTCAAAAATGATGGACTCGATTTTGATGCGCTCCAATTACGTTTGCATCCCGCTGCGTCACGCGTAAAACTTTTGTCCGGGCAGATTCCCGCGTCATTTGTATTCTTCGACCTGCTTTGCCTGGGAGATCGCGATCTGCGAGGCGAGGCGTTTCAACAGCGGAGACGCGAACTGGAGTCGCTTCTCGCTCCAGTTTCACCGCCGATTCATCTAACACCTGCAACTCGTGATCGTAGTATTGCCGCCGATTGGTTTCGCCGCTTTGAGGGCGCAGGCTTGGATGGTGTGATGGCCAAAGATCCTGCAGGAGCTTACGAGTCGAACAAGCGCGTGATGCTGAAAGTGAAACACGAACGCGACTGCGATTGCGTGGTGGCTGGATTCCGCTGGCATAAGAAAGGTGAACGCACAATGGTCGGCTCGCTGCTGCTCGGTTTGTTCGACGATGCCGGCGGTTTGCAACACGTTGGAGTCTGTGCGAGTTTCACCACGGCAAAACGAAAAGAGTTGGTGGAGTTTCTGAAGCCTTATCGAAAAGAGGCGTTGCTGAACCATCCGTGGAAGGCTTGGGCTGAGCACGCGACCGAGAATGACGAAGGTGTCAAGCGAAAGCCCGGCGGACAGAGCCGCTGGAGCCAGGGCAAAGATTTGTCGTGGGAACCACTGCGGCCTGAACTGATTGTAGAAGTTGCTTACGATCACATGCAGGGCGATCGCTTCCGGCACACGGCCCAATTCCGCAGATGGCGCACGGACAAAGATCCCAGCGATTGTACCTATGCACAGCTTGAAGTCGTTCCCCCGCAGGAGTTGGCTGCGATTTTTCCGCAGGGAAGGTGAGTTTTACTCGTCTGCCTTTTTCTTTTTCCACCGCTCGCGCCACTCACGTGTGGGATCATCGTCTGGATCTGGAGTTTCCTGCAGTGGCCGCTGTTCTTCGGGGATATGACGCAAGTTGATACGGATGCGTGTCCATGTGGATGATCTCCCGCGCATTGAGTCGACCAGCACATCGTCCACGGCGAGAAGACCTGCGATATTCGCATGTTTGGCCTTCCAGCGCTCGAGACCCGCCAGAGCGGCCGCTTTATCGGGTGAGTTTGCGACCGTGATCAATGGCATCTTCACCCGCGGCTTCTTTGTTGTTGTTTTCTTGGCGGCAGATTTGGCGCGGGAAGGCATCACGCGCGCAGCCTCGCCTTCCATCTTGCGGAAGTGTGGGGGCCAGGGCGCATCGGCCATACCGGCCGCTTCGTCTTTGTCCGCGAGCTCGAGTAATTTTTCTAGCGAGCCAGGAGATGCATCCATCTTCGAATGTGGATCGCCGATTTTCGCGAAG
>JBEKJF010000446.1:0-3895 GCA_050011375.1 Candidatus Sulfotelmatobacter sp.
GAAGAAACAGCAGATCAGCGGCCCGGCGCAGGGCACGGCTACTTGGGCGAGTCTTGAGGGCGATCAGTTCATTGATGAGGTCGTGCTGGTCGATCAATCTCCGATTGGGCGAACGCCGCGGTCGAATCCAGTGACTTATATTAAGGCGTTTGATGCGATCCGCGATCTGTTTGCGTCGCTGCCTGAGGCGAAGAAGCGCGGGTTTGGCTCGGGACACTTTTCTTTCAATATTCCTGGAGGCCGTTGCGAGACTTGCCAGGGCGACGGCACAGTTACCGTGGAGATGCAGTTTCTCGCCGATGTTGAATTGATTTGTGAAGAGTGCAAAGGCACGCGCTACAAGGCGCAGGTGCTCGACGTTCGCTACCACGGTAAGAATATTCATGAAGTGTTAAACCTGACGGTGAAAGAGGCGCTGCGATTTTTTGCCGAGGCGCCGAAGATTACCGACAAGCTGCGCGTGCTGGAAGAAGTTGGGCTGGGATATTTGCGTCTAGGGCAATCGGCGACGACGTTATCCGGAGGAGAAGCGCAACGCATGAAGCTGGCGGCGCACCTGCAGCCTGCGGCGCGGGAGTTAGGAAGACCGCGCGCGGCACGACAGGATGAGAGCCGTCGCCGGCCGCGCATGCTTTATATTTTTGATGAGCCGACGACTGGGCTGCATTTTGACGACGTGAGCAAACTCCTGGCGGCGTTTCGCCGTCTTATTGAGGCAGGGGGCTCCATTCTGGTGATCGAGCACAATCTGGAAGTGATCAAGACTGCAGACTGGGTGATCGACCTGGGGCCGGAAGGTGGATCGCGCGGCGGAAAGATTGTGGGAGTGGGTCCGCCGGAGGCGATTGCAAACATCCCCGGCTCTTATACTGGAAAATATCTGGCGCGAGTGCTGAACGGAAACATCAGCGGAAATGCGAATGGAGCGTCGCGTTCCAATGGGAGCAAGTAAACTTCTCGCGAGCGCGATGCTGGCTCTGGCGGGGAGCGTTTGTTTAATCGCTCAGGATGCCGCGCCTGCGGCGGGAACAGCTTCGACACAAACTTCATCATCATCTTCTAGCCAGACTCACCGGTCAGCACATCACATTCAGGTGCGGGACGACGATTCTCCGACACAGCCGGCCGAACTTACTGCGGCTGAGGCCGCGATTGAAAAAAATGATTACGATGCCGCTGAGCCTCTGCTTCGCAAGTTCGTCGAGCATGATTCTACGAATTACGTGGGGTGGTTCGATCTCGGTTTTGTTGAAAATGCTCTGGGCAAGACGGAGGATTCGATCGCGGCGTATCGCAAATCGGTCGCGGCGAAGCCTGATGTTTTCGAATCAAATCTGAATCTTGGGCTGCAACTGGCGAAGACCGGGCAGCCTGATGCAGAGGAGTATCTGCGGGCCGCAACTCAGCTCAAGCCGACCAGTCATGCTGACGAGGGACAGTACCGGGCGTGGCTTTCGCTGGCGCAGGCGATTGAAAAAGCGAAGCCGGAGGAAGCGCTGGCGGCTTACGCGCACGCAGCCGGGCTTCAACCCAAGCAAGCTGAGCCACATCTTTCTGCCGGGTTGCTTCTCGAAGGGGAAAATAAATTTGCCGACGCGGAACAGGAATACAGGAAGGCGCTGGCGGCCGATCCGCAATCGACTGATGCCGTCATTGGGCTGGCGAATACTTATATGCGCGGAGGGCGCTTTCCCGAGGCGGAAGATTATCTACGGAAATTGCTTTCGGGATCTGCGGACTTTGCCGCAGCACATATTCAATTAGGACGCGTGCTTGCTGCCGAAGGTAAGAATGATGCTGCCATCGCCGAGTTGCAGGCGGGAATCAAACTTTCTCCCGATGACGATTTAGCGCAGCGCGATCTGGCGGACCTGTATTCGACCGCAGGAAAAAATGATCTGGCTGAGGCCGCCTATCGGAGGTTAGTGATGGCTCATCCCGGTGAGGCGGAACTATATCGCCGCCTGGGCCAGGCGCTGGTGCGTCAGAAAAAAGTTCCGGAAGCTCAGCAGGAATTCATTACGGCGTTGAAGCTCAAGCCTGACCTTGGAGAGGCTTACGGTGATCTGGCATTTTCTGCCGGCGAAAACAAGGAGTACCCTCTCGTAATCCATGCGCTCGACGCGCGAGCCAAACTTTTGCCGGAAAATCCCATCACATACTTCATGCGGGCGTCGGCCTACGATCATCTGCGCGACTTCAAGAATGCGTCCGCAAATTATCACCTCTTCCTTAAGGCGGCCAACGGGAAGTATCCTGAACAGGAGTGGCAGGCGACCCATCGGCTCATCGCCATCGAGCCGAAGAAGTAGCCGCGATGGAATCTCATGGGGTTCGCGAGAACACACTTACGAGTCCGCTGGGTTGCGGCGCTGGGTCTTTTGTTATCGGCGTTGGCCGCGCGTGCGATGCTGGCCGGCGGCGAGCAGCCGACCGTTGAAGAAATGAAGGGGCGAGTCGCCAATGCTTCTGTCGGCGAGCGTCCGGTTCTGTGCATTCATATATCGGAGCGGCAACTGGATGCCGCCGACAAATTCTACGTTGCGGGAGACAGCGAGCAGGGCAAGGCTGCGCTGGTGGATGTGGTTGCATTTTCTGAACTGGCTCGTGACTATGCCATCCAATCGCACAAGCACGAAAAACCAAGCGAGATCGCGATCCGTAAGATGACCCGCAAGTTGGCTGCCATGAAACATGCGGTCTCACACGAAGATCAGGATCAGATTCAGACTACTATTGACCGCCTCGAGCGCATTCGCGACGATCTGCTGGCGGCGATGTTTCCGAAAGGCGCTAAGAAATGACGGTTTCTTCGTTTCGCGCATACGTTCTTCTCGGGCCGCTGTTGCTTGTGACTGCAGCCGCGCCGGCGCAGCATCACCGCGATCCATTCACGCAGTCTGAGGTGGATGAGATTCGCGACACCAGTTGGCAGCCCCAGCTGCGGCTTCCGCTTTATGTGAAGTTTGCCCGGGCGCGCCTTACAGCGATGGAGCAGATGCGCAGCGATCCGAAGACGAAGGACCGGCCTCGACAGACTCATGACAAGCTCGATGAATTTCTGCTGATCTACGATGAGCTGAATGACAACATCGAAACCTACATCGATCGCAAAGACGATATTCGCAAGCCCTTGAAGGCGATCATCGAAGCTGACGTAGACTTCAAGGGCCGGCTGCGCACGTTGAAGGAAGCAGCCGACATTCCTGCGGAAGAAGTGAGCCAGTACGAATTCAGTTTGACTAACACCCTCGATACGGTCACCACTTCACTGCAAGATCACCGCAAGCTCCTGGTTGAGCAGGAAGAGGCTGCCAAGCACAGGAAGAAATCGGATACGAAGCCTTATGGGAACTCGTCGGAGTAACACGGCTTCCGGCGCCCGGCTTCCGGGTTTGATACCTTCAGTCGTGGCTGCATTCAGTCAGTGTCAAGTCTGGTCCGGTCACCGAGAGCCGGAAGGCGGAAGGCGTGTTAATCTTGCCTCATCGTGCGTGAGGGATTGCTTGAACTTTTTCATGAAGAACACCGGCAGTTGCGTCCTGGAGCTGCGCCGCCTGAGCTGAAGATCGAGTTTTTTGCTTTCGCCAACGTCAACAACACCATTCGATTGCGCGAGGGCAGGCTGCTGGTGCGGCTTTCCGATCTGCTTGAGGGCGCTCCTGAGGCGGTGGTGCGAGCCATCGCCCACATCCTGCTGGCCAAGATGTACCGCAAGCCCATCGACCGCAGCCAGGCGGCGCGCTACCGAAAATATGTGGGCAGCCATGAAGTGGTGCGCAAGGCGCACCTGGTGCGGCAGATGCGCGGCCGCAAGCAACTGCATTCTCCGCAAGGGCGCGTTTACGATCTCGATGCGGTTTTCGAGGATCTGAACCGGCGCTTCTTTCATGGA
>JBEKJF010000447.1:0-3886 GCA_050011375.1 Candidatus Sulfotelmatobacter sp.
GGTCTCACCAATCGCTCCGCCTGCCCCTTCCCCGGCGTCATCGCAAACGCCCATTTTTTCGACAACGAGCCCGCAAGCTGAAACCCTGATCCACTCCGAGACGGAGCCGGCAGCGCCAGCTTACGAAACGCATCCGACCCCTGCATCGCCTCCGCGGTTCGAACCCCACGGAATCGAACCCGAACGCCAAGCAGCTGATTCGGGTTTCTGGGCGAATAACAAAGTCGTTTTGTTAACTGGCGTGGCGGTGCTGGGTCTGGTCGCCGGCGGACTCGCTTACTGGTTCCTCCTGCGCAAGCCGGCGATGAACGGCGCCCCGAGCGGTTCCTCAATTTCGAGGCCTGCGGCGGCAACTCCGAACAAGCCCTCAGCGTTAGAGACGGCGACCCCGAGCAACTCGGCTGCCGGGCAACAGTCCCCCGCGCAGCCCCAGAATTCAACTGCAACCGAACCGAAGAAAGAAGATGCGAACGGGGTTTCCCCTGCTGCGACGGCGGTGCCTGCCAGCGGTGCGTCAACCAGTCCCGCATTGCCCGGCCTCTCAGGGAAATGGCACGGCGAATACACCAATCACGATGCCAACGTGGTGATAAAGGTGACTCTGCAGATTAAAGAGGACAACAGTCCAGACCGGCTGACGGGCACCTTGATGTTCGATTCCGAAGAAAATAACTCAGCCTCGTGCGCTCTAAGCGGTGTGTACAATCCGCAGAATAAATTTATGTTGCTGAATGTCGGCAGTTGTCAGGGAAATCCACCGGCCTATTTTTTCGAGGGCAAGATCGGTTTTTCTTCAGTCGAACTTACGGCCCGGCAAGTCTTTGGAGTGGATCCCGGGCATAACAGCGTGTTGAATATCAGCCGGCAGTGAAGCGGAGATGTTTTTCACGGAGCAAAGCGCAGATTAGCAGTGAGGGCTGGAGGCAACGATCGAAGAAATGGAGCCGACGAGCGGACTTGAACCGCTGACCTGCCGATTACGAATCGGCTGCTCTACCAACTGAGCTACGTCGGCTTCTGGTGTGACCATCCCAGTTTATCAAATCGCCGTCGCAGCCACCGTGGATCGTCCGAAACAATCCAATCCGCAGGAAAGAAAGTCGCTCTAGAACAACTCAAGTTATGCGGCGCGAGTGGTAACCAGGCTCTCATATTCGTGCTCGGATTCGCCGGGCAGCAGTACCCACATCGTGTAAACGCCCACCGCTGTTCCAATAGGAATATTAATGAACAGAACTAGAAAGGCTAAAACCAGTGTGAGCACGCGAGCCCATGGGTCACGATGCATCAGGCCCCAGCCCGCGGTGAATCCAAGCGCCGACCCGCCCAGAATAATGATCGCAACCACACTCAGCAACGGTCGGAGAAAGGTCGGCGCTCCCGCCGAGCCGCCTGGCGCGAGCAGGGTGTTGGCAATAATATATAAAACCACTCCGATGATCGAGTTGAAGGCGGAGATCGCAAACCAGAAAATTGCCAGCAAATGAAGATGTCTCTGCACGCGCCCCGGGCGCTGTTGCATCGTCATCACAGGTCCAACGATTTGTTTACCGCACCGGCTGCAAAATCCCTGGCCGGTTTGCATCGTGGCACCGCATCCATCGCAGAACATAAATTCCTCCCGCGCCGATTCATGAGTCGGCGAAACTCGCCTGACAGAACGATACCCAACAAGTAATACGCAAACCGCGCAGAAGAGTTCAGTAAAAGGTGTTTCTGTCCACTCGAACTTTGTGGTTCAGAATGCCGATTTAATCTGACCGCAAACGAAAAGGCCGCCCGGCAACAGGGCGACCTCTTCTTTTCAAGGGAGAATAGTTCCAACGGAGGCAAATTATCCCGTTAAAACTTTCTTGTAACAAAATCTTATGAGCCGAAAAAGGGGGGTGTCAAGCGTTTTTTGGTAAATAAATGTCTTTAGTTTCAATAACTTACGCAAACAATCAACATTCCGACGAATTGTTTCAATTTGAGACGAAAAGATGCCGAAAGTGGCCTAAGACAATACTTCTAAGGCACTTAGGACTGCTTTGGGGTGTCGGCGGGACCCCTTGGGCGCATCGCAGACCCGCGCGCGGCAGGTTCGCCCAAGTGTAGAGAAATGAACTCGGTTTGGTCGGAACGGCCGAAAACCCTGCCCGGAAAATAGCGGCGCAAGAGCACACGCGCGCCGCCGAAGGCGAGCCCCGCAGCCAGCGAGATCGCGCCCACGAGAATGCACAGCAAAATAATGTTGACCAGCAGATTGGCGATGTTGTTCTTCTTGTCGAAGTAGGTGTTCTCGTTCCAGGTGACACTAGCCTCGTAATTCACCGCGCCCAAAAGCGTCTGTGCATCGCTCTGCGAAAGCGGACCGGCTGCGATCGCAACAATCGGCCCAGTGCGCTTATCGAAAAACGGTCCGATATTTTCGACGGAAGAAACCCCAGCCTCGGGCTTCGCGGCATGATGAGCGGCATCAATGCGCCTCAAATGCTCGGCAGCCAACGCTGGCGTAGGATACTCGATCAGCATCAGCGTGGTTGCTCCTCCAGGAGTGGAGTATTGTCCCAGCACGACTTCGGGGTTCGCGCCGAAATCAACCAAGTCCGCTGGAAGCGGAGACGCAATCGCGCCCAGAGCCAGCGGCCCCTCCGCATATTTTTCCGTGTTCGACTGATAGCCGTGGTGCGGCATGAAAGCCAGAATCGGAGGCAGGTTGCTTGCATTGCCGCTGGGCCGCGGCAGCAGGCCAGCCAACTCGCGCAGTCCCGCGGGCGACATCGGCGTCAACTGGCTGAACACAGCCTCCACCACGATGTGGCCGCGGTAGAACAGGACGCGCTGATTCAGCGATGCGCCCTGATCGCCGATTTCCTCCCGCGCCATCTCAGGCTGCAGGTAGAAGCTATAGGCACCGAAGGCGCCGCTCGCGTCGGTGAATCGCGCAGCTCGAATCTTCAGCGTGCGACCGTCGTCACTCTTATAGGTGGCTGCCTCGAAATCCGTGAAGCCGTATTCCTTCAATAGAGCTGCATTCGTAGGATCTGCAGCAGCCACGTCTTTACTGGCCAGAGCCGCGCCCTCAATCTGCCATCCGGCAAACTGCTTTGGCAGGATCGGAGGTGCCGAATAAACTGCGGCAGGATTGGCGGCGAAGCCGAGGCTGCCAGCAACGGTGATCAACAGAAGAAGACACTTCAATGAACGCATGGATGGACCGCCGGGCACAGAATCCCCTTGTCTAATTAGACCACAGAGGGGAGGAAAAAGTTCCGGGACGGCGAACTCAGACAGCAAAGCACGCGGAAACAGTTTTCGGCCAAAGGCACCTTGGAATAACTGAGGCACTACAGAACTCTCAACGCCAGTCTTGTGCCCCGTGGTGGATGTGCAGGATCTCAACGGCCTCGGAAGTCACTGAATACACGACAACATATGGAAGCGGCGCAAGCGGCAATTCTCTCGTGCCGCCACGGTGACCAGGTCTGCCGCGGTAGGGAGTGCTTTTGAGAGAACGGATACGCTCGTAAATCGTCCGCACAGTAGGTTCTGCGAAATGCGGATAGTGCCGCTGCAGATAGTTTTTGATATTTTCCAAATCGTCGGCGGCAGGTACGGTCCAACGAATGCGCATTCAGGCCTTGAACATCGCTTCAAGGCGGGCGTCCATTTCTTCTTCGCTGATAAACTCGCCCCGATCGGCTGCGGATATTCCTTTTTCTACAGCCTCGAGGAAGCGGGCTTCCTCGTTGAGATAGCGCGCAATAACCTTCGTCACCAACCGTTCGGGGGCGGTTCCGGCTTTACTGGCGATCTGCGCAAGCTGCGCTTGCTGTTCGGGGCTGAGATGTACTTCCATGCGCTTCAAGATAAGCTAAAACCAGAAAGGGAGCAAGAGTTGCGA
>JBEKJF010000448.1:0-3839 GCA_050011375.1 Candidatus Sulfotelmatobacter sp.
AACATCCCATGGATCGCGTCTTCTTCGCCAACACTGATTCCGAGGGCCCGGAATCTACCACCAACGCGGGAGTTAAGGCCGCGCAGCGCGCGGTGAAGGAAGTGGAAGCGCGGCTGGCGGGAAAGCCAGTGCCGAAGGAACAGGCGGTCGCAGGCTAAAGTGTATTCATTCGTCCATTTTTGCGCTTTGCCTGTTGCTAACGGCCAGGCGCCGAAGTGCGATCTAATCTCCTGAGAACGCTCCGCACATAGTAAAGTTATAGGTGGGGCACTGCAGCCCGAGCAGCGGCTCGTACGCCCATCAATCCGATCCATAAATAAAGGACAACCCCTACTTTGAGTTTAAGCATTCGGAATATCGCCATCATCGCGCACGTGGACCACGGCAAGACCACGCTGGTTGACGCCATGCTGCAACAAAGCGGCACTTTCCGCTCCAACGAGCACCACGTCGAACGCGTGATGGATTCGAACGAACTGGAGCGCGAGCGCGGCATCACCATTCTCGCCAAGAACACGGCCATCATCTATCACGATATAAAAATCAACATTGTGGATACGCCCGGCCACAGCGATTTTGGCGGCGAGGTGGAACGCGCGCTCAAGATGGTCGATGGAGTGATGCTGCTGGTCGACGCCAGCGAAGGTCCGCTGCCGCAGACGCGTTATGTGCTGAGCAAAGCGCTCGAAGCCAAGCTGCCGCCGATTGTGGTGATTAATAAGATCGACCGGCCGGATGCGCGTCCGCAGGAAGTGCTCAACGAAATCTACGATCTGTTTATCGATCTCGACGCGCAGGAAGATCAGCTCGACTTTCCAGTTCTGTACACCAACGCGAAAGCGGGAACCGCCTCGACCGATATAAAAGGAGGCGGCGAGAATCTACAGCCGTTGTTTGAGGCGATCGTGAAGAAGATTCCGCTGCCGCAGGGGGATCCGAAGGGGCCGCTGCAAATTCTGGTCGCGAACCTTGATTACAGCGATTATCTCGGTCGCCTGGCGATTGCGCGCGTCTTCAACGGAACCATGTTCACCGGCGAGGACGTCGTCATCGCGAAGCTCGATGGGACGATGCACAAGACCAAGATCACGAAATTGTTTTCGTTCTCGGGGCTGAAGCGCACGGATATTACAGAAACAGTATTGGGTGATATCGTCGCGGTTGCAGGCGTGGAAGGTATCACGATCGGCGAGACGATTACCGATGCGGAGAATCCCGCGCCGCTGCCGCCTATCGTGATCGACGAGCCGACCATCGCCATGATGTTTACGGTAAACAATTCACCGTTTGCCGGGCGCGAGGGAACGTATGTAACGTCGCGGAATCTGCGCGAGCGGCTGGCGAAAGAGCTTCTAACAAATGTTTCGCTGCGCGTGGAGGACATGGAGACTACCGATTCGTTCAAGGTGCTGGGGCGCGGCGAACTACAACTTTCCATCACCATTGAAATGATGCGGCGCGAAGGTTATGAACTGATGGTGGGCAAGCCTGAGATCGTAACCAAACGCATCGACGGCAAACTGATGGAACCTGTCGAAAATCTCACCGTGGACGTGCCGGAAGGGTTCGTGGGCGTGGTGATGGAGCAGTTGGGGTCGCGCAAGGGCGAAGTCACAAACATGCATAACCATGGCTACGGACGGGTTCGCATCGAGTTTCGCGTGCCCAGCCGCGGCCTGATCGGGCTGCGCAGCCAGTTGCTCACCGACACGCGCGGCACCATTGTGATGAACTCGCTCTTCGGCGGCTACACCGAGTGGCAAGGCGACATTCCACATCGGCCCACGGGAGCGTTGATCGCGGATCGCGCCGGCACCTCCACCGCCTACGCGCTCTGGGGACTGCAAGAACGTGGCGAACTTTTCATCGGTTCCGGCGTGGAACTCTATGAAGGGATGATCGTCGGCGAGAACGCGAAGGATGACGACCTTGACGTAAATGCGGTACGAGAGAAGAAGCTGACGAACATGCGCGCGTCGACGGCGGATGAGGCCATTCGGCTGGTGCCGTTCAGGAATTTGAACCTGGAGCAGGCCATTGAATTCATCTCAGATGATGAATTCGTGGAGATCACTCCAAAGTCGCTGCGGCTGCGGAAAAAAGTTCTGCAATCGAACAAACGTAAGAAGCGGGCGATGGCCACGGTAGAAGAAGGTTAGTCGTTAAAGATTCCGGATCGGGAAGGGCACGACTTCAGTCGTGCCGTAAAGCTAAATTGATTGCCGGCTTCAGCCGCTGGGGTGCTCTAGCAGCGCCACGAATGACGCAACTTAAATCCGACGGCCGAGCCAAACAGGAATCGCTGCGAATGTTTCTGGTTCCCTGCAGTTGCGGAACGACTTTCGCGGTCCCAGAAAATTACGATCATCAGGGAACGGCCTGGAGCCGTTATCTGATTTGCCCCGGCTGCGGCAAGCGGCACGATCCCAAGAACCGGCTGCTGCAAGTTGGATATCACCGCGAGGGATATTGGAAGGTTGACGGATGCTGAGCAGCATCTCGCGCCTGCAATCAAGTCCGCTCTGAATCTGCCGAAAGATTACGAATGCCTGAACTCACCCCGCAAGAAGATTCCCATCCCGCGCGAGTTGCCATCGTCGGCGCCGGCAATGTCGGGTCTACATTTGCCTATGCCCTGCTGCTGAGCGGACTGGCCGCTGAAATCGTCCTCATCGACGCCAACCGTGCCAAGGCTGAGGGCGAGGCGATGGACCTCAACCACGCCGTGCCCTTTACGCATCCCACGCGAATCTGGGCGGGCGATTATGCCGATTGCGCGGGAGCCATGGTCACGGTGTTGACCGCCGGCGCAAACCAGAAGCCAGGACAGACGCGGCTCGATTGCCTTCAGGCAAACGCTCGCATCTGGCGCGAGATCGTGCCCCAGATCGCGCGCCACAATCCCGGCGGCATTCTGCTCGTAGCTACCAATCCAGTAGATGTCCTTACTTACGCGGCGTTGAAACTTTCCGGCATGCCTTCAGCTCGCGTGCTGGGTTCGGGAACGATTCTCGATACCGCGCGCTTCCGTTTTCTGCTGAGCCAGCATTTCGGCGTGGATGCGCGCAGCGTGCACGCTTACATCATCGGCGAACACGGCGACAGTGAGGTTCCGGTATGGTCTCTCGCAAACATCGCCGGCATGCATCTGCCCGACTACTGTCGCGCGCAAGGCCTGCCGTTCGAGCCGAGTCAGATGGAAGAGATATTTGAGTCGACCCGCGACGCCGCCTATCACATCATCGAGCGCAAAGGAGCAACTTACTACGCGGTCGCCGCCGGGCTGCTGCGCATTACGCAATCCATTCTTCGCCACCAGAATACGGTGCTGTCAGTCTCCAGCTTGATCGACAACTATTACGGCATCAGCGATTTGTGTTTGAGCCTGCCCACGGTGGTCGATCGCGGTGGCATTCAGCAGGTGTTGCGCCTCGAACTGGACGATGCCGAAACCGCGAAACTGCGCCATTCCGCCGACGTTCTCAGGACGACCCTCGCGGCCCTCGACTTAGCCTGACCGACCGCCCGGAATGCTGTCTCAGCCTTTTAACATGTCCAGCTTGACAAACCTGCTATACTTCGTGCCGCATTCGACTGTTCGCCGGCTCCGGTCTCGATTTACAGGAAGGTTCCCCCCGACCTGCCAGTCCTGCCCCATCGAGCTTGCACTTCGACAGCTCAATGCAGAGGCAGATGCGTGAAGAATATTTTTGTCGGCAACTTGAGCTTTAACACATCGGAAGACGAACTGCGGACGATGTTCGAGCCCTTCGGGCAAGTGGACCGCGTCAGCATCATGACTGATCGCGATACCGGACGCTCGCGCGGCTTTGGTTTTG
>JBEKJF010000449.1:0-3818 GCA_050011375.1 Candidatus Sulfotelmatobacter sp.
TGACATTCTCGGCGTCGCCGCCGGCGTAGTAAGCCGAAGACGCGAGATCGGAGAGGACGATAGCCGAAGCTCGCCAGAAGGAGATGAAACTCAACATCACCGTCGTGGCGACGAAGACTTTTATGGCCGGTTTGGAGCCAGCGGATGTAGCCATTGCTTAGAAATGCGCGAGTACTGGTTATTAGGATAAACCTAATGAAGATAGCATGGGAGGACGGCGCCCAACTTCCTTCGGCGCGAGATAGGTGTGCGTGATGCGGTCGTGCCAGCAGAGGGAATCTTCGTCGAGGAAAACCCACGCGTATCCCATGCCGACGGAAGCGGCCGAGAGAAATGAAGCCAGCACGCGCCAGCGGCGCATGCGGCGCCCCGTGCGGCTGCCATCGAAGCGGGCTAATTCGAGTTTCGCCAGCCGCAATCCGGGCGTCGTCCCCGAGTACACCACGAGCAGATATTGGTAGGCGGCCCAAAGCACGGAAGCCAGCCCGGCGGCGATCCCGACAATCTGAACGAGCGGTGGACGAATCGCGGTCAGCTTCCAGAAAATGGCGCCGAACAGCGCGCCGGCAGCCGCGATGATTACGCCGTCGATGGCGGCAGCGAGAATGCGCCGAGATAAGGGCGCGCTTTGCAGCGGGATGTCGATGCCCGGACGCTTTTCCACTTCCGGCCGGCTCGCAGGTTCGATCGTGATCCCTCCCAGCGCCGGAGGCTGCGGAATGACTTCGGGCGCTTCCAGGATGCGAGGGCGGTCAAGATCGAAAACCGGCTCGGCTAATTGGTCGAGCGGGGCCTGCGGAGGCGTCCAGGAGCGCGGAAACTCGATTATCTTTGCCGTGATCTTTGCCGTGATCTGGGCTGTGACTTTCGCAGTGACCTGAGTTGTCGCATGAGCCTGAGCCGCGGTCGAAGGCTGCGGCGCTTCCCGCGGAAATAACGACATCTCCTCTGGAAGTTGTGTTTGAGCGGAGGAGACCGCAGGCGACGCTGGAACCTCGACAGAATCAGCGGCGCTCATCTCGAATCTATCCAAAGCCAGCGCATGGTTCGAGGCGTTTGCTATTCTCCGCGGAAGAGCTTCGGGTTCGATAGAAGCGCCATTCCCAACCCGCGTAGGATCATCCTGGTCAAAGCGCAGCCGCAGCGAAGGATAACGTGGAGGGCGCGGCTTGCGCCGCTCTTGATATCGATTCAGACGCGCAGCGACTTCCCGGCGCCAGAGACTGGAATCCTCGACGGCGTCGGAAGAGCAGCGGCAAATGTCACCACAAGCCGGGCAAGGCATGAATCACAATCCTACGAGAAACCAATCCTCAGAGCCGGCCGGATAACCATGCTCGACAGCCTCACGGAATAACCGCGCCGAATAACCTTGCCGGATAACCGCGAACCTGACATCGGAATCCAAGACTTCGACGGCTTTGCCTCTCGAGGCTCAGCCGTGCTAAGTTCACACGACTGCTGCCGGTAGAAGCCTCCGAGGTCGCTCGCAGGCGTAACGGATGATCCTGTTCCGGCGAATTTTTTCTCCGGCGATCTTTTTTCGGCAATTCTTGTTTCGGCAATCTTGTTCCGATGACTCGCAACAGATTCCTTATCACGGCGGCGGTGCTTTGTCACCTTCTTCTCGCGCTGCCGTTAGTTACCAGCCAGTTGCCGCCTGCAAATGCCGGCTCGACATCGCCCGCCGAAGCTGTCGAAAAAGTCCGGCTCGAAAAATCTTCCCTCGCGCAGTTAACGCCGTGTGCCCTCGCGGCCGCGGCACAAAAAGAAAAAGGAGAGAATGTCGATACAATTTGCGCCATCGAGCAGGAGGAAAGAGGTTCGGTCTACCAACTGCACGGCGCGGTTGAAATCTACTACCAGGATTATGTGATCCGATCGGATGAAGCAACCTACAACTCTGACACCAAAGAAGTCACCGCAACCGGACATTTCGCCCTCGACGGTGGGCCGAATGACGACCACATTCGTGCATCGCACGGCACCTATAACCTGACGCTGGAAACAGGACGCTTCTACGACGTGACCGCGACCACCGGCATGCGCTTTCACGGCAATGCCATCATCCTGACTTCCACCGCGCCCTTTGCCTTTACCGGCAGAATTGTCGACAAAACCAGTCCTGAGCACTATCTGGTCTACGACGGTACCATTACCACTTGCGAGTTGCCGCATCCCAAATGGCAATTTGACGCGCTCAAGATAAGCGTGGACGTGGGCGGCAACGCCAAAATTTACCGCAGCAATTTCCTCCTGCATGGGGTTCCCATTCTCTATTTTCCTTTCGCTACTCACCCAGTGGAGAAAGAGTCGCGGCAGTCCGGTTTTCTAATGCCATCGGTGGCGCGGTCTTCAACCAAGGGCTACGTCCTCGGCGACGCCTACTACTGGGCCATCAATCGCATGATGGATGCAACCGTCGGCGCGGAGTACATGTCGCTGCGGGGCTGGTCGCAGCGGGGTGAGTTTCGCGCCATGCCCACGGAAACTTCCTACGTCGACCTTTACTATTTCGGCGTGATCGACCGCGGCATCGGCTATCCGCCACTCAAAGAAGGCGGAGAGAATGCGCGTTTGAACTCCGTCGGAAACATCGATGGCTTTCGCGGCGTGGCCAACATCGACTACTTGTCTTCGTTCCTGTTCCGCCTGGCCTTCAACGAGGTTTTCAGCCAGGCTGTGTATTCGGAAGTGAAATCGCAGGCCTTCCTATCGAAGTCCGAAGACGGTTACAGCGTGAATGGATTTCTCGAACGCTATCAGAATTTTCTGAGCACAACTCCGGGGCAGGTGATCACAATCTCGCACGCGCCGAGCCTGGATTTTGCCAGCGTGGACCAGCGGTTGGGCCGCACACCGCTCTACTGGTCGTTCGATGCCTCGGGGGCGGGCTTGTCGCGCAGCGAGCCCGAGCAGTGTTCAACCTCAACTTTCTTTCAGTTCTGCACGCCGGCCTTTCGGACGGGCAACCTGCTGGGCCGATTCGACCTAACCCCGGAGATTTCCATGCCGTTGTTATTCCGGGGATGGTCGTTGCGTCCCGAGTTGACGTTGCATGAAACCTACTATACGGAACGGCTGGTAGGGGAAAAAGTTGATAATCCTGGACTCGCAGTCAGCGATGCCATAAATCGGCAAGCTCTTGAGACTTCTGTGGAACTGCGTCCACCCGCGCTGGAGCGCGTCTTCGACAAAGAATTCCTGGGGCGAAAATGGAAGCACGTCATCGAACCCCGCGCCGTCTACCGCTTTGTAACCGGAGTGAACAATTTCGCAAATATTCTTAAGTTCGACGAGCGCGACATTCTCACCGATACGCACGAGGTCGAGTACGGCTTCGTGACGCGTCTCTACGCCAAGCGTAATACGAACAAGCCCGAAGATTGCGACATCAACATGAAGGCCCTCATGGTAGGCGGCCCTGCGCCGGAATCGATTATTCCCTGGCAACACCCGACCACGAGAATGCTGGCAAATGCTCCGTGTCAGTCCGGGCCGCAGGTGCGTGAGGTCGTGACCTGGGAACTGGACCAGAAATACTTTCTCGATCCCACCTTCGGAGGTGCGCTGGTTTCCGGCCAACGCAATGTATTCACCACGACTGCCGATCTGACTGGAATCGCGTTTCTCAGCCAGCCGCGGCATCTTTCTCCACTGGTTTCGCGATTGCGGATTGAGGCCACTTCGCGTACCGATGCGGAGTGGGATCTCGATTACGACTTCCAGACTAATCGCGTCAACGCCAGCACTCTGCTGGCGAACTACCACATCGGCGAGGTGACGATCGGCGGCGGCGACGCCATTTTGCAAATCCC
>JBEKJF010000450.1:0-3807 GCA_050011375.1 Candidatus Sulfotelmatobacter sp.
TGACCGAGTTTGACGCTCTCCTGGAATTCGCCGTCGAACTGCGCCGAACCCTTGACGTCGGCGACGGAGACTTCGTTGAGGCGGCCGTCGATGTGGACATCTCCCGTGATTTGCTCGACCTTGGCGGAACTTTTTTCCAGATGCAGCTTCACGTTGCCCGTAATGTCTTCCACAGAAACGTCGCCGTGCTGATTGTTGATCTCGACTTCACCTTCGCGGCCGATTACTGAAACATCTCCCCGCCGCGAAGTGATGTGGACTTCCATTTTGCGTGGGATGGCGATATCGAGATCGCTTTGCACGGAGTGGTCGCCGGAGGCTTGGGTGTGGGCGTCGAGAATGATCGCGCTGCCGACCGTAGTGAGCGTGGGCGAAGCCTGCTTGTTGTATTTGTCGGCGTCATTCTGGCTTTCCGCGCCGACGCGCTTGCGGACGACTACGGTGATCTTGTTGTCGTTGGCCACGCTGACCCGGACTGCGCCGTGATCGTCGTTGACGCGCAAGCTGGTAAAGGAAGCCGGGATATCCTGTTCGAGGTGATCGTCGAAGTTGTAGGTCTGGCCGAAGAGGTTATTCAGGTCGCTGTCGTCGATATTCATGTTGTCGCGGATCTCGCCCCAGTTGAAACGCGAAGCCTGGGTGGCCATGAGTCCAAAGACGACGATGAGGATGACCAGAAAGAATCCGCCGACGCCGATGCCGCGCGCGGGCACGCCATCGCGCTGCGACTGCTGGTACTCGACCAGCTTGATGACTCCCCACAGGATCAGGAGCGCGGGCCAGTAGTGAGCGAACAGCGTTCCTAGCCGCATCCACGACAGCATGTGCAGGTTGCCCAGCAGGAAAACGATGCCGAGAATGATCAGCACAACTGGTCCGGCAAACGAGCGGCGGCGATGGCGCGGCGGAGCATACTGTGGGGCAAACTGTGGAACGACAGGTGGAACCACTGGTGGAACACCGGGCGGAACCGGATTTTGAATTGGACTAGACATTGGGCACCTCCCCGGAAGAAGACGCTGGCGGTTGATTCGACGGCGAAGGATTCGAGGATGATGGCGGCGCAACCGGGGGCGCGATCGGTAGCGGCGCCGAAGGCAGCGGGCCGACGTGCCCAGCCGATGAAGCACTGCTCTGGACCAGTTTTACGATACCGACTACGAGAATCCAGGCGGGCCAGGTGCGGTCGACGTAGGCGATGTTTAGACTCTGCAACAGGAAGAGAACGCCCGTCGTGAGCACCATGGCCGGGCCCATCAGCCAGCGAGTGCTGCAGCGCGCGCATGTGCAGATACGCTGGGCGCGCTCGCGCTGCCGGTAAAACAGCCAACCGCCAACGGCGATCAGAAGCAGCGGCCAGAAGCGTTCGAAGGCAAAGTTCATTCCCATCGTGTGCAGCAGGAAGAGGACGCCCACACCAATGAGAACGATGGCGCCTATGGGAACCTTACCGGTATCAAACTTCTCGCCCATGCTGAAAGACTGGCCCAGGCCCAGAGGATCGGGTGCAGGCTGGCCGGCCTGAAGTGCATGGGCCGTGCGCACCGCGTCAATGATCTGATAGACCCAGAAAAATGCGACGCCGAGGCCAAATATCCAGCCCCATTCTCCCGCTTGATTGGAAGCGACGATGAGCAGGACGAAGATGACCAGGTGCGCCAATCCCTTGGCGTATTGCGAGCAGTAGACCGCGCCCACGCCGAAGGGAAAGAATCCAGCGAGGATGCCGGCCACCGCGGGATTCGGATTCGGACCGCCAGTCCGCGCGGCCGAACCAGAGCCTGCAGCGGCAGAGCCGGCAGGCGGATAAACAGTTTGAGGGTATGTGGCCTGCGGAGGCACGAACCCCGCTACCGGGGCGGTGCCTTCGAGACGCGCTGCGAGACAAGGCTCGCAGTAAATCACTCCGCGGACGTCGCGGGTGCAGGTGCCGCAGAGCGGCTTGCCGCAAGTGCGGCAGAAAGCCACCGCGGCCGTATCCGGGTGCGTGGCGCAGTTCATACGAACCTCCTGTACGTGGTCACCGACACTACAGGCAGATCCTGATTTAAGGGATCTTGATCTCGCTGATCAAGATTCAACGAATCCTGATTCAACGGATCTTGATTCAACGGATCAAAGACAGATGGACCCAGCGGAGCGCACGCCAGAATGAGATGGGAATCGTTCTGGCTGTAATTGCGATCCTGCTTCTGCTCGGGCTGTTGTGTTGTGTCGTTCTTGTGGTCTTTCTTTTCTCCTGCGGGCGCGGCTTCGGCGGGCACGACGTTGCGCTTGAGTTCGCGCACGCGCGATTCCACCTCGTAGACGAACCGTATATTTTCGTAATAGCGGACGACGCGGGCTTGCGTATTGTAGTACGTGTGCCGTATTGCAGCCGGACGCAGGCTGATCGAGCGCAGATCGGCGGGTTTCACGCCGAGTACGCTCAAAGCCACCGACAGCGAGAAGAACGCCATGCCAAACGACATGGCAAACCGCGGCTGCCGCACTGTGCCCCAGATAGGCTGTATTGCCCCCGAGATGTGGGCTTGCGCACGCTCCCACCACGAAGGGCTGTAAGAAGAAGCGCCCTGAGAGGCGGATACGTTGACCCGCAGGCGTTGGGTGTCAACGCCCGTTGTGGATGCCAGAATATTCGTGACCAGGCTGGCTGGAGGCTCCACCTCCGTGAGATCCTTCAGCCAGTTGCGGCCCGCCTGCACTTCGGCGAACAGCGGCCCGCACACGGAACAAGTCCGCGAGTGGGCGTGGAAGGTGTCGAGTTGCGGTCCTGCCAGCACGCCGTCGAGGGCGTCACTGAGCAGGGTGTCAAACTCGTGACACTGCATTCCGTGATTGGTTGTGTCTGGCATCACATCACCTGCCTATAGGTACGTTGAAGTAGCCGTGCAAGTTCCGCCCGGCCCCGATTTATTCGAGATTTCACAGTTCCCTCCGGCACCTTCAAAACGGTTGCGATTTCACGGTAGTCAAGATCTTGTAAATCCCTTAGAATCACTGCCTCACGCAGCTCCGGCGAGAGCCTGGCCAGGGCCGCGTGAACGGTTTCTCCGACCTCGCGGCTGCGCACGCGGGCGTCGGGCGGGGCCGATTGGTCCTGAATCTGCTCACTCAGGGGTAGTGCATCTTCGTGCGCCGACGTTGCAGCGTCGAGCGAGTCGGTAATCCGGTCCTGCTTGGTCTTGCGGAAATGGTCGACCAGCAGGTTGCGGGTGATGGTCGTCACCCAGGTAACGAACGCTCCCTTGGAGCTGTCATAGCTTGCGAGGGTGCGATACATCTTGATGAAAACTTCCTGGGCAAGGTCTTCGGCGTCGTCGGCTGACCCTGCAAAGCGATAGCAGATGTTATAGATACGCCGGTTGTAGGTCTGGACGATTTCTTCCCAGGCAGCGGCATCGCCGGCAACGCAGCGGCGCACCAGCATCGCAACTACCTGAACGTCTTCCAAACCGAAGCTCCCCGGAAAGCTTAGCGATCTTACTTTACGACTCTGCTTTGAAAGGGCGCGGGTTCAAGCCGCGCCTTAGAGATTGAGGAAGATTGAGACGGCAAGAACCCCAAGCCCTACAAGACGGTACGCGGATAGGCTCCCGCAAGTTCGCGAGTTCGAAGCCGCATCCGCAACTGAGAGGAAACAGGGCATTGTAGCAGTCAGTGGCGACGCTAATCGAGGGCGGGGTAGGTCAAGTAGTGTCTTAACTCCACACTGTTAAGACACTACCGTAGGTCAAGAGCGGCGCGAAAAGGTAGGAGCAAAGTTCGTCACGCCGCGTAGAGCAGCGCCTGCAAAATGTCTTCACG
>JBEKJF010000451.1:0-3795 GCA_050011375.1 Candidatus Sulfotelmatobacter sp.
ACAGACTTCACTGAGGATCTAAAGAAGTTTGACGTGCCCACTCTCATTCTTCATGGCGACGATGATCAGATCGTGCCCATCGGTGCGGCCGCCTTGCAGTCTGCAAAGCTCGTGAAGGGTGCAACGCTTAAGGTGTATCCCGGGTTTCCACACGGAATGCCCACCACCCAAGCGGACACCATCAATGCCGATCTGCTCGCGTTCATCAAACAAAACGCACAAGAAAAAGCGGCGTGATCGACCTCGGCCGGTGCATTTGCCCCTGGTAGGTGCACCGGCTTCACCAAAACGGACTGATAAGAAGGTCTGCCGTTTCACAATCTTGCTCTAAGGTGCGCTGATGCAACAGAAACATGCACGAATTCTCGGCTTCGCTGGAACCTTGCTGTTGCTGGGCGCTGTTTCGGCGCAGACAACGGGCTACGACGTTGCATTTCCCACCGGATGACGGGATTGGTTCGAGGTGAATTCGATGATTGTGACCAAAGACAGCCCGATTTTTGGGCAACTTGGTGGCATGCACCTGATCCACGTGAATGCCAAGGGATTGCCGACGCTCAAGAACGGTGGTCCACTCCCTTATCCTGACGGAACCATCTTCGCGGACGACGTTCACGACTTTTCGGTGAAAGACGGTTCCTACGTCGAAGGCAAACAAGAAGGCGATAGCGCGCGGAGGATGGGAATCTTGCGTTCAACGGAAGCGGTTTTTTCTGCCGCCGTCCAAGGGACCATCCGATAGACCGCCGGGCTTTCAGTTCCTCGCTTTCCCAGAACGGATTTCCAGCACAGATTGTGACACTCCACACCATTTCCACGGGTCCACTTCTGCTATAGTGAACCCCTGCAAAGGAGCATCCCATGGCAGGAAAGAGCGTCAACAAGGTTATTCTCATCGGCAATCTGGGTAAGGACCCGGAGGTCAAGTACACCGCAGGCGGCATGCCGGTAGCCAAGTTCTCACTGGCCACCAATGAGCGCTTCAAGGATAAGGAGGGTCAGTGGCAGGATCGCACCGAATGGCACAACATCGTGGCGTTTCAACGCACGGCCGAGATCGTCGGAGAGTATCTGAAAAAGGGAGGCAAATGCTATATCGAGGGTAGTTTGCGCACCAGTTCTTGGGATGACAAAGAGAGCGGACAGAAAAAGTACAAAACCGAAATCATTGCCAACGACCTCGTGCTGCTCAGCGGACGCGGCGAAGGCGGCGGCGGAGAGTTCAGCGGAAGCTCGCGCGGCGCAGGCGCATCCGCCGGCGGCGGCAACAACTTCGACCAGCGCACGCCCGAGCCCGAGCACGCGGCCGCAGGATCGGGGCCGATTACGGATGAGGATATTCCGTTCTAGGTAGGAAGGCGACCATGAGCGAGGAGCGAGTTGACAAGGAGGCGTCACCGGCAGCGCCCCGACCGGCGAGACAGGCAACGGCGGCTGCGGACCCTCAAGCGGAAGCTCATTGCGGCGGCTGGTGAGCCTACGCGTGAACTTTCCTTGGAGGAAGTACGCAAGAAGGGCCTGCTCGCCGTCCTGCGGAAGCAAGCTGGCAAGAAGTCAATTAAGAGCTTCGAATGCTGAAGCTAACGGGATGCACGACGAAGTGCAACACCTCTCAATGACCGAACTAGCCGACAAGAAATGCGTTCCCTGCCGCGGCGGCGTTCCTGCGCTCAAGGGCAAAGAACTTGATGCGCTGCATAAAGCCGTCCCGCAGTGGAGCGTGGTCGACCAGCATCACATCACTCGCGCCTTCACCTTTCCCGACTTCAAGCAGGCACTCGATTTCGTGAATCGCGTGGGCGCTCTCGCCGAGGAGCAAGGCCATCATCCCGACATTCTTCTGGCCTGGGGCAAAGCCGAAGTCACGCTATGGACTCACAAGATCGACGGCCTCACCGAAAGCGATTTCATCATGGCCGCCAAGATCGACCGAGTGAAGATCGACCGGCTGCTCGCGTAAGCCTTCCCGAACCCCATCTTCTCTGGAGTCTGCTGTTGACTCGCGTTTCATCGACAGCCTAAGATGCACGGTGCAATTCCGCTAACCGAACCCGTCCGCATTCGTCCGTAGGATAGAGGTGTCGATCAATGAAACGATCCTTGTGGTCTTTGGCTTTGCGTGTGCTCGCCCTCCTTCTCTTCGCCACGCTCGCCATCGCGCAGAGCGATGTAGTTGTTCCCAACGAAAACCTGGTGGTCGAAGGGGTTCCCAAGATCCCCGCTTCGCTTGCCGAATCTGTTGGCCGCTACAGCGAGTTCCGCTCCGCCGGCTTCGTCAGTTGGCACCCGATGAAGCGCGAGATGCTGATCGAGACCCGCTTCGCCGATACCGCCCAAGTGCATCAGGTAAAGTTTCCCGGCGGGGCGCGCACGCAGCTTACCTTCTTTTCTGATCGAGTCGCGAACGCCCTCTACCAGCCGGTCAATGGCGAGTCTTTCTTGTTTATGAAAGATGTGGGCGGAGGCGAGTTCTTCCAACTCTACCGCTATGACTTAGCCACGGGCGGTGTCACTCTGCTCACCGACGGTAAATCGCGCAATACCGATCCGCGCTGGTCGTATCAGGGAGACCGCATCGCATACGGTTCGACCAAGCGCTCGGGAAATGATGTCGACATCTGGGTCGTTGATGCCAACAATCCCGCGAGCGCGCGCATGGTCGCGCAGATGGAAGGCGGCGGATGGAGCGTTTCCGACTGGTCGCCTGACGGCAAGCAATTGCTGGCGCCGAACTATGTGTCAGCGGCAGAGAGTTACATTTGGCTGGTGGATGTAGCTTCGGGCAAGAAAGACTTGCTGACTCCGAAGGCGACTGAAACCGTAGCCTATAGCAACGCGCGATTTTCCAAAGATGGAAAAGGCGTGTACATGACCAGCGATCAAGACTCCGAATTTCAACGTCTGGTCTACATGGATCTGAGCAGCCGCAAAATCGCAGTGCTCACTTCCGCGCTCAACTGGGATGTGGACGAATTCGATCTATCCAAAGACGGGCGCTGGATTGCCTTCGAGGCGAATGAGGACGGTATCAGCGTCCTGCACGTTCTCGATACCAAGAACGACAAAGAAGTTCCAGTACCCAAGCTTCCTGTCGGCGTTATGGGTGGGATCGCTTGGCGCAACAATAGCCGCGAGCTGGCGTTCTCCCTCAGCACTGCGAGCCAGGATTACGATGCCTACTCGCTCGACATGGCCACCGGCAAATTGGAGCGCTGGACCTACAGCGAGAGTGGCGGCCTGAACACTTCTGGATTTGCAGAACCCAAGTTGATTCATTGGAAGTCATGGGACGAGCGCTCAATATCGGCGTTCCTGTATAAGCCTCCCGCCAAGTTTTCCGGCAAGCGGCCTGTGATCATTGATATTCACGGCGGGCCGGAAGGCCAGGTGCGTCCTGACTTTCTCGGGCACGATAACTACTACATCAACGAGTTGGGCATCGCGATGATTTACCCCAACGTGCGCGGTTCGACCGGATACGGCAAAGCTTTCCAGAAACTCGATAACGGATTCCTACGCGAAGGTTCATACAAAGACATCAATACCTTACTGGATTGGATCCAGACGCAGCCCGATTTAGATGCGGGGAAAGTCATGATTACTGGCGGCAGCTATGGCGGGTTCATGACCTTGGCGGTCGCGACCAATTACAACGACCGCATCTGCTGCTCGGTGGATATAGTCGGGCCGTCGAATCTGGTTACGTTTTTGGAACACACTTCCGGTTATCGCCAGGACTTGCGGCGGGTGGAGTATGGCGACGAGCGCGACCCTAAGATGCGCGAATTCCTCGAG
>JBEKJF010000452.1:0-3770 GCA_050011375.1 Candidatus Sulfotelmatobacter sp.
AAGGCGGATATTCTTCCGCCCCGATGAGTTGACTCTTCAATCGGCCGCGGGATCCTTGAGAGTTGTCGTTCTTGCGCAGGATCAACGTCTGAGCCTCGGTGCGGCCATAAAGAGGGCATAAATCAATTTCGTGGTTGGACGTCGTCTTGGCCCGATCATTAGGGTCAGTACGGATAAAGCCGTCCGTCAGATATTGAGCAAACGCCGGAAACAGGCAGGTAGACTTTTTGGAGAGGACCTGTGTCCCATTTGGTCGGGTGAATAGTTCATCGATTTTAGCTGGATCGGGTGGTTGACGTCCCGGCGGATCTGCGGCTGGCAAATGCCGGGCCTGATAGGTCCGATCCGTCAAGCTTTTCCATGATGTGTAATCCGAAGCTGTACTCCACGGATGCGGCCGATTGCGAGTGCATTCAACTAATATGTTAACCGCCGCTTTCGACAATGCTCTATCAGCCCAGCCACAAGAGTCGATAGCGCTGCCTGCGAGTTTAAGGATCTCATCAAATAAGGAATTGCTCATAAAAGTCCTCCTGTCGCATCCAATGGAGCCGGTGGAATTATTTGTGCTGTGCCAAGTGGTTCGTTACGCGGAACGTTATTGATCTCATGGCGCACTTTCGAGATCGCCTCATAAACTGCCCGACGAACCCGATTTATGCCACCGAGTGGGCGATGGTCGTCCAGACCATGCCATGGAGTAAAAGACAAATTCTCTCCGAAAGCATTCTGGCTGGGAACGTCAAAGGTCTGGGGCGGGATGGTAATCCGCGCAACGGGAATAAGGGGAGAGTCTGCTTCCAGCCATTCGATCGTCGGGTCTTCGATTGGCATAGAAGTCGGGCTTGAGCGAATTTGAACGCAAAACTCAAATACAGCCTCGCCTACCTGCAGGGATTTGACTAGGTTATCGTGTAGAAAAGTTGGCGTCGACCTGTCATTGAACTCGAACTTCTGACCAAGAGGTCGGGCAGAGAATTTACAAGGTATGGTTCCACAAAGATATGGGGTCATACTCCAGTATTGAACGTTCAACGGATTGGAAACGATCCTGCGAGTAATACGCCGGGCCATCAGCAATTCATGGATGCGAAATTTAAAAGGGTTCAAGCCGGGAAAGAAAAATAATATTGGGTTCGTCACGTTTTGGAAGTCGACGTAATCCGCGGCATTACGCACAAAGAATGTGGGATTATTAATCATGATGAAGTCTTGTGTGCCGGAGCGGCTACGGTCGACTCCCATCAACTTGATTGCCATCCCACGTCCATCTCCAATCGCATCCTTTTGCGGTTTTTCCGACCCGTTTGAAAAACGGATCCATGTCTGATAACTGCGAACCTGGCTGAATATGCCAACGCGCAAAACCGGCGGCAGATTGTCGAGTACATTAAATGCTGCGGCGACGCAGCCGTGAGCTTTCGGATGCGCATCTCGCCGTGCTGGTGAATTCGTAGCTGCGGCACGCACATTCGTTTCAATCTTTTGCACGATGGTTTTCACAGCTTCTGTTTCATCAGTTGGTACGGCTTCCCATGGAGGGAGTCCCGACAGATCGTCAGGAATTAGATCGGCATCTTGACTGGTTGAATTGTCCACAAATTAAGACCTCGTGACTAGCGACTTTGGAATGAAGGCCAAAGTTTACATGCCGACCAGTCCTAATGGAGCTTCGAACAAACGAAGAACGGGGTCGCGAAGTGCACCCCAATCACAAGCAGCATCTCTCCACCGGTAGCGACGACGACGATCCAAAATCGTACCCACCGAACCATTCGTACAACGCCCATTATCTGTTCCCCGCGAACCGCCGGAATAAGGAGCTTGTCTTCGCCTCGCTTGCACAAGTGTAGGAGGAGGAGATAACCAACCCCCGCAATAGCGAGGCAGACTTCCGCAACCACCCACTGTGACCGGAGCTCGCACGCGACCGCCGCATTTTGCGCAACAAGGAAGCAGAAGGTCGCGCCCTGAACGAACGAAAATGTCGTGAAGCCATCAGCGTACGTACTGAGCTGCTTCGCAAGCTCCTGTTCCTTCGCGTTGCTGTCAGAGTTTTCTTGATCGGACATCGGCCACTTCCAGACTTTCGCTTTCGGGATTTTCCTTCAGTAGGTCGAAGGTTTCGGCGCCTACCCTTGTAAACACTGCATCGGGCGCACGAAGCGACATGTTCGCGCCCATCGCTGATTACGACCGTTGGAGGTTGCCGGTCACGTACCTTCATTAAGTTGGTCGCCTCCAAACTAGTCTGCTTGTCTAGCCTTCAACACCCATACACGCCAGATATCTCACCGAGCCTAACGCTGCGTTGACACCACTTAAACGCAGCCATCGGACGAGGCATGGCTTCGCCGAGCGCGGTGCCGCACGCAAACATCTCCACCGCCGCGCTCAAACGAGTTCGATCTCCAATATTGGGAAAGGTCGGCGAGTAGAAGCCCCCTCGGATCAGAAGCTTTGGGAGAAGCTTCCTTCTTCCGATCACCGAATTGCGAAGGATCTTATGCCCGAGGCTTCAGAATGTCAAGATTAGATGTTAAGTTTAGATGTTCTGGTCGCCGAAATTGACCCAGCGGACACTGCTGCTCTTCATAGTTGGTACTATGCGCTGTTGACCTTTCGCGAGAAGCCCTGCGGGATGGCAAAGGTTCTCAACTGAAGAGGGCTGTAGGATTGGTGAAACGCTCGTAGTGCAACCGTTTGTAAGTCGGCCCAATTAACCGTCGTGCGGACGTCTGGCGTCCAGTCAACTCTGGTCTATCCGTGACAGCGGCCCACACGCTCCTTCACAATTTTCGGACAAACGCACGAAGTAGGTGTAAATTTACTGGCATGCAACCGGCAACAATAGAACATGCTAAATCTCTTGTGACGATTGCCGGATGGATCGGCAGCCTCGTTTTTTTCTTCATCGCCGTCTCCACCTATTTGCGGGGCGAGAAATGGAAAAGGGCCGAGTTTCTCGCGAATGAGATGAAAGGTTTTTTTGCGGCTCCGCGAGTGCAAAGAACTCTGTTTTTAATCGACTGGGGCTCCCGTGAACTACAGTTGATGGAAGATCGTACCGGCGATGAGAGCCGCGTCGTCGTCACGCGTCAATTGCAGACGATGGCGCTCAGACCACATATCCTTATCGAAGGCTCTGGTTCTGATTCTGAGGTATTTTCTGTGGATCCCAGCGGATCCGATACAGGTTTTTCCCAACCTGAAGCAGCGATACGTGACTGCTACGATGCCTTCCTTGACGGTCTCGAAAGGTTTGCAAACTACATCAAGACCGGTCTCACTGATGTGCCTTCTCTTCGCCCTTATATTGGCTATTGGATCGATGATATTTCGTCACCAACGGACAATACAGACGATGCAGCGTGGTGCGCAGCGTTACTAACCTATGTGAGCTTTTACAGATTTGACGGAGTCCTTCGTTTGTTTGATGCCTTTGGAAAAGACATTCGCCCTTCTTCTGTCACATACACGTCTTTCCTCAAACTGATGAAAAATCAAACTCTCGCCTCTCAGCTCGCTGCGACGGTGAATTGCCCATATCCGTCGGTGAAGCCTTGATACTTTGTGGAAGCGGATTGATGAAGTGATCGCAATTGATTGCAGAGTCAGTTCCCGGAACGAAGTGTCACACCGGCTACTTCGACGCGCGTACTGTCCAGCAGCCGCCCGTGAAGCACGAAGTCAAGATGAAAGATTTTGTCTCATGGCTCGGACGCCAAGGACGTTCGCCCGCAGAAGTCATGCTCAAGCAAAGCTGGAGA
>JBEKJF010000453.1:0-3769 GCA_050011375.1 Candidatus Sulfotelmatobacter sp.
CTTCTCCGGAAAGATTCTCAGCAATACACAGAGCTTCATCGTCGTCTCAGATACCGATGGGCTCATCAGCTATGCCAATCGCCGCTGGTTCGAAGCTGGATTCGAACAGCGCGAACTGCTCGGACGTCCGCTGTTAGAGTTGGCTGCTCCCGGCTATGTCCGCCCCCTTGCGGATGCGTTACAGGCCGTCATACGGGGTGGACAAGTCGACAATCTGGAATTGCAAATCATGCGGGGCAACGGAAACGCAGGCCAGTTTTCCGTGAACCTCAGCCCCATGCGCGACGAGCAGGGCAACATCAACAGCATCGTCGTGGTGATGACCGACATTACCGACTCCTCAGAACTGCGCGACAAACTGGTTCACGCCGAGAAGATGGCCGCCGTTGGACAGCTGGTTTCCGGCGTGGCTCACGAAGTGAATAATCCCTTGACCGCGATTCTCGGCTTCGCCGACCTGCTCATGGACAATCCCGAGATTCCCGAGTCAGCGCGGAAGGATTTGCGCGTAATTCTGCAGGAAGCCCAGCGTACCAAGCAGATTGTGCAGAACCTGCTCAGCTTCGCGCGCCAGATGCCGCCGCAGCGCAACGCCGTGCAGCTCAATCTAATAATGCGCCGCACCATCCAACTGCGCTCTTATGATTTCAACAGCCACGGCGTAGAGATTATCGAACACCTCGATGAGGGCTTGCCCGATGTCATCGGTGACGCTCATCAACTGCAGCAGGTGTTCCTCAACATCCTGAACAACGCTTACGACGCAGTACATGAAGTCGGACGGCCGGCACGCATCGAAATCATGACCACCAAGTCCGGCGACGGCGTTGAAGTTTCTTTCCGCGACAACGGCTACGGCGTTTCCCATCCCGACCGAATTTTCGATCCTTTCTTCACCACCAAAGAGGTCGGCAAGGGAACCGGCCTCGGCCTCAGCATCTGCTACGGCATCGTGAAGGAACACGGAGGCGAGATTCTTTGCCATAACAATACCGATGGCGAGGGAGCCACCTTCATCGTCCGTTTTCCCGCAGCGCCCCACACCGCCTCCTTGAGTGTGGCCGCAGGAGTGATACAAAAATGACAACCCAAGCCATTCAACGAGCCCTCCACCCCGTTCTGCTCATCGAAGACGAGCCATCCATCATGGCTTTGGTGAGCGCCACGCTTGAACGCAACGGCTACCAGGTCGTCTGCGTCGAGAGCGGCGCCGATGCCCTGCGCCTGCTCGAAAAAGGCCAATATCTCGGCGTCGTCTCCGACATGCGCACGCCCGGCGGCGTCGATGGCGCTCAGGTGCACACCTGGATTTCCGCGAACCGTCCCGATCTTGAAAATAAAGTCGTGATCATAACCGGCGACTATGCCAACGAAGAAACTGTCACTACCCTGCGCAAGATCGGCGCGCTGTATTTGGAGAAGCCCTTCCGTGTGCAGGATCTAATCTCGGCTGTTGAGAAGACTATGGGGAAAGCCCGTTGAACGCCACGCCGGCCAAAGACGAATTCCGCGTTCGCCTGCTGATCGTTGACGATGAGCAGAGCATTCGCAAGCTCTGCATGACGGTGGGCGAAGCTCTGGGATTCATCTGCCTCGAAGCCGATAGCGGTGAGTCTGCGCTCGCGTTGCTCGAAGAGCAGAGGGTTCACATGATCCTCAGCGACATGGTCATGCCTCACATGTCTGGCCTCGAGTTTCTGGAGAGAGTCAAGAAACTTGTGCCCCGCACCGAAGTAGCGCTGATGACTGGACACGGGTCGATTGAAACCGCCGTGCAAGCCATGAAGCTCGGCGCCTACGACTACATCACCAAGCCGTTTTCCCCGCTCGAAGAACTTCGCCTGTTCCTCCGCCGGATGGCCAAGACGGTCCACTTGGTCGACTACTATGAGGAGCATGAATTTTTGGGTTCCGAGACTGCGGCGCACGGCATCGTCGGTTCCTCTGCCAAGATTCAGGAAGTACTGCGAATCGCCTCGCGTCTCAAGGACACGCGCACTGCTGTTCTAATTTCCGGTGAGAGCGGTACCGGCAAAGAACTGGTCGCACGCGCCATTCATTTCCGCGGAGCATTCGCAAACCGTCCGTTTGTTGCGGTCGATTGCGGCTCGCTCGTGCCTACGCTGATCGAGAGCGAACTCTTCGGCTACGAAAAGGGAGCGTTCACCGGCGCGCTGAAATCGAAGCCGGGATTGTTTCAATCTGCCGACACCGGCTCGGTCTTTCTGGATGAAATCGGCGAGCTGCCGCTGGAGTTGCAAGCCAAGCTGCTGCGCGTGCTGCAGGAGAAAGAAGTACGGCCGGTCGGCAGCAATCAGCGCGTCAAGGTGGACGTGCGCATCATCGCCGCCACCAACCGCGATCTGGAAGCCGCCTACAAGAATGGAACATTCCGCAAAGATCTATATTTTCGACTCAACGTTGTTACGGTGCACGTGCCGGCGTTGCGCGAGCGCCGCAGCGATATCCCCATGCTGGTGAACTGGTTTTGCGAACGCTACGCTCCCGGAGCGGATCTGCGCGTCTCTAGCGCAGCCATGAAGGCGCTGATGAATTACGATTGGCCTGGCAACGTGCGCGAACTGGAAAACTGCGTGGAGCGCGCCGTGGCACTGGGCAACGGAACTCTGATCGACCTCGGCGATCTGCCTACGTCGATCGCAGCGTTGAATTCGTCAACATCGCGGCCAGCAGCATCCGCTCCGGAATTGGTTTCCGATCTCGCGGCCGCAGCCGAAATAAGTTCCGGCGACGGCGCAGGCGCAACTACTCTCTCCACTACCGATCTCGAAGACATCGAACGCGCCACCATCCGCCGAGTCTTCGAGCAAGTTCACGGCGACAAAGCCCTAGCCGGACGCATGCTGGGCATAAGCCGCGCCACGCTCTACCGCAAATTAAAACGCTACAACATCAGCGGCGCGCCAGCTTCAGGACCGTCAAGTCACACTCTGCAATAGCAAGCATCCAAGCCTTCGCAGAAAAAAAGCACCCTGAGAAAACTCAGGGTGCTCCGAACAATTCAACGTTAATGATTCACTAGTTGGGCTTCTTCTCTTCCTCTTTCTTCTTCTCCTCGGGCGTCTTCGGTGGAGGAGTCTTCTTTGGAGGAGGAGCTGCCGGTTTTGCTGCAGCCGGAGGAGGCGTGCGCTCCGCCGGTTTTGCCGCCGGTGGTGGCGTTGCCGGACGCGGCGCGGGTTTCGGCTCTGGACGGGCCGCTTCGGGCCGCGCAGGTTCTGGCTTATTCGGCTGTGCCGCGGGCGGGCGCTCAGTGCGCGCGGGCGGCTCAGCGGGTTTAGTTTCAGGACGGCTCGGCGCAGGCTGTGGTTTCGCCGGTGCTGGAGCAGGCCGGTTTGCCTCAGGACGTGCTGGCTCTGCTGCCGGACGATTCGGTGCTGGTTGTACCGCAGGCGGGCGTTCGGTCCTCGCGGGCGGCTCCGCCGGCTTTGCGGGTTCAGCAGGACGGCTCGGGGGCGTCGCCACCGGCCGACTTGGTGTTGGCTCTGCCGCCGGATGATTGGGCTGCGCCGGAGCAGCGGGTCGCTCATTCGCAGCTGGCTGCGCTGGACGGTTCGCGGGCTGATTCGCAGGCTGACCAGGTCGCGCCGCAGCAGGCTGATTCGCAGGCTTGCCCATGATTGGCGTCGCAGGTTTCGCCGGAGGCGCAACCTTAACTGCAGGGTGTGCCGCCGCCGCTGCCGCGGGATGCAAACTCGCCACTTGCTGCCTGCCAAGCGGAACGCCGGGATGGGCTGCCATGGCCTGTTGC
>JBEKJF010000454.1:0-3756 GCA_050011375.1 Candidatus Sulfotelmatobacter sp.
GAAAATGACTCCGGCGGAGGCTATTGCCGCGGCCACGATTAATGGTGCTTGGGCACTGCGAATCCCCGACCGGAAGGGATCGATTGAGCCGGGGAAAGATGCGGATCTCGCCGTGTTCGCGGTCGATGATTATCGCGAGATCCCTTACTGGTTCGGAGTCAACCGGTGCGCGCTGACGGTGATTAACGGTGTGGTTGCGCATCCGCAATGAACTTTTGCGATCAAGCTTTCGTATAGAAGTGCAGGACAATACTATTTTTGCCTGGCGGCTTCCGCAGCGGCTGAAGCCGTCGTGAGTGTGGGGCGTTTTTCGGCATCGCTGAAGCGGATGCCCTGATACGAATTAAAAGCCCTGATAGGAGTCAAAAGCCCTGATACGAATCTAAACCCCTAGAAATTGTCGAATCCAGAAGTCGGTTCATTCACGAAGTGAACTTAAAGGAAATCTCCTGAGGAAAAATATGAAGCGAATTCTTGCGGTACTCGCGTTTGCGTTGACGACGTTATACCTGGCAGCAGCCCAGCGGCTGCCGGAAGTGGCCGTTCCTGAGAATTACAAACTTTCTTTCACGCCCGATCTCGACAAGGCCACGTTCGAAGGTGATGAAACCATTTCCGTCCGCGTCCTGATGCCGACTTCGGAAATTACACTGAACGCGGTGGATATCGATTTTCACGAGGTCACCATCACCAGCGGCGGCGCCACGCAAAAGGCCTCCGGTACGTATGAGAAAGAGAAGGAGATGGTGGTTCTGACAGTCGCGAAGTCTCTGCCCGCAGGTCCGGCGACCATTCACATCACTTACGCCGGCATTCTCAACAGCGAGATGCGCGGCTTTTATTTAGGCAAGGACGAGCAGGGGCGCAAGTACGCCGCCACGCAGTTCGAGTCCACCGATGCGCGCCGTGCGTTTCCATCGTTTGACGAACCCACATACAAAGCCACGTTCGACATCAGCACGGTCGCCGATAAAGGGCAGGTGGCAATTTCGAACGCTAAAGTTATCTCCGACACGCCCGGATCCGGCGACCGGCACACGGTTCGCTTTGCCACGTCGCCCAAGATGTCTTCGTATCTGGCGGCGCTGGTGGTGGGAAATTTTGAATACATCGAGGGCGAGGCCGACGGCATTCCGATCCGCGTCTACACGACTCCCGGAAAGAAAGAGATGGGGAAGTTTGCTCTCGAGACTGCGGAGCACGTGCTCAGCTACTACGACAAATATTTCAGCATCAAGTATCCCTACGGGAAGCTCGATCTGATTGGCATACCGGACTTTTCCGCGGGCGCGATGGAGAATGCCGGCTGCATTACGTTCCGCGAAGTGCTGCTGGAAATCGATGAGAAGCAAGGTTCCGTCGATTTGAAGAAGACGATCGCTTCAGTGGTGGCGCACGAAATGGCGCACCAGTGGTTTGGCGATCTGGTCACGATGAAATGGTGGGACGACATTTGGCTCAACGAGGGTTTTGCCACATGGATGTCGAGCAAGCCGATCCAGGCGTGGAAGCCGGAATGGAATTTCAATCTCGACGATGTGAGCAATACCGGTGGAACGCTCAATACGGATTCGCTGGCAAATACGCGTCCGATTCATCAGGCTGCGGAAACTCCAGCGCAGATTCAGGAGCTGTTTGACGGAATCGCATACGGCAAGGCAGCGGCGGTGCTGCGCATGCTTGAAGCGTATCTGGGCGAACAGACTTTCCAGGCAGGCGTGAACGCATACATTCAGAAACATCAATATGCAAATGCTACCGAAGCCGACTTCTGGGATGCGCAGACCAAGACCTCCAAGAAGCCGGTGGATCAGATCATGCCGACGTTTGTGAAGCAGGCCGGGGTTCCGATCATCGATGTGAAGTCGCAGTGCTCTGGCGCATCGACTACCGTGAGTGTGGAGCAGCGGCGTTATTTCTATGATCGCGTAAAGTTCGAGGCAGCAAACGATCAGCTCTGGAAAGTTCCGTTGTGCATGAAGTCGTCGACTGGGGCTGAGAAGTGCGAACTGCTCGCCAAGAAGGAAGCGACGTTCACGCTGCCGGGATGTTCGACGTGGGTTTTGGCCAATGCAGGCGCCACCGGTTATTACCGGGCCGGCTATCAGGCGGATGCGGTGCGAGCGCTGGCGAATGATGCCGAGAGCAAGCTTTCGCCCGCTGAGCGGATTGCCCTGCAAACGGATATTTGGGCCTCAGTACGCGTGGGCCGCGAGCCGGTGGGCGACTATCTCGCGCTCGCGCAGGGCCTATCAAGCGACCGCAATCGCGCGGTGATGGATGATGTTTTGGGCCGGCTGGATTTTATTGGCCGCTACCTGGTGACGGAGAGTGACCGTGAATCCTACCGGGCCTGGATGCGCGGTTACCTGGCGCCTATGCTGAAAGATGTGGGTTGGGATGCGAAGCCGGGCGAGAGCGACGAGCAGAGAACGCTGCGGTCTCGTCTATTTAGCGCGGCTGGGTACGATGCACGCGATCCCGAAGTGCTGGCACACGCGCGCAAGCTTGCGGACAAGGCACTGGATGATCCATCTTCCGTTGACCGGCAGATCGCAGGCGGAGCCATGGCGCTGGCGGCGTTGAACGGTGGCGAAGATTTTTACGATCGTTTGATGACAGCGCTGAAAAACCCGAAGTCTCCGGAGGAGTTCTACATGTATTTATTCACGTTGCCGCAGTTTAGCGATCCGAAACTTTTGCAGCGGACGCTCGACTACGCGCTGTCACCGGACGTGCGTTCGCAGGACGCGCTGGGCGTGATCAGCAGCGTCATGAGCAATCCGGAAGGCCAGAAGCTGGCTTGGGACTTTGTGCTGGCGCACTGGGACGCGGTACAGAAAGTTGGAGGTCCATTTGCGAGCGGGCGAATCGTGGGCTCGACCAGCTCGTTCTGCGATGCACACATGCGCGATCAGGTCGTGGAGTTTTTTGCCGCGCACAAGGTTGAAGCGGCAGAGAGGACGTATCGCCAATCGATCGAACGCATCAACAACTGCGTCGACCTGAAGTCGCGGCAGGAACCGCAACTGGCTTCGTGGCTGGGACAGCACGGTTCTGCAATGGGCGGACAATAAGCAACAATCTTTCCTTAAGGCGTAACGCGTACTGGTGCTGGGTAAACTGGCCGGTACGCGTTGCGCTGTTTTTTCATCGTGACGATCGAGCAAGGCTCATCCCGAGTTCAGCCGGAACTCTGAGCAATGTTTGAGTGAAGTCAGTCCCGTTGCTATAATCAAGAACGTTCCGCAGACGTTCGGCAGAGAGCTGTTCATTCAGTTCGAAATCCCGCACCCATCGGCGTGAAACGAGAATGCTCGCGGTCCATAGCGACGCGCGGGTTTCGAAACGTGGCCAGGTAGCTCAGGTGGTAGAGCGCAGCCCTGAAAAGGCTGGCGTCGGCGGTTCAACTCCGTCCCTGGCCACCATCATTCTTAAGAACTTAGCGGCTTCTTGCCCTTGAGCCGCAAGCTCGGGAACGCCTCGCTCAACGTAAGCGTGTGTCTTGGCTCCGGTATGTTGAGGAGAATCTCGAACGCCTGCGTCGGCGTCACTGGTACGGCCGTATAATCGCTGGTGGTTGGCTGGCTCAACCCAATTACATCAATAGAGAGCCGACTGCAATGCGATCAAAAATACGCCGAACGCCGCCCTGTGCAACTCACCAGCGCACAGAAACGAAAACCCAAGATGCCACGCATCTACAACCTCTCCGGCCGCCCCGCTCTCGCGGCCGTTACTTAATCGATACGGGGT
>JBEKJF010000455.1:0-3728 GCA_050011375.1 Candidatus Sulfotelmatobacter sp.
GGACGAACCCGACGATTGCGCGGGCGCTCCCGACACCGCCGCATGCGCCCCCGTATCCTGAGCAACCGGAACAGCCCCTGAATGAGCCGCAGCCGAATGCCCGCTTCCCGTGTCGCGCTTCAATCGCTGCAGGTCCGCGCGAATATCCGCAGCATGCTGGTAGCGCAGGTTGCGATCCTTCTCGATCGCCTTGTTAATAATGTCTTCCAGTTTCAACGGCAAATCAGGATTCATTCGCAACGGCGAAACTGGAGCGCGATCCAGAATGGCCTGAAAGATCAGCGCTGAAGTCTCTCCACGAAACGGCAACGTCCCCGTCGACATCTCATACAGCACCACGCCGAAAGAAAAAAGATCCGTCCGCGAATCCAGTTCTTTCCCCTTCGCCTGCTCCGGAGACATATAAGCAACAGTGCCTAGAGTTGAACCGGGGCTGGTGAGGTGCTCTTCGATCGCTACATCCGTCGCCGCCGTCGCTTCCAGCGGGCGCGCCGACGCCGCCGGAGTCGTCGTCACCTTGGCCAGCCCAAAGTCCAGAATCTTCGCGTGGCCGCGCTTGGTCACAAAAATATTTGCCGGCTTAATGTCGCGATGAACAATGCCTTCCGTGTGCGCCGCATCCAGCGCGTCGGCAATCTCGGTGCCTAACTCCAGAATATTTTCCAACTCCATCGCGCGCGCGCCGATCATGTGCTTCAGCGTGTACCCGTCAAGAAATTCCATGACCAGATAAGCGCGCCCATCCTCTTCGCCAATGTCGTAAATCGTGCAAATATTCGGATGGTTCAACGCAGACGCAGCCTTAGCCTCGCGCCGGAAACGTTCCAGCGCCATGCGATCCTGCGCCAGTTCTTCAGGAAGAAACTTCAGCGCGACGAAGCGTCCGAGGCGCGTGTCTTCCGCCTTATAAACCACGCCCATGCCGCCGCCGCCAAGCTTTTCGATGATCCGGTAATGCGAGAAGGTCTGATCGAGCAAGAGATGCTCCGCCGTCAGTCAGCCATGCTAAAGCCCATCGTCAGGGAAGTCAAAACTGACTCATGTAGCGCCGGCTTCCCGCCGGCTTCCTGGCGCAGACTGTCGGTTACTAAAGAATTTTAGGGGGTTACGCCGCGCACGGCCTCAAGCTATAATGAGTCAGTGATGTCGACCGCTGGCGATGCTGCGCAACAAATCCAATTCGCTTCCGTTTTCGAATCGGCCCGAGTGCTGGCTGCACTGCCTGGTGTGTCCACGCCGCTATCGAGCCAACCTGCCATCACGCCTGCGTCCCAGCCTCTTCGCTAGCGACTAATAAAATCCTTCGCCTGATTCGCCTCGAACTACGTGTGCCTGAACCAGAGCCGCGTGTCCCGAGGTTGCGATAACTGGCAACCGGCAACTGGCAACTGACAGCTGCCTTCAGGAGGATTCCCATGACCACCAAGACGATGACCGCGACCGCTCCCGAAAAGATCGCAGCAGAAAAGATCGCTCCCGAAAAAACTATCGGTCCGAAAATCAGGACCGCCCTGCCCGGCCCGAACGCTCTGCGCGTGCTAGCGGGCGATGAAAAATATATTTCACCTTCCTACACTCGCTCGTACCCGCTCGTGGCCAAGAGCGGACGCGGCATCGTCGTCACCGACGTCGATGGCAACGAGTTCTATGACTTCTCCGCAGGCATCGCCGTCACTTCGACCGGTCACTGCCATCCCGAGGTAGTCGCCGCCATTCAGAAGCAGGCAGCTGAGTTGATCCACATGTCCGGCACGGATTTCTATTATGAGAGTTTGATCACTCTGGCTGAGCGCCTGTCGAAGATCGCTCCCATGCCTGGCCCGCACAAGTTTTACTACGGCAACTCCGGCGCAGAAGCGATCGAGTGCGCGCTCAAGCTCGCCCGCTATCACACAAAGAGGCCGAACATCATCGCATTCTTTGGCGCGTTTCATGGACGCACCATGGGCGCTCTGTCGCTGACCGCGTCGAAACCCCAGCAGCGGCGCCGCTTTTCACCGCTCATGCCCGGAGTGACGCATGTGCCGTATCCAGATCTTTATCGCGGGCGCAAAGATGCAATACAAGATTCCGACGCGTTCGCGCTCAATTGCGCGCGCTTTATCGAAGAGAAGCTGTTCAAGACCACGCTGGCTCCCGAAGAAGTGGCCGCGATCTTCGTCGAGCCAGTGCAGGGCGAGGGCGGTTACGTGGTCGCTCCTACTATCTTCATGCAGGAGCTGCGCCGCATCTGCGATCGCCACGGAATTCTCCTCGTGCTTGATGAAGTGCAGAGCGGCATCGGGCGCACTGGCAAGTGGTGGGCGGTCGAGCACACGGGCGTTGAGCCTGACATGGTTTGCATGGCCAAGGGACTTGCGTCGGGCATGCCGCTCGGCATCACGATGACTCGCTCCGAAATCATGGACTGGGTGCCGGGTTCGCACGCTTCAACTTTTGGGGGCAATCCCGTGTGCATCGCGGCGGCGCTGGCTACGCTCGACGTGATTGAGAAAGAACATCTGCTCGAACACACAAGCGAAGTGGGCGCGCACATGCTGAAGCGCATGTCCACGTGGCCGGCGAAGCTGAAGCTGGTGGGCGACGTCCGCGGCCGCGGCTTGATGATCGGTGTCGACATCGTGAAAGACAAAGCGACCAAGGAATATGGCAGCGCCGAGCGCGACCTGATCATCGAGCGCTCCTTCGAACGCGGCATTCTGTTCCTGGGCTGCGGGCCGAGCACGATCCGGCTGTGCCCGCCGCTGGTCGTGACCAAAGAAGAAGCTGACGTTGCTTTGGATGTGCTGGAGGAGTGCATTCGGGGAGTGGGCAAGGAACATTAAAGACGGGCCAGCCTTCATGCTCCACTACGGAGATCAAAATCCCGCCCTGTCGCAAAAGATGCGACAAAGGGCGGGGCACCCTCGATGATTGAGACGGGAAAGGCTGGGCCAGCCCCCGGCGGCCACCCTTTCCCTGAGGCTGCCCCGTCCTTGTCCCCGCGTTCTTTGCGGGGACAGGGCGGGGAATTTGACTTTCTTTAGTCCGTTCCCAATTTCGGAATCGTAGAAACAAATTCCCATCTCAGCGAACCAACGCACCCCCACCGCGGCTTACGATTACTTCTATGCCCTGGGGTCTCAAGCGGTTTCAGGAAGCGCGTTGTCTCCATTTTCTTACATTCAGCTGCTATGATCGCGCGGCCCGGCTGGGCTCGCCTCATGCCCGTGACATCTTCGAGCAGACCCTTGAGCGTGTCCGGCTGTGGTATGGCTTCTACGTTGCTGGGTATGTGGTGATGCCTGAGCACGTTCACTTGCTGATCAGCGAGCCGGAGCGGGCGAAGCTTTCGGTCGCCCTGCAAATGTTGAAGCAGAATGTTGCCCGCGAGTTGCGCGAACCGGAGGGCGGGTCGTTCTGGCTGGCTCGGTATTACGACGTCAATGTGTGGAGCGAGGCTCGGCGGATCGAGAAGCTGCGATATATCCATCGGAACCCGGTGCGGAGGGGACTGGTTTCTAGTCCCGAGGAGTGGGATTGGAGCAGTTTCCGTCACTATGTTTCCGGGGTCGCGGGAGTAGTGGAGATTGAGTCGCAGTGGACCGCTCGGAAGCGGGAGTTGCTTGGCGTTGAGCCTCAGGTTATACGAGTCAAATTCCCCGCCCTGTCTCTGCAAAAAACGCAGAGACAAGGACGGGGCAGCCGCCAGAGTAAATTGCCGCGAAAGGACGGGCCCGCCCCCGTGG
>JBEKJF010000456.1:0-3721 GCA_050011375.1 Candidatus Sulfotelmatobacter sp.
AAACTCGGCGACCCCAAATTCGAAGGCTCGGCCAGCTCCCCAGCAGTCCGCAAGGGGGAACGAACTATCCATTAATGCGGAGGAAAAATGTTTGGGAAAGGCACGACTTGAGTCCTGCGCTTAAGTTGATGCACGCAGCACCTGGTCAATGAGTGCTACGGCGATTTTTCGCCAATCGACTGGATCAGCCACCCATGCCAAGCGCGAAGCCGTAAACGCATGCTCCGACGACAATAATCCACCAGCTAAGCAGGAGGATTCCCTCAAGCTTGAGCGATCCGGCGGGCAGCGTAGCTCTTCGACTCTTCCACCCGACTAGGCCGAATAACGCAGTTGCGATGATGGTTGATGCGACGAGCCACACTTGCAGTGATCGACCAACAACATCCTCCATATTGATAGACCTCAGCGCCAAGGACCCTTGGTCTACCCAATGATGCGTTATTGGTATCACGAATAAAGCAAAGAGAAACAAGTTCACGTACAAAATTGATCTGATGATAGACCGGGAACACATGGCGGGGTGCGCCGTATCCATAACGGTACAGCGGAGTATAGCTCCTGTTGAGCCTATCCTAGGCAGTCAATTGCAGCTAACAAGCCATTTACGCTCATCGATCCTGCCGGGCGTGTGATCCCACCAAGTCAAATTTATTCCTCTCCGAGTCCTACTGTCCAGGTTTGTGATATAAAGTACTCTTCACTGCAGTATCCAGAATCAGAGAGATTCCTATGCAGACTCAAGCGGTAAACGATGCGGGAAACCTGCTCTTCGTGGTCTTCCTTCTTGTCACCGTAGTCCTAACCGCGGTGCTCGCCTACCGTAAGCTTCGCGGACGCCCAATTCGAAGACCGGCTCTGGCCATTGGGGTCTGCTTCGCTGCTTACGTGGTGATTCTGGTCGGAGTCTCTCTAAGCAGCAGCACCCGTCAACTCCCTCTCGGAACTGACAAGTGTTTCGACGACTGGTGTGCGACCGTCGCCGGAGCGCGGTCCCTGCCCGTGCCAGATGGCGCGACCGGTTCAAAGCTTGTGGCAATCACTCTCCGCATCACGAATCGGGCTCGCAGGGCAGCGTTTCGCCCCTCCCAGCCTCGCGTTTTCCTGGTGCTTCCCTCGGGCGACCCGATTCTCCCGTCGAGTTCGGCGCAAGCCGAGTTTGAAAAGCAAAGCGGGCCTCAGCAGGACCTGGCAAAGCGCCTCGTGGCAGGGGACAGCTTCCAGACCACGGTCGCCTTTCAAGTCCCAGTCGCATCGCGCGAAGCATCCGTCGTGTTGCTTGAAGGCCCGAATCTTATAACCCGATTTCTTGTGGGCGATGAGAACTCCTTCTTCCACCCTAAAATGGTCTATTCGATTGCGTGGGATTGAAGTTGCTAACGCACTATCCGGTTCAGATGGCGGCTGAGAGCGGATCTATCTCTTCGCCGTCGCCTTAATCTTCCGTCGCACTCGACCAAGCGAACCGCCAGTCCACGGCTTGATGTGACATCTGACCTTGCCTTCCACAGCCCCAACAGTGGATGATGATGGCGGAGTCAAGTGCAAACGCGGCTGCGACAACGCTAAATGCTTTGTTTCCAAGATTTTGCCCGCAACCTGTTGATTCCAATAGATTATTTCGCGTTTTCCCGCTAACCCGTTGATTCCAATATACCGGGGGGGAGGGGGGTGGGGTCGACCCTTGACTTAGTCCATGACTTAGCTATAATTATTTTCATGGAAGTCAATATCCACGAGGCCAAAACTCACCTCTCGCGTCTGCTGGAGCGCGTTGCCATTGGCGAGGAAGTGATCATTGCCAAGGCGGGAAAGCCAGTTGCGAAACTGGTGCCGATCAACGAACCTCCCAAGCGGAGATTCCTGGGATCGGCCAAAGGCGACTTTGTCGTGCCCGACGATTTCAACGACCCTTTGCCCAAGGAGATCGAGGATCTTTTCCGGGGATGAAGGCTCTTCTTGATACACACGCTTTTCTCTGGGCGATTGCCGATGATCGCCGGTTTTCCCGCAGAGCACAGAAAGTGTTTACCGGTCCGAACGACCTTTGGTTGAGCGTGGCTAGTATTTGGGAGATCTTGATCAAGGTGAAGATCGGCAAACTTCCTCTTGCCGAGCCCGCCGGACCTTATTTGGTCAAGAAGTTAGGTGAGAATAGAATCGAAGTTTTGCCGATCACGCTGGATCATGTGTTGAGACTCGAAAGTTTGGCAGCGCACCACAGCGATCCGTTCGACCGAATCTTGATTTCACAGAGCCTTGAAGAAAAACTCCCACTTATAACTGCGGATCCTATGTTCGAACGTTATCCTGTGGAAGTGATCTGGTAGTTTGGTGAACTGTTGCGAGTTAACTGGAAAGCCGGACGATCGTTATGCCTCGCCCAAAACCACTCGTTCTGATCATCCTCGACGGCTGGGGATACCGCGCCGAAACCAAAGCGAACGCCATCGCGCTGGCGCGCAAACCCACGTACGATCGCCTGCTGCGCGAATATCCCAACACACTGATTCACACCAGCGGACCTTTCGTTGGCTTGCCCGAAGGCCAAATGGGCAATAGCGAGGTCGGCCATCTCAACATTGGCGCAGGCCGCATCGTGCACATGGACATCACGCGCATCGACCTTATGATCCAGAACGGCGAGTTCTTCTCGCATCCTGTGCTGCTCGCGGCGATGAAGCACGCGCGCGAGGGCGAGCGCAGACTTCATCTGTTCGGCCTGGTCTCTGACGGCGGAGTGCATTCGCAGCAAGCGCACCTTTACGCATTGCTGAAAATGGCGAAGCAGCAAGGCGTGGATCGTGTCTTCGTCCATGCCTTCATGGACGGTCGCGACACGCTGCCTACTAACGGCGCTGGCTATCTCGAGCAGTTACAGCAGAAAATGCGCGAGTACAACTCCGGCAAGATTGCGACCGTGAACGGCCGCTACTACGCGATGGATCGCGACCGCCGATGGGAGCGCATCGCCAAGGCCTACAACGCGATGGTCTTCGGCGAAGCCGAAGGCGGCAAGTGCGCCGACCCGGTTCAAGGGATGAAAGATGCCTACAACAAAGGCGTCACCGATGAATTCGTAATTCCGTTCGTGTGCACGGACGGAGTTGGTCAGCCGCTGGCGACGATTCGCGATGACGACGCTTGCATCTGCTTTAATTTCCGCGCCGACCGCGTCCGCCAGATTACGCGTGCGTTGGCGCGAAACAGCGGGCTGAATGCGAAAGGCGGCAGCGATCTTCCGGGCGCGGCCGATCTCGACGACACAATTTCCCGCGACCGCGTGCCGAAGAATCTGCACTACGTTTGCATGACGCAGTACGACAAGAACTTCAGCCTGCCGGTCGTGATTCCCGCAGAATCGATGGCGAACATTCTGGCGAACGTAATGGGCGGCTTGAATATGCGTAACCTGCGCGTGGCCGAGACCGAGAAGTATGCGCACGTTACATATTTTTTCAACGGTGGCGTGGAGCAGCCATTTCCCGGCGAAGAGCGCATTGTGGTTCCTTCGCAAAAGGTGGCGACCTACGATCTGAAGCCGGAAATGAGCGCCGCCGGCATCGCCGACGCTGTCGTGAAAGCCACGGAAGAGGGAACGTTCGACATAATCATCGTTAACTTTGCCAACGCAGATATGGTTGGCCACTCAGGAAAAATCGAGCCCACGGTAAAGGCCGTCGAAACCGTCGATGCATGCCTCGGCCGCATCGAAGCCGCG
>JBEKJF010000457.1:0-3688 GCA_050011375.1 Candidatus Sulfotelmatobacter sp.
TTGTCGTGCGTCACCGGGTCGTAGTTGGAAGAAAAAATGATGCGCTTGCCGTCGTTCAGAAATGACGGGCCGAAGCTCGCGGCGCCGAGCTTTGTGATCTGGCGCTTGGCGCTGCCGTCGGCCTTCATCATCCATAGTTCAAGCGATGTAGGCCGGATCAGGTTTCGCGCCAGCAACTCTTTGTAGTCGCGGATTTCTTCCTCGCGCTGAGGATGATAGGCGCGATAAACGATCCACTTGCGGTCGGGCGAGTAGTATGGGCCGCCATCGTAGCCGAGTTCGTGCGTGAGTTGCTTGACGTGCTTGCCGTCGGCGTCCATCGAATAAATGTCTAGGTCGCCGTTGCGCAGGGAAGTGAAGACAATCTTTTTTCCGTCGATCGAAATTGTTGCCTCGGCGTCGTAGCCGGGCGTGTTCGTGAGTTGCTTCAGGTCAGAGCCGTCGGGGTTGGCGGTGAAGATGTCGTATCCGGCATAAACGCCCCACACGTATCCCTTCGAGAAATCTGGGCGCGGCGGACATTCGGGGCTGGCCAGGTGCGTGGACGCGTACAGAATCTTTTTTCCGTCGGGATAGAAGTAGCTGCAGGTGGTGCGTCCCTTGCCGGTGGAGACCATGTGCGGGTCGCTGCCGTCGATGTTCATGATGAAGATCTGATCGCACTTCACGTCGCCGTGGGAGGATTGGAAGATCAACTTAGTGCCGTCGGCGGAGAAATAGGCTTCGGCGTTCTGTCCGCCGAAGGTGAGTTGGCGCACGTTGCGTAAATGCTTTTCCTGCGGCGTGGCTTGATCGGGTAGCGGTGTCGTTTGTGCCGACAGCGTCGACAGCAACAGTGCGGCTGCTAGAGTTGTTAGGCTCTTCATTGGATATTTAGCAGTTTAGCAAAAAGGCAAAAATCCTAAACACGGAGCACACGGAGGAACACGGGGTAAGTCAAGATCACAAATATAATGCAGCTCGCGGGGGATTGTCTTAATCGGTTTGTTCCTCTGTGCCATGGCTGGTTTTGCGGATAAAATATGCGCTGCTGCTCGCGGGAGGATGCATGAAGTCAATTTTGTTCGTTATCGCTGCCATGGTACTGGCTACACTCATCCTGCTTCCCAATGCTCACCCTTTGGCTTCTAAGCCATCAAGAGACACTGGCGACACGCTGCGCCGGCTTGAGGCCGAATTTATGAAGGCTGCGGCTGATCATGGCTCGCAGGGATATCTCTCCTACTACGCGGACGATGCCGTCGAAGTGCCCAATGGAGCGCCACTGATTCAAGGAAAAACAAACATTGCCAAGACGATGGGATTTCTGGACGACACCAATAACCATCTCACATGGAGTCCCGTGGGCGCCGACATATCTGCCTCCGGCGATCTCGGTTACACGTATGGCACGTTTGAATTCAGCTCGAAGGACAAACTTGGCAAGACAGTCGTCGACCACGGCAAATACACCAGCATTTGGAAGAAGCAGAAGGACGGAAGCTGGAAGGTTGTCTTGGACATGGGAAACGCGAGTCCGGCGCAGTAGGCGGAGTCACTGACTTAGCGCCCATTCAATCAATCATTTCCATCTGCTTGCAGTTTGTGCCTGCAACGCCTACAATAGATGCATGCAATACACCATTCGCAATGTGCCGGACGCTTTGGACGAAGCGCTTCGCAGGGCCGCGCGCGAGCGGGGCAAGAGCCTGAACGAAGTAGCGATTGAAGCCCTGGCGCGCGGCGCTGGCGTTAGCGGGGAACGAATCAAGCGCCGCGACCTCACCGGCATTGCGGGCACCTGGCGAGAAGATCCCGCCTTCGACAGCGCCTTGGCTGCGCAGGACGTTATCGATGAAGAGATGTGGCGGTGAAGCTCGCGCTCGACACGAACCGCTACACGGATCTGTGCCGCGGCGACGTGGGCGTCGTCCAAACGGTCGAACTGGCTGATGAGGTCTGGCTGCCCTTCATCGTGCTGGGAGAATTGCGCGCCGGATTTGTCGTCGGCAATCAAGGACCGCGCAACGAAGCAGTGCTGCGGCGCCTTTTGATGAGGCCCGGCGTCGGAGTGCTCTACGCCGATGAACAGACTACGCATCATTACGCTTCTATTTTTCGGCAACTGCGGAAGCAAGGCACTCCCATCCCGACGAACGATATGTGGATCGCGGCCCTTGTTCTGCAGCATTCGCTCGTGTTGTGCGCCCGCGATGTGCATTTTGACGCTCTTCCCCAGTTGCCACGCGTGTGAGGAGTCGAGGGCCGGATGAGTTTAAGCATCGATTCGTTAGAATCAACGACTTAGCTTCGCCTAAAATTACGCCCAGTAGAATCAGCAAGTTAACGGCACGCATTGTATGTACACAATTAGCTCAAAGCGAAATACGAACGCTAGTGCCGTTTCCCGGTTACTGGGGGCATTCGAGTCGCGCAGTGGGGCTTCGGGTCGTCTCGCGCCCGATCGTCGATCCTAGGTGCCTTTGCGGCTCCGCAAACAGTATTTGGCGGCAGGGTTTCGCCCGCGATTGGGGTCGGCTCGCCAGGTTGGCGACTACGCCGACGAGCTAAGTTCAATGAAATCAGTCAGCCATTGTAGCTTATCCAGTAGAATCAACTATTTCCGAAAGTGATTGCTGATGGTTTCTGCCTGACTTTGGGTTACGACTGCTGAGAGCGCGGACGCGTCGGCTTGCTTGACTGCCTGGAGGCTGCCGAAGTGTTCTAGAAGACGCCTGGTCGTGCTCTCGCCTACGCCGGGAATCTCTAAGAGTTCAGTCGAGCGGTCGCGCATCTGGCGGCGTTTGCGGTGGAAGGTTACGGCGAAGCGGTGGGCTTCGTCGCGAATGAGTTGAATCAAGTGCAACACCGGGGAGTGATGATCGAGCGCGATGGGATCTTTCTCCTGTCCGTAGACGTAGAGAATCTCTTCACGCTTCGCAATGGCGGCCAGCGGCTGGTTAATGATCTCGAGCGACTCCAGCGCTTCGGCTGCCGCGTGCAGTTGTCCTAGACCTCCGTCGATTAGCACTAGACTCGGCATCGGCTTCTTTTCATCGAGCACGCGTTTGTAGCGGCGCGTGACTACTTCGCGCATGGATGCGAAATCGTCTACGCCCTCGACGGTGCGGATGATGAACTTGCGGTAATCCGATTTCTTCATCTTTCCGTCTTCCCACACCACCATCGAGGCCACGGTTTCCGCGCCTTGAATGTGCGAGATGTCGAAGCACTCGATGCGCTTGGGCAGTTCGGGCAGGCTGAGAACATCCTGCAACTCTTCCTGGATGGCTTTGGCGTTGGGCTTGAGCACGCGGAAACGCTGATCGTAGGATTGCTTCGCGTTGGTGCCGGCGAGATCGATGAGGGCGCGCTTGTCGCCGCGCTGCGGAACCAGGATGTGAACCAGCGCGGCGCGGGCGTTGCCGCTTGCGACCTGCTCGGAAAGCAAGGCCTCGAGTTCGTCACGATCTTCGAAATCAACCGGGACGTAGAGATTTCGCGGCACGTAGGGCTGGCCGATGTAGAGCTGCTTCAGAAGGGCGGAGAAGAATTCGCCGGGGTTAAAGGGATTCGTGGAGGGGGGCGGCTCGCTGCGCTCGCCTGGACGGACGAATGCGTCCGTCCCCACACGGTCTGACTCCGTCTCCACAGGTTCTGTGATTACTTCCGGCAGGTCTTCCCAGAAGAATTCGCGGCGGTCTACTAC
>JBEKJF010000458.1:0-3675 GCA_050011375.1 Candidatus Sulfotelmatobacter sp.
GTTCTTGAATTCATCTCCAGCATTTTGTTTCTCGTGAAATAGAACTCAATTCAAAGTGTCAATCATTAAGCACCAACATACTCAGCCCGCGAGCGCATGATGGCAATGGCACGATAAGGGAAGAGGTGGCACGTGAGTGCTATAAGGGATTTAGAAAAAGACAGACGCTTCGGCGCCGATTCGTTCGTTGCGAGGCGGCGGTGCCTTTAAGAGGCCGTGAGTTCTACGGTTGGCCGACTGCGGGCGGCGCAGTGGATGAAGGCCGCACCTCCGGAGCGTTGTCTTGCCGCGGAACTACGTAAGGAACTTTGGGCAGATGTGTGACCCGGCCGCGCGTGGCATCGGCGATGTCGATGCCGGAGTGATCGAGCAGCAATCCCGTAGCGCGATCAAGTTCGATGCGCGACTTCTCATAGGCCGCTTTGGCGGAAACCAGATTCGACTCGGAAGTAGTTAACACGGAAGCATCCTGCAGGATCGCGGTTGTCGTAGTGAGGCCGACTTTCAGTTTCTGGTTATCGGCGTCGAGCGTCTGGCGGGAGAAGTCGACCGCATACTGAGCTGCCTGCACCGCGGCCCGGTTCTGCTTGACGTCAAATTGCGCGTTGCGTACTTCGATGCGCACTTGGTTCTCAAGCTGGTGCAGCCGCACCTGGGCTTGGCGGTATTCCAGTTCCGCGCGCACCTGATTGGCCTGGGCTTCGCGATTGCGCAGCGGGATGTTCAGCGTCAGGCCCACGCCTTTGTCGGGAGCGGTAGAGTTGACAAGTTGGTTCAAGGTCCCGCCGTAGCCCACAGTCGTGGTGTTGGTAAACGGGGGAGGAACAGCGCATCCAACCGTGCTGGTGCAGCCCGCGGCCAGATTTCCTCCTACTCCCGATCCGCCGTAGTAAGCAAATGCATCCAGCGTTGGCAGAAGGGCGTTGCGGACGGCTTTGCTGCTGAGGTCGCGGGAATTGAGATCGATGCGCGACTCGGCCAGTTCCGCGCGATGGCCCAGAGCTTGATTGATCAGGTCTTGTGCTGGAACGACGGCTTCTTCCTGCGGAATCTGCATGGTGGAAGTCGGAATGATGTCGGCTTCGGCCAGCACTGGATCTTCGATGCTGCGGCTGAGCGCGTTCTTCACCAGCAACTTTTCCAGTTCCAGGTTGTTCTGCGCCAGGATGAGGTTCTGCTCATTCGTTGAGACCGTGCTCTGCGCGCTTACTACTTGAATGGGAGGTACGGTGCCAACCTGAGCCTGCTGCTTCGTGTCGGTCAGTGCCTTCTGTGCGTAAGTGAGAGCCTCCTGCTGCACCTTCACGTTTTCGTACGCGTAGACGAGGTCCCAGTACATATCCTCAATCTGGTCGACAGTAGTAATGATTTGCAGGCGGAAGGCTACGTCAGATATTTCGCGGTTGTTTTTGGCGATGCGAATGAAGCGCATGTTGGGGAGCGAGCCAAAACCTTGCAGCAGATTCTGAGTGATCCGCAATTGGAAATTCGAACTGACCTCAGGTGTCAGCAGGGTTTCACCGCTGTTGCTGGCGATGTGGCTATTGTTGAAACCTACGGTCAGCGCGGTGCCCCACTGAAAGCCTTGCGTGTAAGCCAAGTTTGCGGTGTAAGTGTTCTGCCCAACGACCGGAACGAGACTACCGATGGTTGTGGACTCGAAGTCATTTTTGTCGAGCTGTAGGGTACTGGTGAGGACCGGATCGAAGCTGGTGATGGGCGAGCCAATGCCGAGCGTGGAACTGACCAAGCCGTTGGTGCCGGTGCCTACGCCGCTGGGGGCAACTGTGGTTCCTCCAGTGCCGGAGCCGACCGTTCCGCCAAGGCCACCCACGCCGCCGCCGGGTGTGTTCTGTACAATGCCGGCGTTGACGCCGAGAATGTTCGCGCCCGACTTCGCCCGCAGGTAGTCGGTGTCGGCGATGTTCAAGTTATAGCGGGCAATGTCGATATCGAGATTGTTCTCGAGCGCGAGCGCGACGGCGTCGTCAATCGAGAGATAAATCTTGCCGTTGCGCATGAGCGAGTCGATGCGCGCAGAATTTCCCAAGTTCGGTTCCGCGACTTCCTGCGCGCGATAGGGCCGCAGAAAATGAGGAAACGCCGCGCGCGGCTTGGAATAATCCTGCAAATGAACCGTCGGCTGGAGAGTGACCGGCGCGGTTTGTGGCGTTGGGGCGGCAGGAACATCCTGCGCGTACAAACGCGAACACAAGTGCGCAAAGGCAAGCACGGTAACCGCCATCGTGATCAAGAGCACAGTGAAGCGCCGATAGGCCGCGATCATCTGGGGCAAGGGCAAAAACAAAAACAAAGACATGATTCGTCTCCTTGAGTTCGTCTCCATGAATAAGAGCAGTGCTGCTTCATTTCGAAGCTACAGGATTTAACGGTACAAGATCGGTTTTGAACTTGGATGCGGCAAACATGGAGTCGTCACCTCATCTTAGCGGGATGGAGAGCAGCGAAACGGGCGCAGATTGTAAAGAATTGTTGAAACGAACCAACGCAGGCGAGAGTGCTTCGTAGCGCCGCGATTCACGTTGGAATAAATGGCGGCGCTACGCACGGGTAGTCGATTACTGCTGCTGCGGCGCGGGAGGCGGAGGCGGCGCTACGGAAGGTAGTTCTTTGCGCGGCGCGATGCCCGGGACGTTCGGCAGGCGTGTGACTTGGCCTTTAGCCGCCTCGTCGATGCTGATGCCGACATGGTCAAGCGTGACGCCGGTGGCGCGCTCGAGTTCGATGCGCGACTTCTCGTAGGCAGCCATCGCCGACATTAACGTCGATTCTGCCGTGGCCAGTGCGCTCTGAGTCTGCAGAACCAGCGTCGTGGTTGAGGTGCCGAACTGATATTTCTTCTGTTCGGCATCCAGTGATTGCCTGGCATAGTCCATCGCAGCTTTGGCGGAGTCCACGCTGGCGCGGTTCTGTTCGACTCCGAACTGGGCGTTGCGGACTTCGATGCTGATCTGGTTTTCGATCTGCTGCAGGCGCATCTGGGCTTGCCGGTATTCCAATTCCGAGCGGATTTGCGTTGCCTGCGCGGCGCGGTTGCGCAATGGGATATTCAGGGACAGTCCTACTCCTTTATCCGGTGACGTGGAGTTGACCAGTTGGTTTAACGTGCCCCCGAGGCTGGTGTTCGGAGCAATCTGATCCAGGGCGGGAGGTGGGGCCGCGCAGCCGAATAAGTTCTGCAACTCAGTCGGAGGGGTCGTGCACACATTAGCGGGGTTCTGCGAGCCGCCAACGCCTGCGCCGCCGTAATAAGCAAAAAGATTGACAGTCGGCAAGAGGGCGCTGCGGACGGCTTTGTTGCTGATCTCAGTCGTGTTGAGCTGGATACGGGACTCCACAAGATCGGCGCGATGTTGAAGAGCATCGGCGATCATATCCTGCGTGGGCTGGATGGGCTCAGTCGCTGGAAGTTCCATGGTCGAAGTGGGGATCACGTCCGCAGCCGCGAGGGTCTGATCGCGCAAGGTGCGGCTGAGCGCGTTCTTCATGAGCAATTGCTCTAACTGCAGGTTGGTCAGAGCAATCGTCAAGGTTTGCTGATCCTGAGCGACAGTGCTTTGTGCGCGGACAGTTTCGATAGGCGCGAGGCTGCCGATTTCGACCTGCTTCTTTGTGTCTGAGAGCGTCTTCTCCGCGAATGCCAGCGATTCTTTC
>JBEKJF010000459.1:0-3663 GCA_050011375.1 Candidatus Sulfotelmatobacter sp.
CCCACAGCTTCATGTCTGGGCACGTTCGCACTCGTCGCCGGGCATTTTGGGCTTCGTACCCGGCATGTTTGGATTCGTATCAGGGCGTTTTTGGATTCGTATCAGGGCATGCCTTCAGGCATGCCGCAACGTTGATCGTGGGAGCGCCTTTAGGCGCTGCGCTCCGGGCAGGGAAACGGACCATTCGCGATCCTGAAACAAGCGGCGATTTCATTACCCTGGCCCGCGTGGTAAAAACGCAGGGTCGCCGCGGCGAAGTTGCGAGCGAGATTCTAAGCGATGTACCCGACCGGTTCTTAGTAGGAATGAAATTGCTGGCGCTGCCGAAAGAAGCAAGTCTCCAGCGCGATCTGGAAGTCGAAGACCTCTGGCCGCACAAAGGTCTTCTGGTGCTCAAGTTCGCCGGAGTAGATTCGATCTCCGATGCGGAAGCGCTGGTAGGATGCGAACTGCAAGTGCCGAGCAGCCAGCGTTCAGAACTAGAGCCAGGCTGGAATTACGTTAGCGATCTGGTGGGTTGTACGGTAATCGACCACAACCGCGAGATCGGCCAGATCGAAGATATTGAGTTCGGAGCAGGCGAAGCGCCGCTGCTGATAGTGCGGAATGGAGCGAAGCGAGTAGAAATTCCATTCGCCGAAGCGTATCTAGACAGCGCAGACGTGAAAGCAAAGCAGCTAAGAATGAAGTTGCCCGAAGGTCTGCTCGAAGTGAATGCTCCGATAACGGAAGAAGAGAAACAAGAGCAGGTGCAGGGCGCGAGAAAAAAGCGTTAGGTCACATGGAACGATCCTCGGTGGAACCCTGTGTCCTCTGTGTTTAAGGTTTTGATCTGCGATGAAGGCCGACCTAGTAACGATTTTTCCGGACTTCTTTCGCGGACCGATCGATTACGGCATCACCCGCCGCGCTCAGGAAATGGGGCTGGCGGAAATTCAAGTCCACGATCTGCGGAAGTTTACTCACGATCGCCATCGCACCGTGGACGACCGGCCTTTCGGCGGCGGCGAAGGCATGGTCCTTAAGCCGGAACCGCTGTTTGAATGTTTGGAATCGATGGGCGTTGCGTCGCGGGAAGATCGCGTCGTGGGACGCGAGAAGCAGTCAGTAATTTTGCTATCGGCCCAAGGACAAAGGTTTACGCAGAAATTGGCGGCGGAATTGGCCTTGCTCGACCGCATCGTTTTAGTCTGCGGGCGCTACGAAGGAGTCGATGAACGTGTAACAGACTTTCTCGCCGACCGCGAAATTTCTATCGGCGATTATGTTTTGAGCGGCGGAGAAATCGCCGCCGCCGTAATCGTAGAAGCTGTCATGCGCTTGCTTCCCGGCGCGGTTGGAAATGAAGCATCAACCCAGCAGGAATCGTTTACGGTCGATGCGAAGACGAAAAGCGCGGGCGGTGCGGATTCGACCTGCGGGTCGAATGGATTGCTGGATTATCCGCACTACACTCGGCCAGCGGATTTTCGCGGTATGGCGGTGCCGGAAGCGTTGATGTCCGGCAACCACGAAGAAATTCGCAAGTGGCGCCGACAGCGCGCGCTTGAGAAGACGTTCCGCAACCGTCCGGATTTACTCGAGGGCGCGACGTTGAGCGAGGAAGATAACAAATTTCTAGCTGCGATTAAAGATCGCAGCTGAGTTTCACAACCGGATTTCACGAAACAGGTTTCACAAACAAGAGATCAGGATTTCAGAATTCAGAAGGACTAAAAATCATGTCGAATTTAATCATCGAAAGACTGCTGGCGAAAACACAACGCACTGACATTCCCGCCTTCCATCCGGGAGACACCGTTCGCGTTCACGTGAAGATCAAAGAAGGCGACAAGGAGCGCTTGCAGGCGTTTGAAGGCGTGGTGATCAAGCGCGACAAGGGCCCTCAGGCCAGCTTCACCGTGCGCAAGATCAGCTTTGGCCAGGGCGTCGAGCGCATTTTCCCCATTCACTCAAAGGTGATCGACAAAGTCGATCTCCTGCGCTCGTCGAAAGTTCGCCGCGCCAAACTGTATTATCTGCGCGGACTCAAGGGCAAAGCGGCTCGCCTGCGCGACGTCGAGCGGCCGAGCTAAGCATTGTTGCTGGTGCTTGTCGCCAGCCTAACTCGCTCGCGCGCGTGTTCAGATTGCGCGGCGCGATGCGGCTCAAGCAATCTCTGGTTCACGATCGCTAAACAATATGTTCGGTGATCACTTCGAGATCGGCGAAGTCTTCGCTGCGCGGTTTTTTCAACCGCGTCAGCACATAATCGAGCAGAGGACGATCGCCTTGCCGGATCTCCTGAAACTCCACGCCCATCGCGCTTCCGGCGCTGTATCTCACATGCCCGCGCAACGCGATGCTGACATCGCACATATTCAAAATCAGCCGTAAGCCAGTTCCGGCCGCAAGCAGTTCGCTGCCACTGATGAGGCAGCCGTGTTCGGAAAGTTGTTCCAGGCGGCCTTCGCCACGAGATCGTCCGCCAATCTCTGCCAGATCGGCTTCGCCTTCTACCTGAAACCGCGGACCTCGTCGACGATTCTGTTCGCCTTTGCGAAAGCCATTCGTCGCGCGAGTTCTGTTCGGTCCAGATGCGCTGACTGGCAAATATTGCTCCTCCATTTGCCGCAGCTCTTCTTCCCACGGAGTCTTGTTGCCCTCGATGCATTCCACCGTGAACTGCCCGTGTAGTGCCGAGTCTGGATCGGCAGTCCAAACTACGCGGCACACGGATTTGCTGCGACCGCGTTCGATGGTGATCAAATCTCCTACCTGCACATCGCGCATACTCCGCAACCGCGCGCCGCGCGGATGAATGTCGTAGGTACACGCAAATTCCATTCCGCCGCGTTCGCCGTTCTGCATGTGAATCAGGCGAACGGGAAGCGCGAGGTGGATTAGCTTCTCGATTCGCCCGGCAATTGGCGATCTGCTATCTGCCGTCGAGGCACTTTGCTGGGGCTGCATTTCTTCAGCGATCACAACTGCTCCTCATGAAACTGCTTCTTACCAACGTCAACATAGCAGTACATGTCCTAACGGACAATGTACGTTCGTAATCGCAGTAATGGTTACTGAGCGAGGTTACTTTGCGGCAAACGGTGAGCATGAAATCTTATGCGAGGTTGGCGAATTCTTCCTGTGGATTTTTCTCGCTTGCGAAAGTGGCTTCTTGCGGGTGAAGATGGTCGGACACACTTTCGATTTCAATGTCGAGCGCTGCGAAGATTTCGCCCAAGTTCGTACTTTCTCCGTCGGCAGCGAAACTGCGCTTGCTGAAAAAGCTGCGCTGCACGCTGCGTTACGAAAAAAATGCCTGGGCCAGTGGCGCTGTGCTGGTCGCCGGCGTGGATGAAGTTGGCCGCGGCTCGCTGTTCGGTCCGGTGGTGGCTGCTGCGGTGATCCTTGAGCGCGGGTATCGCGTTCGCGGACTGCGCGATTCCAAGCTGCTGTTGCCGGAACGCCGCGAACTGCTTGCTCCGCGCATTCGCGAACACGCTGTCGCCTGGGCGGTTGCGGCCGTTGACGCGGCGCGCATCGACCAGATCAACATCTACCAGGCTTCGCGACTGGCCATGCGTGAAGCGGTTATGCGGCTTGCGCCTGCTGCCGATCATCTTCTGATCGACGCAGTGCGGCTTGACTGCGAAGTGCCGCAGAAAGCCATTATTCATGGTG
>JBEKJF010000460.1:0-3661 GCA_050011375.1 Candidatus Sulfotelmatobacter sp.
CTTGGCCATGGGGTGCGCTGGATTCAAATCCAGAGCTTCGCGAGCCAGCTTCTCGGCTTCCCGCCAATCGCTTTCTACGATCGCGTGAGCCTGTTCCACCAGGCTGTTGGCCAGCACCGCGCGGGCAAGCGAATTGTTTTCATCCAGCTCATAGGCTTCGCGAAGCAACTTAATTCCTTCGACGGGTTTGTGCTGCGCGCAGAGTTCCTGGCCTTCAGTCATAAGGCGGTGGGCTTCCGTCTTGCGCTTGACGCCATCCTGCGCGAGCTTCTCCAGTTCTATGAACTCAGCATCATTGGGAAATTCAGTGGCCGCGGTTTGCAATAAGTCCAAGGCATGGGCGTAGTCGCTCGAATGCAAACAGGTATCGATCTGTTCGACCAGGCGCGCCTTGGATTCGATCCGGCCCTGCTGCTCACGCCGCTTTTGCAGGCGCTCGACCTCGAAGGTCAATCCCGGATACTGACTGTAAATGGTGCGCAGGATTTCCCAGTCGTTCAGCGCGTCGCCATAAGCGCCTTGCTCCTCGTGCAAGTGGGCGCGTGCAACGATGGAATTGACCAGGTCGCGCTTGTCTTGCACCAGGCGAAGCGAGCGTTCGAAATGCGATTCTCCGGGATGCAGATCGAGCGCCTCGCGCAAAATGTTTACGCGTTTATCGAGATCCGGCTCGCCTTCGACCTGACGATCGATGGACGCAACAAACGCCGAAAGTTCCTGCCGCTGCTGTTCCTCGATGTCGTACTTGAGAGCCTGAAAGATAGCGTTGCCTGGATACTTTGCGAGATAGGTCTGGCAACATTCGCTAGCCTTACGGAAGTTGTGCTCGGTGAGGTGCCGGCGCGCCTCGGCATACGCGGTGTTCATCGCGTCGTGTTCGGAACGGACCTCGTTGTAGAAGGACTGATAATTTGCCCCGCTCTCACGATTGATCGAATCCGGAGCGCGACGGTCGAGATCGAGTACAACGCCCAACTTTGCCAACGCGTTACTTACGTCGCCCTTATGCCATGCGTCCATGGCGGCGCGATGAAGTTGCTCTTTCTCCTGGCGAAGTTTTTTGTATTCCTGTTCCTGACGATCGACCTCGGCCAATAGCTGGAGTGCTCGCGCTTCCTGCGGCCTGAGCTGGAGAACATTCTGCAAAGCTTCGCGCGCGTGCGCATAGGCGTGATTGTCGATGTGCTGCCGGGCGAGGCGATACCAGTTGTCGATCTGGCGTTCGCTGCGCCGGTTTTCAATCTTGCTCTTCAGCGTTAAGGCGGTGGGATTGTCGGGCTCAATTTGCAGAGCTTCCTGCAATTTCTGCAGCGCCATAGGATCTTCTTCTTCCTCGAAGCGGGCGCGGGCAGCGTCGAGCAACTGAGAAAGAGTTTTTCGCCGGACTGCGCCGTCGAGCTGCCGTCGCAGTGAGCCGATGGAAGTATCCATGTGGCCTTCGGCCTCGAGTTCGCCGAGGATTTCTCCAGCAAACTGAAAATCGCCTTCATCCAAAGCCCGGGTGACGCGCTGCAGGCGCGGACGCGTACGCTCAGGGTCGAAAAACTCAATGGGCTCGTTGCGCTGTGCTTTGGTCAATGTGTCGCCAAATTCGCGCGCGCTGGCGAAGCGATGCCACGATTGTTTTGCCATGGCCTTGTGCAGTACCCGGCTCACAGGCTGGCTGACCGTGGAATTCAGTTCGGCGGCCAGCGGCGGGATGTGGCGCAGAATCGCCTCGACCACTTCGTCGGCCCGCGCGCGCTGGAACGGGTTGCGGCCGGTCATGGCTTCGTAACAGACGACGCTAAGAGAAAAAATGTCGGAGGCCGCCGTCAGCGGCTTCAATTCAATCTGCTCGGGAGACATGTAGAGCAGAGTGCCCTTTTGCGCGCGAGTCGTGTGGGCATCCGCCATGTGGGCGACGCCGAAGTCGATGATCTTTACCGAGTCGTCTTCCATCACGAAGATGTTGCTCGGCTTCAGATCGCGGTGAACCAGTCCGCGCTCATGCGCGGCCTGCAGGCCGCGGCAGGTCTGCGAAATGATGTCGATGGTGCGCTCGACCGTCAGGCGATGGCTGGCCTTGCGGATGAAATAATCCAGCGTGGTGCCGGGCAGCAGCGGCATCACGAAGTAGGGCTTCTTCTTGCCGTCTTCTTCGAACTCTCCGATGTCGAAGATCTCAACGATGTTGGGATGGCTCATTGAGGCAAGCACATCGCATTCTTTGTAGAACAACTGAAGCGAGGCGGGATCGGGAATGTCGAGAATGGTCTTGACTGCGACTTCACGGCGCACAACCGCGTCATAGGCGCGGTAAACAAGACCCATGCCGCCCTGACCGAGGACCTGCCTGACCTCGTAGCGGCCTGCCAATTTTCTCGGGGAAGAAGGGTTCTCCATGGCGCACCCAGCGCGGGCATTAGCATCTTAATCGATTTTTCTGAAAATTGTACCTGGTGTTCTTCGAGGCCACAGATGCTTGGTTTTGCCGCAACACTTCTGGAAATCACGGGTTAGAAACTCCGAGAGTCGCACTTGCTCTTAACGGTACAAAGCAATCGAAGATAGAGGAAATTACATGAAGAAATGGCTTGCTCTGGCAGCGTTGCTGCTGCCGCTTTTCTTGGCCGGTTGTTCTCATCCCCACCCGGCTTACGTGGAACCACCCCCACCACCTGATTTTCCAGCGATAGCCCAGCAAGGCTATCACGATGGATTTGCAGCGGCGCGGCACGATGCTGAGCACGGAAAGCCGCCAGAGGTTCAGCGCCATCCGAAGTTCCGCAATCCTCCCGTGCCGCCGCCGGCCATTGAGGAATACCGCCGCGGTTTCAGAAGGGGCTACGAGATGTTCGTCCACCACGGATAGCAGCGGCCTGGAGTGAGGCGACAGATCGCTGGAGAGGATTTAAATGTTGGAGGCTGAATGGCCTGCGGTGTAGGGATCCCGCAGGCTGTTCAGCATTCCCGGCAGCATTAGCCAGGGATGCTTCACGTTACTTGCCTGTGTAGCTGACTCTCCAGATCGAGTCCGACCCGTCGTCGCTCACCAGCAGTGAGCCATCGGCAGCTACCGTTATGCCCACCGGACGCCCCCACACGTTGCCATCGGGCAGCACGAATCCGGTCAGGAAGTCTTCGTACTCGCCGCTGGCATGGCCGGTCTGGTGCAGCGGCACACGGATCACTTCGTAGCCCACGCGCACCGCCTTGTTCCAGGAGCCGTGTTCCGAGGCGAAAATGTCTCCTTTATACTCTGCAGGGAATTGCTGGCCCTCGTAGAAAGTTATCTCGAGCGATGCGTTGTGCGGTTGCAACAGAACGTCGGGCACAATCACTTTGTCTTTCAACTCCGGATGCTTGCCTTGATGCCGCGGGTCCTGATGCCCGCCCATGTACCACCACGGCCAGCCGTAGAATCCACCTTCCTGCACGTGCGTGATGTAGTCGGGGACAAGATTGTCGCCCAGCGCATCGCGCTCATTCACGGAGCACCAGAGTTCGCCGGTCTGCGGATTTACTGCGATTCCGCCGCCTGGGTTGCGAATGCCGTAGGCGTACACACTCAATTTGCAATCGACAGGATCGCAGACGAGGATGTCGGCGCGATTGGTTTCCTTGGGATGGGTGTCGGGATCATCCACGTTCGACCCAGAGCCCACCGCGACAAACATTT
>JBEKJF010000461.1:0-3661 GCA_050011375.1 Candidatus Sulfotelmatobacter sp.
TCTTCGTCTCCGGGCGAGCCGTGCACCAGATTCGCTTCGGGAAAACCTTCGAGCGAAAGCGGGCCTTGCGGCAATGCGTAGAGCCATTCGTGATGCTCGGCAGTCAGTTGGTCGCGGGTCCAGAGAGCGGAGGTGGCGGCCATGGGGTTGAAATCTTCAAGGTCGATCAGGCCGGTGGCAGCTTTGTCGTGATTGCCGCGGACGAAAATGTTTCCCAAGGAGCGGGTGCGGTCGATGACTTCGTTGGGGCTGGCGCCGTAGCCGACTACATCGCCGAGATTCGCAACTCGATCGAACGGTGGAGCTGCCGCTAAACAAGCCTCCAGAGCTTCAAGATTGGCGTGAATGTCGCTGAGTAGCAGTATGTGCAATGGGCACCCGGGCAAAGTGCCGATTATAGACCAGCCGAGGTCTTCTAGGTTGCTGTCAAAATGCGAACGCACAGATATAGATAGACACAGGGCGCCCCGCTATTGATTTTGGTTAAACTACCGGGCAGCGGGCCCAATGGTTCTTTGCGACTTCCACCAGCGGCGGTAGAGCGCGCGCGCATTCGGGAATGCGGAATTCACAGCGCGGCTCGAAGGCGCATCCGGACGGCATTGCATGCAGCGGCGGAACTGTGCCTTCGATGGTTTCGAGGGGTTCTCCGCGCTTGGTCCTTAGGTCGGGCACGGCGTGCAGAAGGCCGCGCGTATAAGGGTGCGCGGGAGAAAGAAAAATTTCTTGCCGAGTACCGAGTTCTACCATGCATCCCGCATACATCACGGCTACGCGGTCGGCGACCTGCGAAACAACCGCTAGATCGTGCGAGATGAAAAGCATAGCCAGGCCGAACTTGGCGCGGAGTGCGGCGAGCAGGTCGAGGATCTGGGCCTGGATGGTGACATCGAGCGCGGTGGTGGGCTCGTCGGCGATGAGCAATTGCGGGCGGTTGACGATGGCCATGGCAATCATGACGCGCTGGCGCATGCCGCCGGAAAGCTGATGAGGATAGTCGCGGGCGCGGCGCTCGGGCTGAGGGATAGCGACATCGGTCATGGCCTGGACCGCTAATTTCTGAGCTTCGCTTTTCGAGCGCGTGCCGTGAGCCAGTACGGCCTCGGCGATCTGGTCGCCGACTCTCATCACTGGATTGAGCGCGGTCATGGGTTCCTGAAAGATCATGCCGATGCGGGAGCCGCGCAGTTGGCGCATGGAATCGGCGCGCAGGGTTGTGAGGTTGCGGGTTGAGCCGTTCTCCGCAAAGAGAATCTCGCCGGAAACCTTTGCCTGCGGCGGGAGCAGACGCATGATAGCGAGAGAGGTAATCGATTTGCCGGAGCCGGATTCTCCGACCAGCCCCAGAACTTCGCCGGGCGCGACGGTGAAGCTGAGATCGCGGACTGCGGAGAGGGCTCGTGTGGGGACAGCCGTCCCTGGCTGTCCAGCCCGCAGGGCGGCAGCGGGAAAGTCGATGTTCAGGCGGCGGACTTCGAGTAGCGAAGGCACGGTGTCATGGTAGCAGCGTGGCAACGGCGTCGCATCGCTGCGCTCGGCTGGACGGCCCAGGCGACCGTCCTCACACGAGATTTATTGTCTCGAGATTTATTGTCCCAGAATCAACGGCAGGCCGTTCTTGTTGTTACCGATTACGACGACTTTGGAGTTGGCGCTCTTGGCCAGGTTTTCGGTGGCTTCGATGCCTTTCCATTCGAGTAGCGATGGCGTTATGCCTTGAGCCACGATTTGCTGGAAGTCGCGGACTCCAGCGGCTTCAATGCGTTTGCGCTGCGCTTCCTGCGTTTCTTTTTGCAGGCGGAAACTCATGGCGAGAGATTCCTGCTCAGCCTGTTGCTTGGCTTCAATGGCGGCCTTCAGCGTGGCGGGCAGCTGGATGTCGCGCAAGAGAACTTTCTCTACGACCAGACCACGCGGAGTGAGTTGAGCACTGACCTGATCGAAAATCTGCTTGGCCACTTCTTCGCGTTCTCCGGTGTAGAGTGCGTTCGCGGTATGCGAGGCAGTCGATTCGCGAATGGCTGAGCGAAGAGTGGGTTCCACGACCACGTTTTCGTAGTCGGCGCCGATTTTCTGGAAGACGTCCGAAGCGTGATCGGGATTGAGATGGTAAATCAGCGAAGTATCGAGGCTCATCATCAGGCCTTCACTGGAAGGCACGCTCGCGGATTCTTTCAGAGTCTGCGTCTGGATGGAGAGTTCGTTATTCGTCTTCAGTGGATTGATGACGTGAATGCCTTCGCTGAGAGTGTCTCCGGTTTGCACTTTGCCGAAGAGCGTTAACACGCCGACGTGGCCGGTACCCACCTTGGTCACGGAACTGAAAAGCAAAATCACCAACAAGAATGCCGCTATGCCGAGTCCGATGAGGCGGATGAGTCCGCCGCCGCTGCCGCCACCATCAATAATTCTGCCTCGAGCGCTGTCGTAGATAGTCATCTGGTTTCTCCCTTGGATTCGGCTTCATTTTACGGCAGGTTGATTAACAGCGTATTAACCCAGGCAGATTTGACATCCTGAATCTTCCCATTCTGCTGCGCATCTTTTATGCTTACATCTATGAGCACCATTCACGTTCCTACTCCCTTGCGCCAGTATGTGGGCAAACTTTCCACTGTAGAAGTAAAAGGCGCGACCGTGGGCGAAGCCATGACTGCGCTGGCGGCGCTGTATCCGGACGTGCGCAAGCATCTTTATACCGAAGAAGGCAAGCTGCGCTCCTTCGTCAACCTCTATTTGAACGATGAGGACATTCGCTACCTGCAAAAGGAAGAAACCGCGGTGAAGGAGGGGGATAACATTTCGATTGTGCCTTCCATTGCCGGGGGCGCTGGAGATTCCTCCGCGTCTGAAGACTCCTCGGCGTCTGTCATCCCGAGCCGAGCGAGGGATCTCGGTTTCTGCCTGTAATCCTGACAAGATTGTGTCGCGCAAGCGAGAGCCAATATCCCTCGCTTCGCTTGAGATGACAGCTCTCTTGCTGAAGACGGCAACTTTTTTCAGTTGAGGAACCTATGGCTACACTCACTACGGAAATTCCAGTCACGCTGAGCAAGGACGAAATCCTGCGCTACTCGCGCCATCTCATCATGCCCGAGGTTGGCATGGAGGGCCAGAAGAAGCTGAAGGCGGCGCGCGTGCTGTGCATTGGCACGGGAGGGCTCGGGTCGCCGCTGGCTTTGTATCTGGCGGCTGCGGGAGTGGGCACGCTCGGCCTGGTGGATTTCGATGTGGTGGATTACACGAACCTGCAACGGCAGATTATTCACTCGACGGCCGACGTTGGGCGCAAGAAACTGGATTCGGCGGCAGAGAAGCTGACGGCGATCAATCCGTTCCTGAATATTAAGAAATTCGACACGCGATTGAGCAGCGAAAACGCGCTGGAAATTTTTCGCGACTTCGACATCATCGCCGACGGCACGGATAATTTTCCTACGCGTTATCTCGTGAATGACGCATGTGTGCTCACCGGAAAGCCGAACGTTTACGGATCGATTTTCCGGTTTGAGGGGCAGGCCAGCGTTTTCGCCACAGAGGATGGTCCATGCTACCGCTGCCTTTATCCTGAGCCGCCGCCGCCGGGACTGGTTCCATCGTGCGCGGAGGGCGGAGTGCTCGGCATCCTGCCGGGGCTGGTGGGTGTGATGCAGGCTACTGA
>JBEKJF010000462.1:0-3655 GCA_050011375.1 Candidatus Sulfotelmatobacter sp.
TTGACGATGTATTGCGGCCGCCCCTTGGTCTCCTCGTAAATGCGTCCCACATACTCCCCAATGATGCCCAGAAAAAGGAGCACAATTCCGGACAGAAAAGTGACTGCGACCAGCAACGCCGTAAACCCTTGGGGCGATTTTTGCAGAAATAGCTTGGCGTAAACTGCGTAGGCAACATACAGAACGGAAAGAAACATCACGAAGGCGCCCGCAAATGCTGCCGCGCGGATCGGCACGATCGAAAATGCGAAGATCCCGTCAGTCGCCAGCTTCATGAGCCGCATCAGGCTGTACTTACTTCTTCCTGAATGTCGCTCCGCTCGCTCCACAGGGATGCCCACCTGTCGAAAACCCACCCAGCTTCGCATTCCCCGCAGATACCGGTGATGTTCCGGCATTCGCCGCACTTGGTCGACCACCCTTCGCGACATCAATCCAAAATCCCCCGAGTCCAGAGGTAATCGTGTATCCGAGAGCCTCGCCATCATTCTGTAAAACACAAAATAGCCAAGTCTCAGCGGCCACGGTTCCTTCCGCCGGACCCTCTGTGCGTACACCACGTCGTAACCCTGTTGGTACTTCTGCACAAACTCCGGGATCACTTCCGGAACGTCCTGCAGATCGCCGTCCATCACCACAACGGCATCTCCTGTGGCATGGTCGAGAGCAGCCGTGATCGCGGATTGATGACCGAAATTCCTTGAAAGTGAAACAGTCACGATGCGCGTATCCTTCCGCGCAGCCTCTTCCAATATTTCGACCGTTTGGTCCGTGCTCCCATCATCTACAAAAACAATTTCATGCTGCCCTCCCGCAAGAGCGTCCAGGACACGTCGGAGCCGCCGCAGAAGTTCCGGTAGAACGCTTTCTTCGTTGTGGACAGGAATCGCGACAGATAGACGAATTCCAGTGGCCATTACGTTGTCCTCCTTGACCTACAGACTCTGCTGACGTTTCTACTCGCCGCGCCGGTTACTCTCGATACCGCAGGTGGAACAGCCGCGTTTCTTCACAATGGCCACCATGGCGTCTAGGCGGACTCTACTCCGGCATCCACGATGAGTCCGGCCGGTATCACATCCCTACATCCACGAAATAAATCAGAAGGGAGCACCGCAAGTGCTTCTGTGTCCGGCGGCATATTCGAGCGATTCCTTCAAGTAAGGATCGTCGTTAAGGTCTATCGGCTTGCCAAGCAGTTCGGTCGCACGCTGCAATTCTTTTGCACCGATCGCCCTGTCGCCCTTGAAGTAGGAAAGTGTGGCCAGATCCGCCCACACTTGCCACGAATTCTCGTCTACTTGTTTCGCCTCCAGCAAATACTTCTGTGAGAGCTCATACTGTAAATTTGGAGGCCCTAGTACGTACATCCCGTTGGTCAGCAGAACTTGCAAGTGCAGCCGGGATTTCGGTTCGAAATAACCCAAATGAGAAAGAAAAACATCAACCGGACAGCATTCCTGCAGCGGCTTCTGCGAAGGGGGCAGGAAACCGACTTCTTCCATTTTTTGGATGATCGCCTGAGTTTCGACCGACCCTCCGAACGGAGTTCCGTGATCATTATCGGCCATGAAGTCGGCGCCGACTAGACCGTTGTTCGCGCGGTCCTCGTACACTCGTTCGAGGTCGACCAGATAGACGCCCGGAAGGCCAGCCGCCGCTTTTCGAATCAGGGAGTTGATCCCGCTGGACGCACGCCAGGGCACAGGGTCGAGATCCCTTGCTTTCACGAACGATTCCCTGGCATCGGCGTGAGCGCCCGTTGCAGCCTGGATCTGGCCACGCAGAAAATAAAGCATGGCGTCTTCCGGGTAGTGGCGGAACCCCGCCGTAACCGCCGCGGATGCCTCGGGATACTTTCCGGCTTGCAGGAGCGCCTGAATCCCTCGCACCGCGTCCGCGTAACGCTGGTCGCGTCCGGGAAGCCGCTTGTAAACCGGAGGCCAATCGGAGAGGTTTGAGGTCATGGTGCACAAGATCAGCGGGATGCCTTTCTGGCGCACGCGCTTCACAATCAGATTCAGTTCCTCGTTGAAATCATTAATCCGCCCCTTGTAGGAAGCTGATTCCTGGTCCCAAACATCAACCTGACAGGGTATGACGAAGGCTTGCCGGGATCTTTTCCTCGCGTCAACGATGTGCTCCAGCAATCTCATGGCAGCGAAATGCAAGCGAAGCAGGTCCCGCAGACGGTCGACCCGACCGCGATGGGGCCCGAAAAATTCGTTGCCTCCGGTCTGAACCACCACCAAGTCTGGCTGATCATCGAGTCGGCGCGTCAACTGGCGCAGCACCAAGGCGGAGTCCGTTCCTGGATAGCCGAGGTTATAGACTCGGATGTTGCGATCCGGATAGAGGCGTGAAAGCCAGTACTGCATCTGGGCAACGAATGCGACTTCAGGGACGGGCAGCCCAAATACCGTGGACCCACCGAAGGCGAACACGCGGATCTCGGAAGGTTCCTTCGGGGGAATGGTCCGCAGTTTTGCCCTCATCTGGCGATCAATCCGAGCCTGCTCCCAATGTCGGCACACTAGCTCGACCGTCGTCAATAGGACAAATAGAACGGCGAAGTTTGTGAGGATGATGAGCCCCGATCTTTTTACTTTTGGAGAAACCATTTCCTTTTTCTATGTGCCGCCAGTGACTGCAGTGCGTGGAGGGCGCACAAACGCTACAACGAAAGCGCGGCTACTCTCATTGAGTGAGGATTCCCGTGGATTGGAGGAAGGGTTTTAGCTGACTCGCCAGAGTCAGGTTGTATTGACGATTAGGGTGTCTTTCATTTCTGCTCACCATAAAGTTATCGACATCAAAGTGCCCGTCTGGAAGCCGAGGAAAATCAGGCACGAGGGTGGGGATGTGTGCAGCGCTTAAGGCGCCGATGAGAAAAGTACGATCGGCCCGCGATTGTGGCCCTTGATCATCGGCGTAGGGCAGTACTACGACAGAAAAGGCGACCCCCCTCGACTGAAATCTCCTGGCAAACGTAGTGATCAGAGCGATAGTGAGCTGCCTGGCTCCATCGTGAGATGTGATTCCGTAAATCCGGTTCGCAAGAGTGTTAGTCAGGTGAGCAACCAGCGCCGAGTGATCTCCGATGAAGCCCGGCGACCAGAAATGAACTTGGCGCTCGTACTGCGCGCCGTCGGCGGCCAGCTTAAACAATGGCTTTCCGAACGGAGAGACAAAAACCAGCCAACCTTGCGCTCCACGGTTGCGGTCGATCTGGAAATCGCCGAGACCGAGCACGACTGCAGCCGTCTTCCCCGGAGCAGCCAGCACTTGCCGCTCGGCGGCTAACAAGGCTTGATCCGTACCGTAGCCCATGTCGCCGGTGTTCACAACGTTGTAACTGGGCAGTTGTTCCTGTAGGAGCCAGGGCCAAGTGTCCTCATCGCGAACGGCGTGACCAAAGGTGAAAGAACAGCCCGCCGTTACGATAACTGGCCCGGGATGAAGGGATGCTGAAGTTCGCCGTTGCCCTCCCGTGACCGAGTAGACCACGTCGTACTGCACTGAGCCATGCTCATCTACATAGCTATGCTCATACTCCAGCGGCCCGGGATTTAAACTCCAACCGAGCATTGGATCGGCACGGTGCAAGGACCGAAGAGCTTCGCCGTTCCTCGGGGTTTTTCCGTCGCGGGGTTCC
>JBEKJF010000463.1:0-3639 GCA_050011375.1 Candidatus Sulfotelmatobacter sp.
AATCCGGGAATGCCCGCCACAAAAAAAGCCGATCGCCAGCCCCAGCGGCTGGCTATTTGTGTGGTCAATACGGGCGCTGCCGCCAGTCCGACCAAAGCAGCGGCGCTCACCACCAAACCAATATTGCGTCCCCGCCGCGTCGGTGGCGACGACTCTTCGATCAGCGCGGTCATGATCGACCACGTCGGGCCCTCCGCAATGCCCATCAGGGCGCGGATCAACAACAGTTGGTGATAGCTGTGCGCCAGACCCGATATCCACGACAAGGCGGAGAAGGCCAGCACTGCGGGAATCAGCACCGGCCTTCGGCCGACGCGGTCCGAGAGCGCCCCGAACAAGAATGTCGATGCCGCCCAGGCAATGGCCAGCACCGAAGCCAGCGTGCCGATCTGCTCGCGGTTGAGATGAAATTCAGGCGCAAAATATGGGGCCAGATACAGTTGCGACATGCGGTCGAGGAAGACCGTGCCCCAGGTGAAAAATAAAATCGCGACCAGCGTGTTTTCATAGCGCCTGCTGGAGCCGCCGTTTGCGTTCATGGGGCCGCATGATAGCAGAGAAGGTCCCTTCCGGTTTTTCCGGGAACTGAGAACCGGGAACCGCCTGTACATTATTTTCGGCGGCACAACATTTCGGCTGCACAACCCGACCGTTCTTGCTAGTCTTCTTCCCATGAAATCGCAAATCACGAAATTCTTTTTGACTTTGATTGTTGTCGGCTGCCTCGCAGGGATGATTTGCCCACAAGCACTCGCGCAGAAGTTTGCCGAAGATCGCGTCATCGGCACACTCGATGTGGTGGCAACCTTCAACGGCCCCATGCCGACCGGCGTAACCGTCGCCGACAACGGACGCATCTTTGTGAACTTTCCCAAATGGGGTGACAACGTCGAATACACCGTCGCGGAAGTGAAAGATGGAAAGACGCTGCCCTATCCCAACGCGGAGATCAATCGTTATGCCGAAGGCAACAACCCTGCCGACAAGCTCGTCTCCGTGCAAAGTGTAGTGGTCGATCCCTCGGGCCATCGGCTCTGGATTCTCGACACCGGCAGCCTGGCCTTCGGTCCGGTCAAGCCCGGTGGCGGAAAACTTATCGCCGTCGATCTCGACACAAATCAAGTTACGAAGAAAATAATCTTTCCGCCGGAGGTTGCCCTGGTTACGACGTACCTGAACGATGTACGCTTCGATTTGCGTCGCGGCGCCGAGGGCATGGCCTTCATCACCGACTCTTCCACGCCCGGCCCGAACGCTCTCATCGTAGTCGACCTGGCGACCGGAAAAAGCTGGCGCCGCCTGAACAATCATGCCTCCGCCCGGCCCGACCCGGCCTTCGTTCCGGTCGTGGAGGGAGAAATTCTTCAAATGCGTTTGCCCGGACAACTGCCGTCGAAGTTTGCGGTTGGTTCCGACGGCATTGCCATCAGCCCCGATGGAAAGACCCTGTTCTACTGCCCGCTCACCAGCCGGCATTTATACAGCGTCAGCATCGACGCGCTCGCGGATCGAAACAAGACGGAGGCGGAAGTGGAAGCGACGGTGAAAGATCTCGGCGAGAAAGGCGGCGCCGGCGACGGACTTGAATCGGACGCCGAAGGCCGCGTCTATCTCAGCGACTACGAGCATGATGCGGTGCGGCGCCGAACAGAATCCGGTGAGATCGAGACGCTCATTCACGACCCGCGAGTGCTCTGGCCAGATACGCTCTCTCTCGCCGCCAACGGATATCTCTACTTCACAGCCAATCAGATCGAACGCAGTCCCGTATTCCACAATGGACAGGACCTGCGCCAGAAGCCCTACGTATTATTTCGCTTCAAGGTGGACGGAAGACGAATTAGTCACTAAGCGCTGGTGATGAGTCGATAGCGTATCCGCGAATTGCGACCACTAACGACTGACGACCAACGACCAACGACCGGCGGCGCTCAGTGCGGATCGCTCCACGAGTGCTCCAACCCCTTAACGAGCTGCCACACGGCGCGATTCAAGGGCACTGGAACACCCAGCTTCTCTCCCCGGTCGGCGATCGCGCCATTGATGAAATCCACTTCCGTAGGCCGCCCGGCCATCACATCGAGCAGCATGCTGACGTTTCTCTTGCCCGGAGCGTTCGCTCCTTCGGCAATCATGGCGCGCATATCTCCATGCAGCGTGATGCCCAAGGCCCGCGCTACCGCCTCGCCCTCTTGCAGCAAGTTTTCATAGAGAGAAGCCGTGGGCAGGAAGCGCTCGGCTGCGCCGTGATGCAGTCGCGTGAGAGCGCCCACGGGATTTACCGCGGAATTGAAAATCAGCTTGGTCCACTGCGCGCCCCGCGCATCCTGCATGTGTACCACATGCAAACCAGCGCGGCACATGCACTCGGCCAGTTGCTCCACCAGTGCGAATGGCGTCCCCGAGGGTTCGAAGGGACCAATCCACAAATTGCTGTAGAACTCGAAACCCGCGTGTCCCGGTCCGCGCATGTGCGCGGCCATCGTGGTTGCCCCGCGAATCACATAGCGAACGTGCTCGGCGATAATCTCTTCATTGCCAAGTCCGTTCTGCACCGAACAAACTGCCGCCGAATCGCCGAAAATGCGCGCGCTCTGCTGCATCGCCGCGCGCGTGTGTATGCTCTTCGTCGCGACAATTCCAAAATCGCAAGCCGGAATCTCGCTGGCCGTCGAAGTCGCATGAAACTTCACCGTGAACTCCGCCGCGCCGCTGATTTGCAACCCGCGCTCCCGAATCGCACGCGTGTGCTCCTCCGAAGCGTCGTAAGCGTAGACCTCGACATCGCCAAGCCGGGCCAGATGTCCGGCGATCACGCTGCCCAGCGCCCCGCAACCTACAATGCAGATTTTCATGCCCTAAATATACTGTCAGGCTGAGCGGCCACGCCACCGGCCTGACCGCACGTTCAACCGCGGCCCAACTTCCCATTGACGCGCGCTTGAATTCTGATGGTATAACTTCCCAGAAGTCATTTGCGTCCTGGAGCCGGCGTGAGCACCGTACGAGAAGTTACCTATCAATTGCTGCGCGATCTCGGCATGACCACCATCTTCGGCAACCCGGGATCGACGGAACTCCCATTCCTGCGCGACATGCCCGCCGACTTCCGCTACGTCCTCGGCTTGCACGAACGCACCGCCGCCGGTATAGCTTTGGGGCACTCGCTGGGTACGGGAAAAAGCGCGTTCGTAAATCTGCATTCGATCGCGAGCACGGGCAACGGCCTCTCCGCGATTCAGGACGCCTGGTATTTGCACGTGCCCTTAATCGTCACCGCCGGGCAACAGGACCGCCGTCACCTGCTCGCCGAGCCATTTCTGGCCAGCCGCGCTGTCGAAACCGTGAAGCCCTATGTGAAGTGGGCCTATGAACCGGTGCGCGCAGAAGATGTGCCGGCAGCCATTGCGCGTGGATATTACCTCGCCATGCAGCCGCCGCGAGGGCCGGTTTTCATTTCCATTCCCATGGACGATTGGATTCACGAATGTGAGCCGGTCGAAGTACGAACTCTGACGCAGACTGTTTTTCCCGATCCTTCCGCTCTCGACGATTTAGCGGACGCGCTCGACGCCAGCCGGAACCCGGCTCTGGTCATGGGTTCTCAGATCGAAGAAGACGGCGCATGGCAGGAAGTGG
>JBEKJF010000464.1:0-3629 GCA_050011375.1 Candidatus Sulfotelmatobacter sp.
AGTTCGCGCTGTTCGAATCCAGCCTCGAACCAGCGGCGATTGGCGTAGCTGATCAGGCCGGCGGTATCTGAGACGACGATGAAGCTCTGTGTATTGCTGAGAATCTTTCCGGAGAAGTCGCGCTCGCGGTGCAACTCCGATTGATACGTGTGAATGCCGGTGACATCGAGCATCAGGCCGCGGATCTGCACCAGGCGGCCAAGATTGTCGTACATGCCGAACGCGTTGATGAGCACATAGATGGGAAGGCCATTTTTGCGGCGAAGCGTGCCTTCAAAGTTGCGCAGGTGGCCGTCGTTTTCCATAGCCTGCGCGTGGCGTGCACGCTCTTCGGGAGTGAAGTAGATCTGCGTGGGGATATCGACCTGCAGGAGTTCCTCCCGGCTGGAATAGCCGAGCATCGCCACCATGGCATCGTTGACTTCGATGAAGCGGCCTTCCGGCGTGCTGAAAAACAATCCTTCCTGAATGTTGTCGAACAATTCGCGGTAGCGGCGCTCGGCCTCGCGGCGGTCCGTGATGTCCTTGAGAACGTGAATGGTTTGCAGGCTCTCGCCGGAAGCTCCGTGCACTCGCGAAGTTGAAACCAGATAAGTACGGTCGAGGGCGGGATGAACGAATTCGTCAGTGTTTTCGCCCATGGCGCGACAGAAAGGGCACGAATAAAGTGCAGGTTCGCTGGTCAGCGCCAGCAGAGCGCGCATGTTCACGCCGATCAGTTCGCCGGGGGCCACGCCAATCATCGCGGCCAGCGAGCGGTTCACGCGCAGAACCTTGTCGTTTTCATCATGCACGACGATGAAGTCGGTAATGGCGTCAAAGATTTCCAGCCAGTGGCGGTTCGATTGTTCGATGCGGGTAAAGAGGCGAGCATTTTCCAGCGCCATGGCGGCGTGCCCAGCAATGGCTTCGAGCAGATCGCGATCTTCGGCAGCGAGCGGACGAGTGCGCCCGGAGAGGCAGAGCAAACCGGCGAGATCCCCATTGGGACCGGGAAGCCGAACCACGACTAAGTCACTCCAGCCCAGAGTCGAGGCCAACTCCGCACCGAGCAGTTCGGCGGCAGAGCTCGCGATAATAGATTCTGTTCGTTTCGCAGCAAACTCTGAAAAAGCCTGCGCGAGTCGCTGGTGCAGACCGCGATCCTGGTGACCCGCGACAGTCGGGGGATGCAGCGTGACCGTCTGGAATCGTCCATCCTGAACCAAGGCCAGTGCACCCGCATGGGCTCCGGCTAAGGCGACGGCGCGTTCGACAAACTTGCCAGCGAAGTCGGGCAAGCACAGCAGGCCGTCAAGCTCGCGCGCCAGTTGCGTGAGCGCCTCAGAGCGCTTGCGATGCCGTTCCGACTGGTGCAAATTGTGGGCGACTTCGAGCACCACAGAAACCTGAGCGGCGAGGGCGCGGGCGCGGCGAATATCCTGCTGAGAAATCCCAGTGTCGTCCAGACGATCGAGCACGCCGAACATGCCCAGCACTTTGCCGTCAGCGGCCAACAGCGGCACAGCCAGCAATTGCTTGGCCTGGTGTTGTGCCACCACTTCGAGATTCACGCCGGCAAGTTGCGTCAGATCGTCGGACCAGAATACTTCTTTGTCGCGCAGGGCGCGGGTGGCGATGCCCTCGGGAAAAACTGTGTCTACGCTCCGCGACTGGCCGCGAATGACGGCGCCGCGAACCCGGAAGACGCCGTCTTCGAGCAGAGCGATCAGGCAGCGGCCGTAGCCGAGAAAATCGGCAGCGCGCACTACAAACGCCTGCAGAAAATGTTCAAGATCACCACTGGAACTCAGTTCGGATGAGATATCCAGCAACTGATGCAGTTCGTGAGCCTGACCTTGCGCGGTGGCGCAAAGTTCCGCATGAGCCACAGCGACTGCGCCGAAGCCGGCGATGGCCGAAAGCAGCGATTTCTCTTCCGCGGTGAAGGCTCCCTCAGAGCGCGGATAGATGAGGATTGCGCCTTGCGTGTGGGTAGTGCGGAAGGGCGCGGCCAGCAACATCCCCGGAGAGACCATGGTGCCGAGCGAGTGCAACTCCCCACCGATAGAAATGCTGATGACCTCGCCGGCGGCAACCGCTCGTTGCGCCATATCGGCGGCGAAGCGGATGGTCTGGCGGTCATGTCCGGCGCGAAAGGCGTTCGCCAATTGCGCAGTGTCAGCGGACACGCCGCGCAATTCGAATGGTCCCTCGCGGCGGAGTAGGACTGAAACCAACCGCGTCCGCAACAGCACCCGTAGACGGTCCGCCAGGGCATCGATGACAGCCGCTACATCGGGAGTGCCGTGGAGCGCGTTCGCGACCTCGGCAAGGATTTCGGTGCGCCGATGTTCTTCTCGCGAAGCTTCGCCGAGCCGGGTTGCTTCGAGCAGACTGCCGAGCTGTCCGGCCAGAATCGTGGCCTTGGCGGCCAGGTCGTCATTAAAGAATCCTTCCTCGGAATCATGTAGAAAAGTCGTCGCGCCGATAACTTCATCGAAGACCACCAAGGGGGCGACCATCAGCGAGCGAGACTCAAACTGGCGCAGTGCAGGGATGGTCTGGCTGATCTGCTCCCGATCGACAACAATCGTGCGGCGCTGGCGCACGGCCTCGGCAGTGTTGGCGTTCTGTTGCGGGAGCAACCGAATTCCGATGAAGCGCTCGGCCAGCTTGCCATCGGCTTGTTCGCCGACAAGTTCGTCCCCCGAATGACGGCGCCAGAAATAGACGCCGCTGACTTGGAAGAATTCGCGCGTGGCATGGCAGAAAAACTGGATCAGTGACGTGGCGCTGGGACGTTCGGAGGCGTTGGCGGCGATCCTCAGAAGAAGTTTCTGAAAGGCATCGTCGGAGTAGGGCAGGGCGCGGCCTTCCGGCAGCGGGGTCGAATTGACTCCGGCCATGTTCAGAGCGTCACCAACTTCCGGCACGCGGGTTCAGGGTTCTCACAAGTGATTGAATCTAATGGAAAACTATCCCGTCATCTCATTTTGAGTCAAGGGAAATGGGCGGAAGGGGTGCCTTAGGTGTCAAATGCGAGAAAAATGGGGCCCTGCAATCTCAGTGTGAGAATCGATTCCGTTGGGAATCCGAATGAGACGAGGCTAATCCTGAGGCTGATTCGTGGAACGCTGCCGGATCGAATGAAGTCGTTTGTTCTTATACATATCCCGATGATTACCTTGGTTTTTTCAAAAGCCGTAGGGTGGCCACGGCGTTGCACCGATGGCATCACCAGGATTACTGCCAGGGAGGAACTGTGTCTTTACGTCGGAGGGGAATGCTGCTGGCAGTGCTGGCGATGGTGCTCGGGTCTGGAGTACAGCGGCTGCGAGCGCAGGATGCGCAAAGCGAAATCACTCGCCAAGTCAAGAGCAAAGTGCAGGCTGCATATCCCGAATTGGCGCGGAAGATGAATCTTACCGGCACGGTGAAAGTGCAAGTGGTAGTGGCGCCGAACGGCAGCGTGAAAGAAGCGAAGGTAGTGGGCGGGCATCCATTGCTGGTTAACGCCGCGTTGGACGCGGTCAGAAAGTGGCGCTTTGAGACCGCGGCGGCAGAGAGTTCAGGCATCGTGAATTTCAAATTCGAACCTCATCGATAGCAAAAGGCGGCCGGAGGAACGGCATGACGATCGGCAAAAA
>JBEKJF010000465.1:0-3627 GCA_050011375.1 Candidatus Sulfotelmatobacter sp.
GAGGCACCGATCTTTGAAATTGCCGATTACGCGATTATCGGCAATCTGTTTGATATTGTGCCGCCGCTTACGGAGGAAGTGAAGAAGGTAAAGGCGGAGTTAGCAAAGTAGCGTAATCGATGGCCGCCTCGCCTAGTTTAGAATGTAGCTTATGCAGAAGTCTTCGATTGACGAGGTCAAAGCGCAAAGCGATCCTCGAAAGCCGGCGGAGTTAGGTTCATCCGAGGCCGAACAACGCCGCTGTTTCGTAGGGGACATGATAGGCACCGCCGAGATTGTCGGCGATATCGTATCGCCCGTGATCGACCTGCAGGACATCGAGGCCTATCGCGATGAAGCCACCCTGTACCCGGCTGACGGCCCGGAATCGTAGAATGTTCTTATGAATATGATCTTGACTGCTGTGTTCGAGGAAGTCCCTCCGTCCGAAGGCGGCGGCTTCGTCGCCTATGCGGAAGAACTTCCGGGGGCGGTCTCCGAGGGCGACACCCTGGAAGAGGCTCGCGAAAATTTGCGCGATGCAGTCGAGCAGCTTCTGGAGGCGAACCGCCAAGTGGCCTTGAATTCGGCACTCGGGAAGAACGCTACGCGCGAGACGATGACGGTTTCGGTTTGGCCAAGTGTAAGTCGGGCCAAGAAGTCGCCGTGCGAGGCTATTTACGACGCATGGTGGAGTCTTTGAAGGCGATTATGCCTATCTACTTCAACTCGTTGTTGGGGCAGTTCGGAATCTCGCCAGCGACCGTCGTTCTGCTTCGTCACAAGGACAAGTCGGCAGCACGCGGGCGGACACCCTATGAGCTGTGGCGAGACAGCCCAGGTGGTTTCGAGACTTATCAGATGTGCCAGAGCTTCGAGAACAGGTCAAGGCTTTCCCGAGCATCGTTCTGGGCTTCGTTCGTAGGCACCCCTGACGGCGGCACAATGTTCGTTGGGATCTATGCCGCGACGCATACCGGGCCCCTGGCGGTCGATATTCCCAAACCGCACAAAGAGGGAGTTGATTTGGCTGGTAGCTGCGATCAGTATGACTTGCGGCTCGATCAGCGCTTTATCGACTTGCAAGGAAAGCTTTTCGTCGACTGGGGGGACGGGACACGATCTTGGATTCAACGTGCAGACAAACAGAACAAGGCCCTCAGCGAGCTGCGCCCGGAGTTCAAGGAACCTGAATTCCCTGGACTTCTAAACTTCATCGAGCCACTATCGAAAATCGAGGCATTACCGGCAACGTGGATTTCGGTCCTGAAGGAGGCCGCCGGAGTGTATTTGCTGACCTGTCCTCGGACGAAGGAGCAGTATGTGGGCAAAGCATCCGGTGCTGAAGGATTCTGGAGCCGATGGCGCCAATACGTTACAAATGACCACGGAGGCAATATCGCCCTCAAGAGCCGCGAGTACAGTGACTACCACGTCTCCGTTCTCGAGGTCGCCGGAAGTGCGGCGACAGCAGAGGATGTCTTGGCGATGGAATCCCGCTGGAAGAAGAAGCTAAAGAGCCAAGAAATGGGGCTCAATAGGAATTGATTGCAGGCTACTGCAGACTAAGGCAGACAGAGTTAGAATGCGAACATGAGTGGAACCACCAAGCAGGCTGTAAAGGGCAAAACGGGGAAGGCGGTACTCTCCGAACGCAGCCGGGCGCTTCTGGAAAGAATCCGCCGCCGTCGTGAAAAGATCCGGCGCCGTGTGGGCATTCTGCCCAATAGCGCCGAATTGATTCGGCAGGATCGGGAACGCTAAAGCGTTGACCTACGTTATCGACGCCAGCGTCGCGCTGAAATGGTTCTTGACGGAAGAACAGAACCAGGGTGCCGACGCTCTCTTCGAAGCGTTCCTCACGGGCCGGATTGAGCTGCTGGCGCCCGAGGTTCTCCTACTCGAAGTGGCTAACGCCCTGTGGAAACAAGTCGCGCTGCTGAAGCTCTTGCGTTCCGAAGAGGCCGTGTCGATCTTCCGCGACTTCATTACCCTGCCCCTGAACTTACGACCATCGAATCCACTCGCCAGTCGGGCCTTGGATTTGGCTATCAGGCTTCAACACCCGGTCTACGATATGCTTTATTGCGCCTTGGCGATCGAGAACGATTGCGAGTTTGTGACGGCCGACAATGTTTTGGTTTCCAAGTTGTCCGGTCGTCTGCCGTTTGTTCGTTTCCTCACTACGCTTGAGATATGAGCTTGATCTTCCGCAAACCGATCGAAGGTGTCGAGCGCCCGCAGATGCCGGCCGATGTAGTTATCGTCGGCGGTGGGCCTGCTGGTATGGCCTGCGCGCTGCGCCTCTCGCAATTGATCGACGCGCACAACGCGGCGCATCCTGACTCGCAGCTCAGCAAAGAAAATATTTACGTGCTCGAGAAAGCGCGGGAGATCGGCCAGCACTGCCTCTCCGGCGCGCTGCTTGATCCGCGCTCCATGCGCGAATTGCTTCCCGGATTCGAGAAAGAAGCTCCGCTCGATGCCGAAGTCACGAAGGAAGCAGTCTACTTTCTGACGGAGAAGAGCAAGTTCAAGTTCCCGATCACGCCGCCTCCGCTGCGTGATCACGGCAATCACGTCATCTCGCTCAACCGTTTCGTGAAGTGGCTGGGCGGCAAGGTGGAAGAGACTGGCATCACCATCTTTACCGGATTCGCCGGGTCCGAATTGCTGTTCGACGGCGACCGTGTAACCGGCGTTCGCACCGACGACAAAGGCGTGGACAAAGAGGGTCACCAGAAATCCAACTTCGAACCCGGTTACGACCTGAATGCCAAGATCGTTATCCTCGCCGAAGGTCCGCGCGGATCTTTGACCAAGCAACTCGTAAACAAATTCGATCTCGCGAAAAATGCCAACCCGCAAACTTACGGCGTCGGCGTGAAAGAACTCTGGGAAGTTCCCTCCGGCCGCATCGCGCCGGGCGAAGTCATCTACACGATGGGCTGGCCGCTCACCACGAAAGAATACGGCGGCGCGTGGATTTACGGCGGTAAAGACAATGTCGTCTCGCTCGGCTTTGTCACTGGACTCGACTATCCAGATCCGCGCCTCGACCCGCAGCGCGTGTTGCAGGAATTCAAGAAGCATCCACTGGTGGCGAAGCTGCTGGAAGGCGGCAAGATGATTCGCTACGGAGCGAAGTCCATGCCGTATGGCGGCTGGTGGGCGATTCCGCCCGTCGCCGGCAATGGCTGGATGATTCTCGGAGACTCCGCCGGCTTTTTAAACTCAGCGCGGCTCAAGGGCATTCATCTCGCGATCAAGAGCGGCATGCTCGCCGCCGAGACTGCTTTCGAAGCGTTGAAGAAAGATGATTCGTCCGCCGCCACGCTCGGCGAGTTCCAGAAGAAAGTCGAATCCAGTTGGATCAAAGAAGAACTCTGGAAAGTCCGCAACATGCATCAGGGATTCGAACACGGATTCTACGCAGGTATGTTCAACACCGCCCTGCAAATGGTCACCGGCGGACGCGGCCTGCGCAACCGTTATCCTGCGAAAGCTGGATACGAACACATGCGCAAGCTCGCTGAACTCCCTGCCGATGGAGGCGCCGAGGCTCATCTGCTCGGCCCCGCGAAAGGCGATGGCAAGCTTACTTTCGACAAGCTCACGGATCTATATCACTCCGGCACCAAGCACGAA
>JBEKJF010000466.1:0-3623 GCA_050011375.1 Candidatus Sulfotelmatobacter sp.
GCCGTTTCCGCTGGTGATCGGGGTTACGATTCCGTTTTTTGTTTTGGTTTCGACGATGGGAGTATTAATCTCTTTGGTGGCCATTCCGCTCCGCGGGAGAATGCCCCGTCTTTCTCTCAGAACCGGGCCCGGTTACACCTGGAAAACTGACGTAGAGAACCCGCCCCAACCTGGCTCCGAAGTGCGCCTGTGAATCGACTTCAAGTTATTGAAATGTCTTGTACTTAGGTTCGTTTAGCGACTAACGAAATTATACCACGAATGAGTGGATTTTCCGAGGCCCGACGAGGCCGGAATCGTGGCAGTTAGCACCATTTTGGGACTGGTGGATTTTCACGTCTCGAGCGCATTTTCCGCTTCCTTTTTTCGCCACTTTATCTGTGCTACAATTACGATATATCTGTGCTACGGAGCTCTTAATGGCAAAGCTTGCAGTTCGTCCTGCGAACCGGAAGCATTCACGACGTTCCTCTTTTCGCCAAAGCAAGTTCAAGGAAGTCCTGGTCATGGCGGAGCGCGAGGGTTTGCTGGACGGCGGCCGCACACAAGTGGTTCGCGGCAGGATGCCGGAGGCGCTTGTCTCCCAAGCTAAGAAGCGGACCGGCATAAAGTCGGATACGGACCTGATCGAGATCGCGCTCGCAAACATCGCCGTGGGAGATGACTACGCCGATTGGCTGCTTTCCCGTCAGGGTACGATCGATCCTGAGGTCGATCTTGAGTTCTGAGCTGTGGCGCAGCCTTCAGCGTTACAAGCCTGAAAAGCACGCTCGGCCTCTTCAGCGGCGACCTGACTCGGAACTGGACTTTCTTGAAACGATCGGGCTTGAAGCAATCAGGGTAAAGCCTGCCAAGTTGCTCTACGACACAACCGTTTGCATCGATGTTCTCCAAGGCCGGTTTCCCGTGACGGGGCAACTGATGTTGCGCGCGGTCGAGGCATGGCATTCTCCGGTAACGGAAGCCGAATTGGCTTCGGGCGTGGGATTGCTCGATCCGTCCCATCCAAAGACCCGACGGTTAATTGACGAGATCGCTGGCGTCCTCGACCGGCGTCCGATCCAGCGAACCATCGCTCCCGACGCGGCAATCTGGCGCGAGGCAGGGATTCTCTCCGGCACTTTGGCGCGGCTGCTAGGCCTCGACAAAGCTCAGCGCCGACGCCTGCTGAATGATGCCCTGCTATTCGTAACCGCGCGGCGCCACGGCTGCACGCTGCTGACGCGAAACGTCAGCGATTTCGATTTCATGCAGCAGTTGGAGCCGGCGGGGAGAGTGCTGTTTTATCGGGTGTAAACGCGCGGGAGCATTTTGTTCTCCCGATTTGGTACGGTCCCCGAAATATTTATGGGCACGCAATTCGTTTCGCGGGTGCGCCACCATAAAATGTTAGACGGTGAGCGATCCGTTTAGGAGGGCATTGCCAGTGGGTACTGGACGGCGTTTGCCAAATGTCGAGTGGCTTTGCAGCCATTAGGGTTCAACCCCCTTGCCCTCCTCGGGTTACTCGGCAGCTAAATTTGTTGACAATTGCGTGCGAATATTTATCATTGTAGATGTTTGGCAAACGCCGTTTAGTATCTCGAGGCCCCGAGCGCTACTCGGGGCTTTGGCTTTTTGGTGAGCTTGGGTCTATTTCTTGGAACAACAGTCGCAGCGCGTCGGCGGTCGGAATGCGCACCCTTCGGATTGGCTCAGGGCGGGCTGCTTCGAACACCGCGAAGGATGCGGCAGCCTCTGTCGGAGGTGGCATAAGGGATCAAAGGTGCGCCCCTAGAGGCATTTCACACTTTCTGCTGTCCTCACCTCGTCAACCGGAGACGGCAAACCTCAGCGGCTGAAAGCCGCTTTCACTTTCGAAACGCTTAACGGCACGAGTGGAACTCGTGCCCTTCCCGATCCACCAACGTCCCCTGGTTTCAAATTCCGGCACCTCCGGGCGGCTTCTCCACACCTAATCACCTTGCCCTGATAAGATATAAGCACAGGAGTTCCGACCGATAATGGCTGTTCCCGTATCACAGATGTGGACTGTTACGTCTTACGTCCTGCGGCAGAAGCTTGCCGGGCGTAAGCAGTATCCGCTTGTGCTGATGCTTGAGCCTTTGTTTCGCTGCAACCTGGCTTGCGCGGGATGCGGCAAGATTCAGTATCCGGCCCACATCCTGAAGAAGGATCTTTCTCCGGAAGAATGTTTTCGCGCGGTGGACGAATGCGGGGCTCCCATGGTGTCGATCCCTGGCGGCGAGCCGCTGATGCATCCGCAGATCGCTGAGATTGTGGAAGGCCTGGTCGCGCGCAAGAAATATATTTACCTCTGTACGAACGCTCTGCTGCTGAAGGAGAAAATTCATCTCTTCAAGCCGAGCAAATATTTGACCTTCAGCGTTCACCTCGATGGGCAGCGCGAAGAGCACGACCTCGCCGTCTGCCGCGAAGGCGGATACGATATTGCCGTCGACGCGATCAAAGAAGCGCTGGGGCGCGGCTTCCGCGTGACAACCAACACCACGCTATTTGACGGCGCCGATCCGAAGTCTGTTCGCGCGTTCTTCGATGACATGATGGAGCTGGGGCTTGAGGGCATGATGCTCTCGCCGGGATATTCTTACGACAAGGCTCCCGACCAAAAACATTTTCTTGGGCGCGCCCGCACTCGACGCATGTTCCGCGCGATCCTGTCGAACCGCAAAAGGGACTGGAAGTTCAATCTCTCGCCGCTGTTTCTCGAATTTCTGATGGGCAAGCGTACTTATCCTTGCACGCCGTGGGGCATGCCGACGTATAACATTTTCGGATGGCAGAAGCCCTGCTACCTGCTGCAGGATGGTTACGCGGAGACTTTTGCTGAACTGCTCTCGACCACGAATTGGAGCAACTACGGCACGGAATCCGGCAATCCCGCTTGCGCGAATTGCATGGTGCATAGCGGATATGAAGCCTCGGCGGTGAATGCCACATTTAGTTCGCTTGGCGGATTTCTGGCTACCGTGAAAGGGACTCTGTTTGGCAGCTATCGCGATGAAGAAGCGCTGCGGTTGCTGGAAGAGCATCAGGAGCCGGTGCATCCGCTGGTGCAGATCGCGCCGACTAGCGAGTCGACTTTGCAGGGGACTCGAGCCTAACAACCGGGGCGGCTGTTCCCACATTTTTCTTCTATGACAGGCAAAGAGTCCGGCCACATCGACCACTCCGCTGCGCAAGCCGTACCCCACGTTAATCCTGACGCGCTGGAAGTCGCCCCCGGCACCGCCCACGAACAACTTGAAGGCTGGATTCCGCAACTCGCCAGCGACGAAGAAATTCGGGTCGCGCTTGAAAAGGCTTTTGACTATCGCGGGGACGTCACGATCACTCGCAAAGATGGATCGAAGATTGAAGGCTATCTTTTCGACCGCCGCACTGCGGCGAATTTGAAAGACTCTCTCGTTCGACTCTATCCGAAAAACTCGAACGAGAAAATCTCTGTCTCTTACGCCGACATTGCCGCGCTGGCATTTACTGGACGCGACACCGCCGCCGGCAAGAGCTGGGAAGCCTGGATGAAGAAATACGCGCAGAAGAAGGCTGCGGGCGAAACTAATATTGCGCTGGAGCCGGAGCCGCTGGACTAAGAGCGCGGC
>JBEKJF010000467.1:0-3555 GCA_050011375.1 Candidatus Sulfotelmatobacter sp.
CCCTTATATTGAGCCCAGCGTTGCCCGCCGTCCGCTGAAATCCATAGCCCGAATTCTGTGCCCAGGAAAAGTACTTTGCCGTTGACCGTGTCTTCCTTGATCACGTGCGCGTAGCCGCGCACGCCGCCCTCCTGCGCTGGAAGCGCGGTCCACGTCTGTCCATAGTCCGTAGTTTTGTATAGGTATGGCTTCATGTCCCCGAAGGTGTGACGATCAAACGTGGCATAGGCAGTGCCTTCGTCGAAGCGACTGGCCTCAATGGTCGAGACCCAGGAATTCTTTCCCAGCCCACTGATATTGCCCACCACGTTCGTCCAGGTCTTCCCGCCATCTCGCGTGACCTGCACGTTCCCATCATCGGTGCCGACCCAGATGATCTGGCCGTTCTTCGGCGACTCTGAAATTGAATAGATGGTGGTGTGCATTTCGGCCGAGGAATTGTCAACGGTGACGCCGCCGGACTCTTCCTGCTTCTGCTTCTCCGGATCGTTGGTCGTCAGGTCCGGAGAGATCCGGTCCCAAGACTGCCCGTGATCGCGCGAGCGGAATAAGTACTGCGCCCCAATGTAAAGCGTCCCTTTCTCGTTGGGACTCATGTGAATCGGAGTGTTCCAGTTGAAGCGCAGCTTCTTCTCGTTGTAATTCGGCCAGGGATGGATGTCGCGAGTCTCGTGCGTGTAGCGATTCACGCGTCCAATCTCGCCACCCTGCGCCTCGGCGTAAAGGTAATCTGGATCTGAGGTGTCTTCGAACATCCAGAAACCGTCGCCGCCGAACATGTTTTCCCAGCGGGAGTTTGTGATGCCGCCCGGATATGTGGAATCGCCGACCCACGAACTGTTGTCCTGCAAGCCGCCGTAGACGTGGTACGGATCGGCGTTGTCGGTGCTCACGTGATAGAACTGAGAAACCGGCAGGTTCATCTGGTGCTTCCAGCGATTGCCGCCGTCTTCGCTGCGCCACAAGCCGCCATCGTCGCCAGCAATCACGACATTCGGATTCTTGGGATTGATCCACACGTCGTGGAAGTCGCCGTGCGCTCCGCCGGAAACTACGTTAAAGGTCTTTCCGCCATCGTTGCTCAACAGCAAAATGAGATCGGGTTTGAAAATTTTGTTTTCATCTTTCGGATCGACGATCAGGTTGCCGAAATAAAAAGGACGCCAAACCATATAGTTGCTGGCATCGAGCTTGGTCCATGATGCTCCGGCATCGTCGGAGCGGTAGAGCCCTCTTCCCTTCTCCGCTTCGATGTTCGCGTAGATGACCTGCGGTTTCGACGGCGCGACTTGCACTGCAATGCGGCCATACGGTTTCGCCGGCAGTCCCTTGGCGTTGCTGTCGTTGATTTCATTCCAGGTCGCGCCACCGTCAATGGATTTAAACAGCCCGCTGCCCGGGCCTCCCGAGCGGAACGTCCAGCCTTGCCGCCGGAAATCCCACATCGCCGCGTAGATGGTTTTCGGTTCCTGCTTGCTACGCGCGATCATGGCGCAGCCGCTCGAACCGTTTGCGCCCGCCAGAACTTTCTTCCAGGTCTTGCCGCCGTCGCTGGTCTGGAAGACTCCGCGTTCATCGTTGTCATCCCACAAATGCCCGGTGGCGCAGACCAACACGTCGTTGCCATCTGCTGGATTCACCAGAATCTTGACGATGTGTTCGCTGTCTTTCAGACCAATGTTGGTCCAGTTCTCGCCGCCATCGGTTGACTTGTACACGCCATCGCCCACCGACACGCTGTTACGTGTCCAGGCTTCGCCGGAGCCCACCCAGACCGTTTTTGAATTCGACGGATCAATCGCTACCGCGCCAATCGACTGCACATCTTCGCGGTCGAACACCGGCTTGTAAGTGGTGCCACCGTTCACCGATTTCCAGACTCCGCCGCTGGCTGCGCCCACGAACACAGTGATGCGGCCATCTTCTTCCACCGCGTCCAGCGCGGCGATGCGTCCGCTCATGGTGGCCGAGCCGATGTTGCGGGCAGGCAGGCCGGAAACGGTCGCCGAGTCGAAGCGATAGGCAGCCTGGTTCGCGGCCTGCCCGGGCGAGCACAGCGCGGCTCCGGCGATTAACACCATCACTCCCCAGGAATTGCGAGCAGATGCTTTCATAGTTACGAGTCCTTTTCCACGTCAGCGATTTTTCGTCGGTTTCTTCATCTCTGCGATATCAGTGAACAAATCAGTGAACCCCGACCATGCCTGACTTCTTTTCCTCGGTCCTGAGCGACGCCGGCAGAGCGAAGTCCGAATCTGAGATAGGTATGTTCACTTCAATCTTTTCAATCGTAGTCGTCTGTGCGCCAGGATTATTTCTCGATCCCTCGGAAATCGAGAAGGGATACATGACTCCGTTCACCGGCTTGTAAGAGCCGATGTCCACCACGCGTTCTCGCACTGAGCCGCGGACAAACTGCCGAATCTCCCTGCGGATTTCGAGGTAAGTATCGGGGTCGAGAAAGTAATAAATAATGTCGCCATTTTTCAGCGTGACCCTCAGCCGGAGGGCGTCATCGCCATCTACAAGATCGTGCCCGAGATACTCGACCTTGTTGCCTTTTTCGGCATAGTCGACGAGCGGACCATCGAAATCGGAGGCGAGAAGCAAGTCCTTCGCCGAATCCTCGCCCATCAACTCGGGATCTTTGCGCCCACGGAAGGGCTGAGTTTGCCAGCCGGTCGAACCGTCGTAAGCCTGGATCGCCGTCATACCTTGTATGGTGACGGTTTGACGAACAAAATCGGGACGGGCGTTGGTTTGCGTGAAGGCGACTGTACGACCTCTGGCACTCTTCACTCGACCGCTCATACGCCGGGTCTTGGCGGACTTAATTTTTTCCATCCCGCCTTTGGCTTCGATGTTCTTGTTGATCAGTTCCTCTGCCGTTTGTGCGTAGGTGAACGCGCTGAGGCACGACACCGCCGCCAGAACAAATACCGCGCGACGCATGCGCGAACTAGTGTTTTTGAGTGTGGTCTTCATTTCAGCGAATTAGTGAACACCGACCATGCCGGACTTCTTTTCCTCAGTTTTCAGCGATGCCGGCACGTTAAAGTCCGCCGGATCGATGGTGACGTTCGGCTCGATCTTCTGAATGGTGGTTGTTTGCTCGTCAGGATGGCTCTTCGACCCCTGTGAGATCGAGAAGGGATACATCACGCCCGCCACAGGCTTGTAAGAACCAAAGCCCACCACGCGGTCGCGCACCGAGCCGCGGATAAACTGCTGGATCTCGCGGCGGATCTCGATATAGGTATCGGGATCCAGGTAGACATAAATGATGTCGCCATTTTTCAGCGTCACCTTAAGCCGTAGCGCATCGTCGCCGTCCACAACATCGTGGCCCATATACTCGACAGTGCTGCCCTTCTCTTTATAATCCACAAGAGGGCCGTCGAAGTCGGCGTCCAGCAGCAGGTCACGCAGGTCATCCTCGCCCATCAACTCCGGGTCTTTCTTTCCGCCAAAGGGCTGGATCAGCCACCCGGCCGCGCCGTCATAAGCCTGCACAGCCGTCATGCCTTGCAGCATGAAAGTCTCGCGGATCAGGTT
>JBEKJF010000468.1:0-3554 GCA_050011375.1 Candidatus Sulfotelmatobacter sp.
GGCTCCGGGCCCATCATTATTGGGCAGTCGGCGGAGTTTGATTACTCTGGCACGCAGGCTTGCAAGGCGCTTAAGTCTGAGGGCTATCAAGTGGTGCTGGCCAACTCGAATCCGGCGACCATCATGACCGATCCGGAGGTTGCCGACCGCACTTATATTGAACCGCTTACGCTTGAATATTTGGAAGAGATCATTCGCATTGAGCGGGAAATGGCGCCGGGCGCTGGTTTTGCCGTGCTGCCCACTGTCGGCGGACAGACTGCGCTCAATCTTGCGATTGAACTTTCCGACGGCGGCGTGCTTGAAAAATATGATGTGCATCTGATCGGCGCTAACGTTGCGGCGATTAAGAAAGCCGAAGACCGTCTGTTCTTTAAAGACGCGATGCAAAAGATTGGGCTCGACGTGCCCAAGTCGGCGCTGGTTAACAACACGAAAGATGGGTTGGAGTTTGCCGGCAAGATTGGCTTTCCAGTGATCGTGCGGCCTTCGTTTACTCTGGGCGGTTCGGGCGGCGGTATCGCTTACAACCGCGAGGAGATGGTTGAGGTGCTCGCGCGCGGGCTTGATTTTTCTCCGGTGCATGAGGCGCTGATTGAAGAGTCGGTTTTGGGATGGAAGGAATTCGAACTGGAGGTGATGCGCGATACCAAAGATAACGTCATCATCATTTGTTCGATCGAGAACTTCGATCCTATGGGCGTGCATACCGGCGATTCGATCACAGTCGCTCCCGCGCAGACTCTTACTGACCGCGAATATCAGGCGATGCGCGATGCGTCGATTGCAGTGATCCGCGAAATTGGCGTCGATACCGGAGGGTCGAATATTCAGTTCGGCGTGAATCCTGAGACGGGGCGGATGGTTGTGATCGAGATGAACCCGCGCGTCTCGCGATCTTCTGCGCTGGCATCCAAAGCCACCGGCTTTCCGATTGCGAAGATTGCCGCGAAGCTCGCCGTCGGGTACACGCTGGATGAGATCCCCAACGACATCACACGCAAGACTCCGGCGTGTTTCGAGCCGACACTCGATTATGTTGTCGTGAAGATTCCGAAATGGCAGTTCGAGAAATTTCCCGGCGCCGACGAGAACCTGGGGCCACAGATGAAGTCTGTGGGCGAAGTGATGGCGATTGGCCGCACGTTCAAAGAAGCGCTGATGAAGGGCATTCGCTCGCTCGACACTGGCAAGAAGGCCGGTGCTGACAAGATTGAGCCGAAGATCCTGACGCAACGGCTGGTGACGCCGCATCCGGAGCGGCTGGCATACATACAGTACGCGCTGCGGCAGGGACACACCGTCAAGCAGATCGCGAAGATGACCTCGATGGACCCGTGGTTTCTCTACCAACTCAAAGAAATTAACGACATGCAGCTTGAGTTGGAGAAGCATCCGATGGAGTCGATCCCGACCGAGGTGCTGCGCGAGGCCAAGCGCATGGGATTTTCGGATGGACGTTTGGCGAACATATGGCGGCTGGAGGGACAGGACAAAGTCCGGCACCTGCGCAAGAAACACGGCGTGATGCCCGTCTACAAGCGCGTCGACACCTGCGCCGCGGAATTCGAGAGTTTCACTCCATATCTTTATTCGACATACGAAGACGAAGACGAGGCCGCGCCGACCGACAAGAAGAAGGTGATCATTCTAGGCAGCGGGCCCAACCGCATCGGGCAGGGAATTGAGTTCGACTACTGCTGCTGCCACGCTTCATTCGCGCTGCATGAAGATGGCTACGAGACGATCATGATCAACTGCAATCCTGAGACGGTCTCGACCGACTATGACACTAGCGACCGGCTGTACTTCGAGCCGTTGACGCTCGAAGATGTGCTGGCGATTTACCAGCACGAGACCTCGAAGGGCGCGGCGGTGAGCGTGATCGTGCAATTTGGCGGGCAGACTCCGCTGAACCTGGCATTGCCGCTGAAGGCGGCGGGCGTAAAAATTATAGGGACGTCTCCGGAGTCGATTGACCTGGCGGAAGATCGCAAGCACTTCAACAAACTGCTGGAAGAACTGGAAATTCCGCAGGCGGCGGGAATGATGGCGACCTCGCTCGAAGAAGCCGTTGAGGGCGCGAAGCGCGTGGGATATCCCGTGGTGGTGCGGCCTTCCTACGTGCTGGGCGGGCGCGCGATGGTGATTGCGTACGACGAAGAATCTGTGGTGCGTTACATGAAAGAGGCGGTCGAGTACTCGCACGATCGTCCGGTGCTGATCGATCACTTCCTCGAAGATGCAATTGAAATCGATGTAGATGCGCTCTCAGACGGCGAAGACGTGGTGATCGGCGGAATTATGCAGCATATCGAGGAGGCTGGCATTCACTCCGGCGATTCGTCGTGCGTGCTGCCGGCGGTGGATATTCCGCAGCCTCTTATGGAGCGTATGCGCGATTACACGTTCAAGCTGGCGCGCGCGCTGAAGGTGATTGGGCTGATGAACATTCAGTTCGCGATTCCGCGTGGCAGCGGCGGCACGCCGGGAAATGGCGCGGAGGGCGGAACAGTGTATGTGCTCGAAGTGAACCCGCGGGCTTCGCGCACCGTGCCATATGTTTCGAAAGCGACCGGAGTTCCGATGGCAAAGATTGCGGCGCGGCTGATGACTGGACGCAAGCTGCGCGAATTCTTGCCAGAGAATATCGACCGGCGCACCGATCTCGACACCGGAAGCCACTATTACGTGAAGTCGCCGGTGTTTCCGTGGAATAAATTCCCTGGCGTGGATACGGTGCTGGGGCCGGAGATGAAATCCACGGGCGAAGTGATGGGGGTCGGCGACAGTTTCGGCGAAGCGTTTGCCAAGGCGCAGCTGGCTGCGGGGCAGAAGTTGCCGACGCAAGGGACCATCTTTATCAGCGTGACGGACCATGACAAACGCCACGTGGCTGAAGTGGCGCGCAAGTTTGTAGATATGGGTTTCAAGCTGGTCGCGACTTCAGGCACCGCGGATGTGATCGAAGCCGCGGGGATGAAAGTGGATCGCGTTTACAAAGTGAAGGAAGGACGCCCGAACGTGGTTGATTTCATCAAGGGCCAGCGCATTCATCTCATCGTGAACACGCCTACGGGACTTGAACCCTGGTTTGACGAGAGAGCGATCCGGCGCGCTGCTGTGATGGCGCGGATTCCCACGATTACCACGCTTTCGGCGGCACGCGCGGCTGCGGAAGGGATTGCGGCGCTGCAGCGGGGCGAATTGAATATACGGGCGCTGCAGCAACTGCATGCGGAGCGTGCAATTCGAAGCTAATAAGGTAAGGGATGTTTTTTGACGGAGTGATGGTTAACTACGGGGGCGTGGGCCAGTGTGTTACAATTTCGCCATATGAGTAATACAGTTACAATTCGCCTGCCGCAGGAGCTAATTGATAGGCTCCGCCAGAAATCGCGCCGCACCGGGCTGCCAGTTGGTCGAGTTGTTCGCCAAGCCGTGGAGAACTCCCTTTCGCGCGAGGAGAAGAATCCTCTGCTGGAGTTTGCTGGCGTGATCAAAGGTGGACCGCGCGACGTCTCATCGCGCAAAGGATTCTCCCGCGAATAATG
>JBEKJF010000469.1:0-3527 GCA_050011375.1 Candidatus Sulfotelmatobacter sp.
AGGTCGCCGCTGAAGAGGCCGAGCGTGCTTTTCAGGCTTGTAACGCTGAAGGCTACGCCAAAGCTCAGAACTCAAGATCGACCTCAGGATCGATCGTACCTCGCTGGGAAAGCAGCCAATCGGCGTAGTCATCTCCCACGGCGATATTGGCGAGCGCGATCTCGATCAAGTCCGTATCTGACTTGATGCCGGTTCGCTTCTTGGCCTGAGAGACAAGCGCCTCCGGCATGCGGCCGCGAACAACTTGCGTGCGTCCGCCCGCAAGCAAACCCTCACGCTCCGCCATGACCAAAACTTCCTTAAACTTGCTCTGGCGGAAAGAGGAACGCCTTGAAAGCTCCCGATTCGCAGGACGAACGATGTTAGCCATAGAGGACTCCGTAGCACAGATGTATTGTAATTGTAGCACAAGCAACGCAGTGAAAAAGGGATCGGAAAATGCGGTCAAGACGTGAAAATTCACCAGTCCCAAAATGATGCTAACTGCCCCGATTCCGGCCCTTCCGGGCCTCGGAAAATCCACTCATTCGTGGTATAATTTCGTTAGTCGCCAAACGAACCTAAGTATAAGACATTTCAACAACTTGAAGTCGATTCGTGGGCGCACTCCTGAGTTGGGTTAGGGCGAATTTTCTAACACATATTTCAAGCTAGAACCGGGCTCAGTTCTGAGAGAAAATCGGGGCATGTCCCGCGGAGCGGAATGGCCACCAAAGAGATTAATACTCCCATCGTCGAAACCAAAACAAAAAACGGAATCGTAACCCCGATCACCAGCGGAAACGGCGGCGGCAACAGCGACTACAACGCCGACTCGATCAAAGTGCTCGGAGGCATGGAAGCTGTTCGCAAGCGCCCGGCCATGTACATCGGCTCGACTGGCGACCTCGGCTTGCACCATCTCGTTTATGAAGTGGTCGACAACTCCGTTGACGAAGCTCTCGCCGGCTTCGCGACCAAGATCGAAGCAACCATCCACATCGACAATAGCGTCACTGTTGTGGATGATGGGCGCGGGATTCCTGTGGATGACATGGTCATCGACGGGGAGAAAGTTTCCGCGGCGCAGGTGGTGATGACTACGCTGCATGCCGGCGGGAAATTTGATTCGTCCACTTATAAAGTTTCGGGCGGGCTGCATGGCGTGGGCGTTTCTTGCGTGAACGCGCTGAGCGAAGAACTCGATCTCGAAATCTGGCGCGATGGCGCGACCTGGGAACAGACTTACTCCAAGGGCGAACCTACCAGCAAGATGAAGAAGGTGGGCGCTGCCAAGCGGCGCGGCACTAAAGTTCACTTCCTTCCCGATCGAAGTATTTTTACCGCGACGGAATACAACTACGACACATTGGCGCAGCGCTTGCGCGAACTCGCATTCTTGAACAAGGGACTGCTGATCACTCTCACCGACGAGCGCTCGACCGATGCGAAGACCGGCGAGGCCAAGCACACAGACTTCAAGTACAACGGCGGCATCGCAGAGTTTATCAAGCATCTGAATCGCGGCAAGCAGGTGCTGCACGAAAAGCCGATCTACATGGAGGACGACCGCAACAACGTTCACATGGAAATCGGCCTGCAATACAACGACGGATATTCGGAGTCAGTCTTCAGCTTCGCCAACAACATCAATACCGTTGACGGGGGAACGCATCTTTCCGGTTTCCGCATGGCACTGACGCGCACGATTAATTATGCCGGGCAGCAAATGGGCTTGTTCAAAGATGTAAAAGAAAATCTCACCGGCGACGATGTGCGCGAAGGCCTGGTAGCGGTGATCAGCGTAAAGCTGCCGCAGCCGCAATTCGAAGGACAAACCAAAGGCAAACTGAATTCCGACATTGGGGGAATCGTTCAAGCATTTATTAATGAGCGGTTGGGGGCGTTCTTTGAGCAGAACTCGCCTGTCGCTAAGAAGATTATTAACAAGGCTGTGGATGCGGCGCGGGCGCGCGAAGCGGCGCGGAAGGCGCGGGATCTAACGCGGCGCAAAGGCGCGCTCGATTCGGGTGGGCTGCCGGGAAAGCTGGCGGATTGCTCGGAGCGCGACCCGAACCGGTGCGAATTGTTTTTGGTTGAGGGCGAGTCCGCCGGTGGGACTGCGAAGCAGGGGCGCGACCGGCGCTTTCAGGCGATTCTGCCGCTCAAGGGAAAAATTCTTAACGTCGAGAAAGCGCGCTACGACAAGATGCTGGCGCACGAAGAAATTCGGGCGATGATCACGGCGCTCGGTACCGGCATTGCTAAAGATGATTTCGATCCTACGAAGGTTCGCTACGGCAAAATTATTCTGATGACCGATGCCGATGTGGACGGGTCGCACATCCGCACGCTGCTGCTGACGTTTTTCTTCCGGCACATGCAGGAGCTGATCAAGCGCGGGAACGTGTTTATTGCGCAGCCGCCGCTGTACTCGATTAAGAAGGGCAAGTCGATGCAGTACATCAAGGACGACGATGCCTTTGACAAAGTCATGCTGAAACGCGCGGCGGACGGGCTGATCGTGCGTTATGGCGAGGGCGCGGCCAAGCTGGAGGGCGCGAACCTGACTCGCTTTATGAGCGTGCTGAAGGAATATCTGAACTTCTTCGACAAGGTGAACAAGCGGCTGCGCGATGAGAGCGTCGCCGAATTGCTGCCGCGGCTGGATTTTTCGAAGCATGCGGATTTTGAGGGTGACAAGAAAAATCCTCCGAAGAAGATCGAGCGGCTGGAACGCGAATTGAAGAAGCTGCAGAAAGACAGAAAGTTCAAGAGTGTGGAAGCTGTGTTCGACGAAGAGCACAACTTGTGGGAGTTGCGCTTCGTGAGCTCGCAGGGGTCGGAACACAAGATCAATTGGGAGCTGGCTTCGAGCGCGGAGTACCGGCAGTTGCTTTCGAAGTTCAAACAGATCGAGCCTTACCTGGAACCGCCGTTTGTGGTTGAGGCTGTGGTGAAGGGCGCAGCGGCCGCCGCTGAGGAAGAAGCGGAAGAGGAGAGCGCGGAGTCCGAAGCGGGCGAGTCCGACGGGAAGTCTGGGAAGAAAACTGCCAAGGCTGCGCCTGGATCTGGTTCTGGTTCAAAGACTCGCGCTGTGATCGAGCCGGTCGAGAAGGCTACGGCTCGCGAGCTGTTTGAATATGTGAAAAAAGAAGGCAGCCGTGGCTATGATGTGCAGCGCTATAAAGGCCTGGGTGAGATGACGGCTCCGCAGTTGTGGGAGACGACCATGGACCCGGAGCGGCGTACTTTGCTTTCGGTGAAGCTGGAAGACATTGCCGAGTGCGAGACCATCTTTACTACTCTGATGGGCGAAGATGTGGAGGCGCGGCGGAAGTTCATCGAAGAGAATGCGCTGGATGTGAAGAATCTGGATATTTAGGGTCGCGCTCGTTCGCTTGGTCGGCCTACGATGCGTGTAGGGCTAGCTCGATATGCGGACCTTCTGGGCCACGTCGTAAAAGGCCTCGCTGTGTATGCCTACGATCCTCTTGCATGCGTTGCGGGCGGCTTCTTTCGTTATCTCGAAGTACTCTGAGAAGGCG